>DBCP01000014.1:2324-4461 GCA_002293105.1 Bacteroidetes bacterium UBA955 | reverse complement strand
GCGTTGAATGATGTATCTGCGTTGAATCAAACCAATAATAGCAATCGTTCGCTCAGTGTGAATCGCCCTGGCGAAGAATCTTTGAACGTGAGCGCACAGCCGATGCTGCAGTTAGCAACGGAGGCAATAGCAGCGGTTAAGAGCGACAAAAATTCAACAGAAATGCTTTGTGATCCCCAGGGATTGGAAGTGGTTTCGTTGGGTATCGCGGATCCTACAAAAACCTATTTTGAAATTCCGGAAGGCGAATATGAAGCGCAATGGGATCCGGCTCGTTTGCAATCGAAGTGGTATGCAGAGATGGCGGCTACCACAGGAAGTAGGGTGGTAATTAATTTTAACGAAGACGACCGATTGAGCGTCCTTGGAAACATGTATCATGCCAATTACCATGCGTTGCTGCTCAAGGATATGGGCAATGGATTCATGTTGGGCGGTGGATTTAGCTATGGTGAAATGATTGGTTCGGGTGAGTGGAGAATTCGTGAGTTTCAGGAGCGAATGAACATCGATTCTTATGATTTGGTTGTGATGATTCCGCCCGTTCAAACCGTACGGGTTTATGATACTACTTTCTCTCAAGTACGCGTGATTACCACCGGAGAATTGGCGTATCGCATCGATAAATTTTCAATTCCTTTGGCCGCGCGATATCATTTTATGTTGGGTAAAATGTCTTGGAGGGTTGCTGCGCAATTGAATCCGGGTATGACACTCAAAACGTCGGGTGATTTTTTTAGCAATACAGAATATTCACCCATTTTATCGCAGCGGATGTTGACCATGGATGCTAAGTTCTCAGTAGGACCTTCAATCTCGATCTACAAAGACTGGACGTTGATTTTAGAGCCCAATATGATGCATCACGCTTTCCGCGACCAAAAGTCGGGTAAGACCACAGGCAAAACCCTCACAGGATTCGGTGTGAGTGTGTTACACAATTTCTAAGATAAGTTATTCCTGAAAGTTAAACGCTTTCATTCCAGCTGAAGACGTCTTCTGCCTCGCCATGACGGATGGCATCGAGCCATTGTTTGATTCCGTCAGAAATCGCTGTACTGCCTTGATCTAAAACCTCAAAGTATTCGCCCGCATGGCCGAAACCTTGAATCCGAATAAGGGTTGCTGCAGTACCGGTGATGAAAATCTCTTTTAGTTCACCTTCTTCCAAACGCTCTTTTAGTTCGTCTACGGAAAGTTCTCGCTCAATGACAGAATGGCCCAATTCGCGAAGGCCTTGAATCACACTGTCGCGCGTGATGCCCGCAAGCAAAGTATTGCCCAATTTAGGGGTAATAACTTCGTTATGGAAGACCGCAAATAGGTTGGTAGTACCTGTCTCTTCCACCAAAGTATGGGTCAAAGGATCGGTCCATAACACTTGGTCGTATCCTTCTTGTTGCGCACGCATGGTTGGATACATTGCTGCGCCGTAATTACCAGCACATTTTGTGAATCCTACACCGCCCGGTGCCGCTCTGCTAAACTCTTCCTCAACCTTGATTTTTAAGGCTTTGGTATAATAGGGCCCAACAGGACAGCAGAAGATCGCGAAAATATAGTTTTCGGAAGGTTTTACCCCGATGAAATCATCTGTTGCGAACATGAAAGGACGGATGTATAAAGATCCGCCTTCTGTTTGGGGCACCCATTCGGCATCCAATTGAATCAAAGCCTTCAAGCCATCCATGAACAAATCTTCGGGGACAACCGGCATCACCATACGTTCGGCTGAGCGATTAAGGCGTTTCCAATTCTCACGGGGTCTAAACAACAACGGTTTGCCAGTTTTTTTGTCCGCAAATGCCTTCATGCCTTCGAAAATCGACTGTCCGTAATGGATGGCACTGGTCGCGGGACTCAAGTTCAATGGCCCGTATGGCTCAATGCGAGCGTTGGTCCATTCACTGCCATTCCAATTTGCCAAAAACATATGGTCCGTAAAAATCTTCCCAAAACCAATATTTTGCGGATCAAATTGATTAATCCTACTGTTTTGTGTTTTTTCAATCGTAATTTCGAAACTCATCTAGCACAAAATTATACCAATTTCATTCCCGATGTCAGAAAATCGCCAAATTATTGAAAATCCTTTGTTGTTGACAGATTTGTTTCCCAAAGGCATATACTACTTTGG
>DBCP01000014.1:0-2268 GCA_002293105.1 Bacteroidetes bacterium UBA955 | reverse complement strand
CGCAACTGTCTGTGAATGAAGTTGTAGCAGAAAAATCGACGGTGACTATGCCGGTAGATGAAGCGCAAAAGTTCAGTGAGAGTAACCCTGTAGCGGTATTAAATGAATTGCAAGAAAACGACGAAAATATGATCGCATTGACAATAATCAATCTGTTTTTTGATCAAAGTGATGCAGATTGGGATGAGACAACCCGCATATCCTACGACAAATTGATGGGTGCCGTAAAAGTGAACCAAGAATCTGTGATTCCGGAAGATATTGAACCCATAGTATTTGCTGGAGAGGCAGAATACAGTCCTGCTTTGCTTGGTGATCGATTGGCACCGGTGATTTTTGTATGGTCGGATCGCGCAGTGACAAACATTCCTGAAATGTTTAAAGCCCGTCCTACCGAAAAAGGCATCGTCATTCGCTTCCCATCTTTTGCTACCATGTGTGGCAATGTGGAAATGAAAAAGCACGTGTGGCAGACAATGAAACAGGTATTGAAATTTTAAATTTATTGTTAAAACGTCTTTGTTTTTCTCGGGTTATTCGGGTTTGATTTTTTTTGGTCATTTGTTGCAGACAATCAGGCTACATTTCGGCTGATTTTGATGTCTATTCACATGGCTGTACATCAGACCAACATTTGTTGCGAAAAATGCAAATGAAAATGTTTGCAACTGCTGTGAAAGTCAATTAATTTCGTAATTGTCGTATCATGAAAAAACGCTATCAAGTAGATTGCATTCAGTGGATCAAGGTTTTATTTATAGTCCTTGTTTCATTCGCTTTTTCTCCCTCTGCCAAAGCCGACCACGTTATGGGTTCAGACATGGGATATCAGTGTTTGGGGGGAGGAAAGTATAAGTTGATCATTAAGTTTTATCGTGACTGTAGAGGTGCAAGTGCTCCACCGAGTTGGAGTTTGTTGTATTGGTATGCCGGTAATAACCAAGGTGCTTCAACCTCTAGGTATTCCATCGCAATGACCAGGACGGGCATACGTGATATTACACCTCGATGCTCAACAGCGAGTTCGCCTTGTTCACCCACCAATACGAGTTACACCGGTGACGGGGTAGAGGAACATACTTACGAAGCCAATATTGATATTTCAAAATCGCCTTTTACAGGGGTTGGATTGGGGACTACCTATTGTGATTTGACATTTGCATACAATCAGTGCTGCAGAAATGCGGCAATTACTACGGGGGCTACATGGGCTGACTTTTGGACAACCGCCACAATTAATGTGTGCAATGTGAACAAAATGAAGGGCAAGTGTAATACATCGCCCCAATTGTCGAATGTGCCGGTGGGATATGCCTGCTGCAACCAAGCCTATTACTATAACAATGGGGCCATTGATACAATTGATTATGATTCGATTTCTTACCGAATGGTTCCAGCGCTGGCCAGTGCGCCGAATACCTCGGTGCCATATTCAAGCCCTTTCACGGCACAGTATCCACTAACGCCTTATTGCGTGCCACCTACAACCATTAAGTGTGCGCCCAATACCAAAACCAAGCCTCCCCGCGGTTTCTTCATGGATACGGGTACTGGGGATTTGATTTTCACACCCACAAAGTGCGATGAAGTTGCGGTGCTGGTAATGGAAATGACGGAGTGGCGGCGTGATACGAACAATGTCTGGCGATGGGTAGGTAAAACGCGGCGTGATATGCAGATTGTGGTGAAGGACGATTGTGGATACAATAAAGCCCCAACCATAGATGGTCCATATTCCTATAAAGTATGTGAAGGAGAAACAATCAAATTCAAGGTGCAGTCTGACGACGAAACATTTACGCCCTATCAAACGGTACCCGATACTACCAACCTGAAATGGAATAAGGGCATCCCTGGTGCAACATTTACGGTTGCCAATAAAGTTGATTGGCCAGAGAAGCGGAAAGCCTATGCCGATTTTGAATGGACACCCGCAGTGGGTATGGCATCGGATGTCGCTTATTCGTTTACGGTAACAGTAAACGACGAACATTGTCCAAAACCCTCCATATCTATCCGAAGCTTTAAGGTGAAGGTCAATCCACGTGCTTTCTCAACCCGTACCTACAAGAATTTGACTTGTGGACGTTTTGCCATGTCAGCAGCAGTGAAGGCTTCTTTCAAAGGTGCTCCCCAGTTTAAATGGAGTGTTCGTGATAGCTTGGGCGCCAACGAGATTTTTTACAGCACCAAGAAATCAGATACCATGATTTTTTATCGCGGTGGTAAATACATCGTTGTTCATACCGTAAACAACAGCGATAACTG
>DBCP01000017.1:1947-3732 GCA_002293105.1 Bacteroidetes bacterium UBA955 | reverse complement strand
AACCCAACGCCCGATAGCGAGAGGTACATCATATACTTGAAGTTGACCCGGCCAATGAACATGAGCAGCCCCGCGGTTAAGAATACCACCAATGAAGTACTCAAGTTCTCAGGCGCAATCAATCCAACCACCAATAGGATGTAACCCAGTGTGACCCAGAAGACCCTCGGACTGTCGATCTCTTCTTGGTTCTTGCTCAAATACCTCGATATATACATCACCAAGAACAGCTTCGCCATGTCAGACGGCTGAAAGGTGATGCCCAAACCGGGGATCGGAATAACCCGTGTGGCATTGTTGATCTCCGAACCAATTACCAGCGTTAAGGCCAACAATCCAATGGATATCCAAAGGAAAATCTGACTGATGCGTGAGTAGTAGGAGAAGGGGATGAGGTGGGTGAAATACAAGAGTCCTAGGCCAATTAACAAGAAACCGGTGTGACGCAAGAAATACCACTCGGTGTTTCCTCCCTGCTTAGAATAAGCCAATGTGCCTGTGGCGCTATACACGGCCAAGATGCCAATCAACGACAGGATAATGATGACAAACCAAATCCATTTGTCGCCTTTGAAACGGGAAGTAAACTGTGAATTCATGCGCTAACCGATTTGATTAAAGGTGTCGAACCGCTTCTTTGAACTGACGTCCGCGGTCTTCGTAGCTATCGAACAAGTCGAAACTCGCACAAGCCGGGGACAACAAAACCACATCGCCCTGTTCAGCCATTTTCGACGCAACGTGAACGGCTTCTTTGGCAGAACTGGTATTGATGATGAGGTCTACATCGGCCTGAAACGCTTGGTGAATCTTGATGTTGTCCAAGCCCAAGCAGATGATCATTTTCACCTTGCCTTTCACCAAGTTTTTCAAATCAGCGTAATTGTTGCCTTTGTCTACGCCGCCTGCGATCCAAACCACCGGGCGGTCCATGCTCTCAAGCGCGTACCATGCCGAATTGACGTTGGTGGCTTTTGAGTCGTTGATGTAGTCAACACCGCCCACTTTTTGAACGAATTCCAGACGGTGCTCAGCGTTTTGGAAGTTGGTAAAGCTTTCGCGGATACTGTCCTTGCGAACGTCCATTAAGCTTGCTGCCACCGAAGCGGCCATGCTGTTTTGGGCATTGTGTTGCCCGCGGAGTGTAAAGTCTTGCATATCGAGTGTAAATTTTTCTTTTGTGAGGATGTTGAGAATTGTGCCTTCGCCATAAGCCCCGCTGGTCGTTTGCGATTGTAAGCTGAACGGAATGGCTTGGGAGGTGAAGGGGTTGCGCGACATCGCCTCAAGGGTGAGTTGATTGTCGGCGCAGTAAATGAAATAGTCAGATGCGGTTTGGTTCTTGGTGATGCGCATTTTGCTATCGGCATACGCATTTAAATCGTAGTTGTAGCGATCCAAATGGTCTGGGGTGATGTTGCATAAAATGGCGATGTGGCTGTGGTATTGGTCGATCCGATCGAGCTGAAAACTGCTCATTTCTACCACGTAGTAATCGAAATTCTCCTGCGCTACTTGTCGGGCCAATGAGCGACCGATGTTTCCAGCCAAACCCACGTTCAAGCCCGCTTGCTTCAGCAAATGGTATGTGAGTAGGGTGGTGGTGGTTTTGCCATTGGTGCCGGTAATGCTGATCAATTTGGCATTGGTGTATCGATAGCCAAATTCTAGTTCGTCGATCACCTCAATGCCTTTGGCCAATGCAGCGGCCACGAGGGGGGCTTTGTCGGGAATGCCCGGACTTTTGATGATCAAATCAGCCGATAAGATTTTTTCTTCGCTGTG
>DBCP01000017.1:0-1818 GCA_002293105.1 Bacteroidetes bacterium UBA955 | reverse complement strand
GCCCAAAACTGCGGCACCCGTACCGCTTTCGCCTGCTCCCAATATGACCAATCTCTTTCTCAACGCAGTTTAATCAATGCCAATGTTGCTAAAACCAAAACGATGGTGATCAACCAAAAGCGAATCGTGATTTTGCTTTCGGGGATGTTCTTTTTTTGAAAATGATGGTGCAAAGGCGACATGAGAAAAATCCTTCTTCCCTCGCCAAAGCGCTTTTTGGTGTACTTGAAGTAAGCCACTTGTAAAATCACAGATCCGCTCTCAGCCAAGAAAACGCCGCAGAGAATCGGCAACAGCAATTCCATTTTGATGATAATCGCCACGGCTGCCAAAGCGCCGCCCAAGGCCATTGATCCTGTATCGCCCATGAAAACCTGAGCGGGATAGCCATTGTACCACAAGAAGCCCAAACAAGCGCCAATCACGGCAGCCAAGAAAATAACCACTTCGCCTGAATTGGGGACGTAAATGATGTTCAAATACTCTGAAACTTTGATGTTACCTGCAGCATAGGCCAAAATGCCCAATCCCACGCCCACAATCGCTGTAGTGCCTGCTGCTAGACCGTCGATACCGTCCGTTAAGTTAACTGCGTTGGTGACCGCCATTACGATGAAAATGATCATCGGAACGTAAATAATCCAAGCATTGTGAGCGCCCGGAATCAAAAGGGTGTAGTTTAAAACATGCTTTGTGATGGGTAGGTTCGTGGTGAGCTCCAAGTGGTTCACACTGTGGGTATGGTCAATTGTTACAGCGATAATGGCACCCAACATCAATTGTCCAATGAGTTTGGTGGTGGCCTTCATGCCTTCTTTGTCCTTCTTGAATACCTTGATGTAGTCGTCGATCCCGCCAATCACGCCCATCCAAATGGTGCTTATGATCATCACAATGACGTAGATGTTATCGAGTCTCGCCAACAAAAGCGTTGGAATAATGATGCTCAAAATGATGATAATGCCACCCATGGTAGGGGTGCCTTTTTTTTGCATTTGTCCTTCAAGACCCAGTTCGCGGATGGTTTCCCCAATCTGTTGGCGCTGCAGCCATCCGATGATGCCTTTGCCGGCAATCAAAGCCAGAAGCAAGCCTAGGATTCCTGCCAAAGAAGCACGGAAAGAGATGTATTTGAACACGCCGGCGCCGGCAATGCCCAATTTGTCGAGATGTTCAAACAAGTAGTATAACATGGCTCTATGTTTATTCGATGAGTTTAAAGGTTTCGCTTAATATGATTTTGTCGTCAAATGGATGCTTCACTCCTTGGATGTCTTGGTATGTTTCATGTCCTTTTCCAGCGACCAAAATGATATCGCCGGATTGTGCCATCAGTACGGCGGTTTTAATGGCTTCTTTGCGATCCACGATTTTCACGATGCGCTTGTAGTTCTGGGGCTCTACACCCGCTTCCATTTGTTCCAGAATCGATTGGGGGTCCTCAAGCCGAGGATTGTCGCTGGTAAGAATGGCTCGGTTGCTCATGGCCGAGGCCAATTTGCCCATTTCAGGACGCTTGGCTTGGTCTCTGTTGCCACCACAACCAACCACTGTGATCAAATTCACGCTGTTCTTTCTGATTTCATTAATGGTCTGCAACACGTTTTTCAATGCATCAGGGGTATGGGCATAATCCACGATGGCCGTGATGCGGTTGGGTCCGCGCAGTACTTCGAAACGACCGTTGACTTTGCCCAAAGCGCTCATTTGGATGGGCAGTTCTGCATCGCCTTCAGTCAACAAAAACGCAGTGGCATAGACCGCGCACAAATTGTAGGCATTGAAACCGCCAATCAACGGCGTCCAAAACTCGGTTTG
>DBCP01000061.1:22695-22948 GCA_002293105.1 Bacteroidetes bacterium UBA955 | reverse complement strand
CCAAAGAAAAAGCGGCCATCATGGAGGCAAAACGACAGAATCAGTCCGATGTGTTTCACAACCCCATAAACAGCGACGACTACCTCAAATTCATCGTCTACGAGCTCCGTCCATTCATCAACAAGACCTATAACAATACCTACATGGATCCATCGCACACGGTCATTGGCGGCTCTTCGATGGGCGGCTTGATTTCAATGTACGCCATTTGCGAATACCCAGGGGTTTTTGGAACCGCTGCCTGCTTTTCAAC
>DBCP01000061.1:4631-22591 GCA_002293105.1 Bacteroidetes bacterium UBA955 | reverse complement strand
ACCACAAATTCCTATTTACGCACGGCACCGAGGGACTCGATTCTTTGTACGGACCCACCCAAAAACGGATTGATAAGATCATGACAAAGTCTGGGTATAGAAGCAACATTAAAAACGAACCCCTTTTTTTTGGTAGCAACTGGAAAACCCAGGTCGACCAAGGACTCGGCCATGAAGAATCCACTTGGCAAAAGCAATTCAGAGAAAACATCGAATTTTTACTGTTATTCAATTATCGTGAAATTGATGCAATTCAATTTTAATTAATTGTAAAGGCAATTCGATTTGGTGATAATATATTTAGTTAGTGTGTGTTTTATACAATGACAAATACGCAATCCGAAATTATCACAAATACAATAAAATCAATACCTTACAAGCAATTTGGATATCATAGGTGATTGTCTTAGTTTCGTATATAATCTAGTTGTGCGTCAGCTTAAAAATCGAAATGACCAATGAAAAACATTATTCTAACAACATTCCTCATATTACTTTTATCGATTGTTTCACCAATTGATGTGATGAGGAATAATTTAAATCCGTTAATTTTTGGAATTGCATTTTGTTTAGTAAATCGAAAACTTTTGAAGTGCAAATTTTTGACAGGTTTTATTTGTTCGATTTTACTAAGCTATATTTCATTTTTTATTGGCTTTTTCGCACTATTTGGAATAGGATATTTAATAGGCAAAATACTTGACATACTAAATTTAGAAAGTTTAGATGGAAACATATACATTTTGATTAGTGGAATCTTTGCATCATCAAGTATCTACTTTTTATTTTCGAAAATATACTATATTCAAAATCTGCGAAAAGGTTTTTACATAATGTTATTGTCTTACATACTTATACCAATATTAGTTTACATAATTCCAATTATTTTTAAAGGAATATTAATGTTTGAGTTTTTTGGAATTTACAACTTAAGTTGGTTATTAATAGTTAGCATATTTTTAACTTACACTTTTAACCATAACCGCATAGAAACAGAAAAAATAAATATATAATAAAGCCGAACGCACAACACACGCTACAAGCAAGCTAGGCAATTAGCTTAATTTGAAAATAGTTTGTATTTGATACATTTGTTTTTAACCGAAAGATTACGCATCTTTAATCCCATCCTGCGTGTAGCGCGGGAACGTTATGCGGCAGCTTCAAACGACAGACAGACAATGACAACAAGAAAAATATTTGGATACATATTTATAGTAGTTTCTATCATACTGACGCTTGCAATCGTTGGACAACTTGCTAAATTTCTTGGTGCCATAGTCGGGGTTATCAAAATATTTAGCGGTCAAATAGATAGTTATCAGGTTGGACAAGTCATTGGAACTTTCATTTATTGGGTGTTCCACATTTCATTGACAATTTTTCTTTGGACTATTGGCAGACGTTGGACAAAAAACAAAAACACAAAAAATGAATAAATGGAAAATTGTGTTTTGGTGTTGCTTGACACTATTGGTTGCCGTGACAGTTTTTTCCGTTTATTCAATTATTGACCATGGCGTGACAATGACTTGCCAAAAAGAAGGTTACACAGACACAGAAAACGACCTAGACCAGCTTATTGAAATCATAAATGAAACTGACTTGACAAAATCAGCGATTAAGAGCGAACTAAAAGACCATAGACTTTTTGAATATATGGACTTCAATTCTGATACAATTTCGCTTGACAGAGTTTCACTTATTTTCGAGACAGATAAACTTAAAAACGTAACGAAACAATGGTAATACAAGAAAGCCGACCGCATAACAGGCGTTTGGCAAAAAAGCGGGTTCGGTGGTTAATTGAGAATTCTAGCTCGTATCAACTTTTGTGCTTGGTTGATAGTTTTGTGCTTCGAAATTCGCTTCTTCGCCAAGCGCCAAAACGTTAGCGGCAAGCATAGGACGACACACCAACATCAATGAAACTAAAGACAATTTCAATATTGACAATCTTAATTTCTACTCTGTTTTCTTGCAAGGACAGTGGAGAAAGTGTTTTTACCGACAAGACCTATCAAGACACAATTAAACAAAATATTGGCGGTTTATTAGTTCGCAACATTCATCATTACAATGACTTTCATTCTTACGACTACGACATTGAATATTCATACTCGGACAAATTTGACAGTATCAACAAAATTGGTTCAGGTAGTTTTCATGGACAAGAGCCACCCAAAGACGAACAACTTATTCGACTTGGCAAATGGATAATTTTCAAAACAAGCGGTGACAGAGATAAAGACTTTGTATATATTGGCAGTAGCAATAATTTCTGGACAAAATATGAAATATCACCAGAGACAATCGAACAAAAAGATTTATGGAAAGCACAAAAAATTAAAACTCGTACAGATAATTGGGACGCTGTTTCAAAGGTTAAAGAAATAGATTCAAATGGAAATGTTACTGTGCTTTACACCTTCGTTAAAGAAAAATTCATCCCGTTCTTTAAAACTGGAAAACGCCAGGTAATTTATAGTTTAAATAAAGAAACAGGCAGACTTGAAATGACTAAAATTACTGACAACTAAAATGGACAATCAACAGACGACAGATAGAATGCCAGCCGCTAACACGGGTTTGGCAAAAGTGGCAGTTCTGTGCTCCGCAGACACATTTGTGGTGAAAATCGCCACCTTCGCCAAGCCCCAAAACGTTATGCCTCACCCTAAAAGACGACACTTAACCGAATAAAAAGACAATTAGTTTGACAAAAGCACTTCAAATATTATTCACTCTGACACTTCTACTAATTCTAGTTTTTTGGCTTGGCGACCTTTTTCTGGGTACACCTGCTGACGTGAGTGACAGAGCAGTTATAGAAGATTGGGCTGACGATGGAAAAAGGTATGCAGCAGAGAAAATGAAATCACGACTTTGGACAATGGTTTATGCAATTCCAACACTTATCTTATTGACTGCAACCGTTAAATCCATTAGACAAAAAAATGAACTAATGTTCTATCGGACATTTTTAATTGGCCTGACAATTTTTCAAATAATTCTAGTAGCTGGACTACTAAAAGACAAGTCAAATGACCCTCCATTTATCTTTCCTCTTATCTTGACGTTCTTCTTAATTTTTATAAGCGGACAAATATTTTCGGTTCTTAAAATTGTAAAACTTACGAAAGCCATGTAAGTAGGCCCAAAATAAATCCCAAACCATGACCAAAGAAACCATCCAAACCCCCGCAGAATACATCGCGCAATTGCCGGCAGACCGACAAGAAATCGTCAAAGCCATCGCCGAAACGTTATCGCAAAACCTGCCCGAAGGCTTTCAGCAAGTGATGAGTTATGGAATGATTGGCTTCGTGGTGCCCCACAGCATTTTCCCCGATGGATACCACTGCAACCCAAAATTGCCGCTGCCCTTCATCAACCTTGGCTCCACCAAATCGCACATCGCCCTGCATCACATGGGACTTTACGCCAGCAGCCCACTGTTGGATTGGTTTCAGAGCGAATGGACCAAGTACAGCACCAAAAAAATCGACATGGGAAAAGGTTGCGTTCGATTCAAAAAAGCCCAAGACGTGCCGCTAAATCTCCTTGCAGAACTCGCCAAAAAAATGACCGTCAACGATTGGATACAAACCTATCAAACGCAGTTTAGGTCTGCAAAATCCCCGGGTTAAACGGCTTCACAGGCGCGTGATTGGCCGCCTCAATGCCCATCGAAATCCACTTGCGGGTATCCATGGGAGAGATGATCGCATCAACCCATAAGCGCGCCGCAGCATAGTAAGGCGTAGTCTGTGCATTGTATCGGTCTGTGATTTTGGCCAACAATTGCTTCTCAACCTCCGGATCGATGATCTCGCCCTTCGCCTTCAAACTCGCTTTTTCTATTTGCAACAAGGTCTTCGCCGCCTGTTCGCCACCCATCACCGCAATCTTCGCACCCGGCCAAGCCACAATCAAACGTGGATCGTAAGCCTTTCCGCACATTGCGTAGTTGCCCGCCCCATAACTGTTGCCCATGATCACCGTAAACTTGGGAACCGTGCTGTTGCTCATCGCCATCACCATTTTCGCACCGTCTTTGATGATACCGCCATGCTCACTCCTACTACCCACCATAAACCCAGTAACATCCTGCAAAAACAGCAAAGGAATCTTCTTCTGATTGCAATTCATAATAAATCGAGCCGCCTTATCCGCACTGTCAGAATAAATCACCCCGCCAAATTGCATCTCTCCCTTCTTGCTCTTTACGATTTCTCTGTTGTTCGCCACGATACCCACCGCCCAGCCATCAATCCGCGCGTAACCGCACAGAATCGACTTGCCATAGCCCTCTTTATACTGCTCAAATTCACTGTTATCCACCAATCGCTCAATCACCTCAGCCGAATTGTAAGGCTTGTTGCGCTCATTGGGTAAAATTCCCCAGATCTCCTCCATTTTTTTGGTTGGCTGAGACGATGCGATGCGATCAAATCCCGCTTCCTCGTACTTGCCAATCTTATCCATGATGTAACGAATGCGATCCAAACACGACGGATCATCCGGAAATTTATCGTCGATCACACCCGAAATCTCTGTTTGCGTAGTGGCACCACCCAGCGTTTCGTTGTCGATGTCCTCGCCAATCGCCGCCTTCACCAAGTAACTGCCTGCCAAAAAGATGCTACCATTGCCTTCTACAATCAGGGCTTCATCGCTCATGATGGGCAAATAGGCACCACCGGCAACGCAACTACCCATCACCGCCGCAATCTGGGTAATACCCATGGCACTCATCTGGGCATTGTTGCGGAACATCCGTCCGAAATGCTCCTTATCAGCAAAAATCTCGTCCTGCATGGGCAAAAACACCCCCGCACTATCCACCAAATAAATGATGGGTAAGCGGTTTTCCATGGCGATTTCTTGGGCACGTAAATTCTTTTTGCCGGTAATCGGAAACCATGCACCGGCTTTCACCGTAGCATCGTTGGCCACAATCACACATTGCTTGCCCGATACATATCCAATGCCAGTAACCACACCACCACCCACACATCCACCGTATTCAGCATACATTTCATATCCGGCAAAAGCACCGATCTCTATCCACTCAGAATTGGGGTCGCGCAGGTAATCAACACGCTCCCGACAAAGCATTTTCCCTTTCTCTTTTTGCTTGGCCGATGCTTTCTCTCCGCCGCCTCCATAGATTTTCTCCAATCGCGATTTTGCCAAATCCCAGTCTTGCTTGTTCAAATCTTCATTCTTGTTAAATTGAATGTCCTGCGTGCTCATACAAGGTCAAAAATACGACCAATATAACTTTAAATTCTAGGAACTATACCAATGTTGACATTTTCTTTGTATCTTTGCGCCGCTTAATTCATCTAGAGTCAGTCTTTAACAACGTGCTTTCATTGCTCGTTTGCGATAAAAACACTAGCTCAGAAGTGTTTCGCAGGAAGACAGTAATCTAAAAAACATACATGCAATCATTTGAATCATTGGGGTTAATCGCCCCCTTGGTGAAGTCTGTTTCAGAACAGGGCTACACCACCCCAACGCCAATCCAAGCATTGGCCATCCCAACCATTTTAAAAGGAAGCGACCTTTTCGCTACAGCCCCAACGGGTACTGGAAAAACGGCGGCATTTGCCATCCCTATTATCCAACAAATTATGGCCAACCCCCAACGCAAAACACATGCATTGGTTTTGGCTCCAACGCGTGAGTTGGCTCATCAGATTTCTGATAACTTTAAGAAGTACGCCAGCGGAACAAACCTACGTATCGCCTTGGTATACGGTGGTGTATCGCAAATGCGCCAAGTACAAGAAATCCGTCGCGGTTGCCAGGTAATCATTGCCACACCCGGACGTTTGCTCGATTTGATCGAACAAGGTTTCATCGACCTTTCAGGCATCCAAACCTTTGTGTTGGATGAGTGTGACCGTATGCTTGATATGGGCTTTGTAGCCGATATCCGTGCCATTGGTAAATTGATGTTGGCAGAACGCAAACAAACTTTGTTGTTCTCAGCCACTGCACCCCGTGAAATCAAACAATTGGCTTCTGAAATGTTGGTAGATCCCGAGCACATCGATATCCTTCCAACAATAGAAGACAAACCAAAAATCACCCAGTGGTTGTTTGCCGTTGACCGCAACAACAAATACGCCTTGTTGCGCGATATGTTGGAAGATCCAGCCATCGAATCTATGCTTGTCTTTACAAAAACCAAGCATGGTGCAGACAAATTGGTAATGTCGTTGAAAGACGATGGTTACTCAGCGGTTGCGATTCATGGCGACAAATCTCAGCGTGAGCGTTCTAACAACTTGGATATGTTCAAACGTGGACGTGCCAAATTGTTGATTGCAACAGACGTTGCCGCCCGTGGTGTAGACGTAAAAGAATTAAATTATGTATTGAACTTTGATATCGCTATGGATGCCGATACCCACACTCACCGTATTGGCCGTACAGGTCGTGCCGGTGCCGAAGGTATCGCCATTTCATTCTGCGAACGCTCAGAGGTAAACTTGCTTGAGCAAATCTACCGCATTCACGGTCGCGAGTGCATGACCGAAATGGAACACGATTACCGCATCGAATTGCCTCAACGTCGCAGTGGCGGTGGTGGAAGCGGTGGCGGATCTAGCTTTCATCGTGGTTACGGCAACAAAAGCCGCGGCGGCAATGGCGGTGGAGGATATGGTGGAAATCGCAGTGGCGGTGGTGGATACGGTGGAAGCCGTGGAGGTTCTAGTTATGGTGGAAACCGCGGTGGCTCTAGCTACGGTGGAGGTTCTAGCTATGGCGGAGGTTCTAGCTCTAGCTCAAACTACAGTGGTGGAAACGGCGGTGGATTCAAAGGTGGATCTGATCGTGGTGCCGGATTCGGCAACGACCGCGGTGGCAGCAAGCCCGGATCAAACTTTTCTTCTTCACCGCGTGAAAGTCGCGTAAGCGATAGACCTTCTGGTGGTTACCAAGGTGCGAATGCTGGTGGATCGGGTGGAAATGGCAACCGCAACAACACTCGTTGGGGTGGAGCAGGCCGTAGCCCAAAGAAAACAAATCAGTACTAAGATTGGGAAAATAAAAAAGGCGGTATCGCGCCGCTACAACCCATTGTCCTTGCTGCCTTCCGGCCCTGGGGAAGTGAATGGGGAGCTGGCCGTACCGCCGGTACAAATGTAATGATAAATTGTACCACTTAAAAGGGCTTCCGCTGCGCGGAAGCCCTTTATTTTTTGCCCTATATTTGTAAAGATGAAACTACGCTCAGAACATTTGGTGAAACAATATGGTGCCAAGCGCGTCGTAAACGACGTGAGCGTAGAGGTAAACCAAGGTGAAATCGTAGGACTACTCGGTCCAAACGGCGCAGGAAAAACCACCTCCTTTTACATGTTCGTTGGATTGGTACGTCCGGATGAAGGCAAAGTATTCCTCGAAGATACCGAAATCAGTACATGGCCCATGTTCAAACGCGCGCAAAATGGCGTGGGTTACTTGCCACAAGAAGCCTCTGTTTTCAGGGAACTCAGCGTGGAAGAGAACATTCAGGCCATCCTCGAAATGACATCACTGTCTAAGGCCGAACAAGCCGACAAATTGGAGTCGCTTATCGCTGAATTTGGACTTGGAAGGGTTAGAAAAAACCTGGGTAAAGTGCTTTCTGGCGGTGAACGCAGAAGAACTGAAATCGCGCGGGCATTGGCAACTGACCCTAAATTCATCCTCCTCGATGAACCCTTCGCAGGCGTTGACCCCATCGCCGTGGAAGACATTCAGCAAATTGTGGCCAAACTCAAACAGAAAAACATTGGCATTCTAATCACCGACCACAACGTACAAGAAACCCTCAGTATTACTGACCGAGCCTATCTTTTGTTTGAGGGGAAACTACTTAAACATGGCACTGCGGAAGAATTGGCCAGCGATGAAATGGTGAGAAAAGTATATTTGGGACAGAACTTCGAATTACGTCGCTCCAAATCGGCCACCTAATGTCCTCCCAAACCTTTAGATTTATTGTCTCTCCCTCCACGGATGTGTATTACAATCTGGCGGCAGAATCGCATTTCTTGCACCACACCTCCGAAAACCTCTTTCTGTTCTGGCAAAGTGAGTCGGCCGTGGTCTGTGGCAAACACCAAAATTTGTGTGCCGAGATCAATTATGCTGCCTGTGGGGCTTTGGGTATCAAGGCCGCCCGCCGCGTGAGCGGCGGCGGCACCGTCTACCACGACCTCGGCAACCTCAACTTCGCCTTTATCCAAGACCTAGGCACTACCCTCGACAAAGCCGTTAACTACAAACGGTTCTTGGAACCCATCAGACAGGCACTAGCAACCCTAGGTATCGAATCTACCTACTCTGAACGCGACGACTTGCTGTATAAGGGACTCAAATTCTCAGGCAACGCACAGCACATCTTCCAACAACAAAAACGCGTACTGCACCATGGAACGCTGTTGCTGAATGCCAATATACACAACCTTGGAAAAGCCCTCAAAACCGATGGGATTTACCAAGACAAAGCTGTAAAAAGCAATCGCTCCGCAGTAACAAACCTTGGCGTACACCATCCGGAACTCAACGAGATTACCAAAACCATCGAACAGCTGTCACAAGCACTCATCCCTCTGCTCCAAGCCCAAGCATCCAGCATCGCTCCAGAAGAACACCAAGCCATCATCGCCTTGCGCAATGAAAAATTCTGTACAGATGAATGGATTCTAGGCTACTCCCCCAACTACAAGCACCAACGCGAATTCACCATTGACAACCATACCTATCACCTCAACATGGAAGTAACCAAAGGCCTTATTACGCAGTTTGTTTTGTGCGATAGCAACCTTTCACCCGTTTGGGCTGAAGCCTGTAAACAAGTCATCGACAAACCCATTAACCCCAATACATTTGCCCTCGCCTTCGCCGAAACTGCACTTTCATCGCCCCAACACCACCTCCATTTTTTCTAAACCATGAAAAAAGCCGAACGCGTACAATTCATCCTCGATACCCTCGAGCAATACTACCCTGAAACACCCATTCCCCTCAATCACACAGATCCTTACACCCTCCTAGTTTCTGTGCTGCTCAGCGCGCAATGCACCGACGAACGCGTAAACCAAATCACACCCCACCTCTTCGCAAAAGCCAATAACCCGGCCGATATGCTCAAATTGAGCGTCGAAGAAATCCAACAAATCATCAGACCCTGTGGCCTATCGCCCATGAAAAGTAAAGGCATCTACGGCTTATCACAAATGATCATGGAGCTTCACAACGGCGAAGTACCTGCCTCCTTTGAGGCCTTGGAAGCGATGCCGGCTGTTGGACATAAAACGGCCTCTGTAGTGATGTCACAGGCCTTCGGAGTGCCTGCCTTCCCCGTAGATACACACATTCATCGATTGGCCTATCGCTGGCGCCTTAGTGCAGCCAAAAGCGTGGAAGAAACTGAGCGTGATCTCAAACGCCTCATTCCCAAAGACCGCTGGAACAAAGCCCACCTTCAAATTATTTTTATGGGTAGAGAATTTTGTCCTGCTCGCGGACATATCATTGAAAAATGCCCAGTATGCTCAGTGCTTGGATGCCGGGAAAAAGCCAAATAATTACGAACAAATGGCGCTGATAATCTGATCAGCCGTTATGCCTTCTGCCTCTGCGCGGAAATTTCGGACAATTCTGTGTCGCAACACCCACTTTGATACCGCAACCACATCCTCACGATCTACGGAGAACTTCCCATGCATCAATGCATGACATTTGGCGGCCAAGATAAGATTCTGTCCTGCACGCGGACCTGCACCATACGATAGATACTTTTGGGCCATCTCGTGGGCCTTGGGCGTATTGGGACGGGTTTGTTGAACCATTTCCACGACCTGTTCAAAGACAAAATCGGTTACAGGCACATCGCGAACCAATGATTGGAACGCACGAATTTCTTCTGGATTCATCACAGGACTGGCTTTTTGAATACCTGAACCCGTGGTCTGCTTCAAAATATTCACCTCTTCCGTGAAATTTGGGTAATCCAAAATCACCTGAAACATAAAGCGATCCAATTGGGCTTCCGGCAGCGGATACGTGCCCTCCTGCTCAATGGGATTCTGAGTAGCCAATACAAAAAACGGCTCCTCCAAATCGTAACGTTGTCCCGCCGCCGTCACTTGGCGTTCTTGCATTGCTTCCAACAAAGCAGCCTGGGTTTTCGGCGGCGTACGGTTAATTTCATCCGCCAAAATGATGTTCGAAAAAATCGGTCCCTTCACAAAGTGAAACTTGCGCGAATCGTCCAAAATCTCACTGCCTATAATATCTGATGGCATCAAATCGGGCGTAAACTGAATTCGGTTGAACGACAGTTCCAAGGTCTGAGACAAGGTCTTCACCAATAAGGTCTTCGCCAAACCCGGCACACCCACCATAAGTACGTGTCCATGGCAGAAAACTGCATTTAACAAAGCCTCAACAACCTCATCTTGTCCTACGACCACCTTTCCGATTTCTGCTTTCAACGCAGAGACCTTCATGCCAAATTGTTTCGCTTGATCCAAAGAATTACTCATGTTCCCAAGCCGTTAGGTTATCACAATCCAAATTGCGGGCCTTGATACGGATATAGGTTTTGGTCCGATGTTTCAGTACCCAAGCGTCTACCGCCTTCTGCTTTTTCTGGTTTTCCGCTTCCATTTGAATGCGGCTATAATCTTGTATCAAATTGGCCTGGTGGGGCGCAACAAACGACTGCAAATAAATGATCCGATATACCGACCTACCATCTTGGGTGGTCACTATCTCTGGCTCGCTGTATTCCCCAGGCTTGAGCTTGTCTACCACTTTCTTCACATCACTAGGCAAAACATCAAAGGTGGTTTTTTGCATGCCGGTCATTGGATCCAATATAAATCCACAATTGCCCTTGGCATCACGGTTATTCTTATCCTCCGTGGCATACTTTTTCACTGCATCGCACCAAGTCATTTTACCCGATGTAATCAATTGATAAACGCTATCAACCCGCATACTGGCAATTTTATAATCCTCAGTGGTATTCTCTGCGCGAATCAAAATATGTAATGCAATTACCCTCTCGCCACGGCGTTTCAATAACTTCATGATGTGAAAACCATAGTCGCTCTCAAAAATTGGACTAACACTATCGGGTTTCAATCGGAAAGCCATACGTTCAAACGCAGGAACCATATCGCCCCGACCAAATTCAGGCAACAAACCACCCTGATTCTTTGAACCCGGATCCATACTGTAAGCCCGAGCCAATTTTTCGAAACTCTCACCACGCAACACCCGCGAACGAATGTCTTCCAACTGCAACTTCGCAAAATCTTTCGCCTCCAGCGTAATCAAAGGTTCTATCATCAACTGTCCCACCTCTACTTCCGTTGACACAATCGGCAAACTATCCTGAGGTATAGAATCGTAGAACTGCTTTACCTCCTGGGGCGATATTCGGATGTTTTTGGTGATTTCACCATACATCTGTTTGGCCAGCAACTGTTCGCGCATTTTCGGACGGATATCGTCTTTGAATTCGACAACGGTTTTGCCCAAATATTTCTCCAATTCGGCCATACTACCCGCCTGACGCTGATAGTAACGCAAACGATTGTCAATTTCGCTTTCCAACTGATCCTCTGGCACCACCAAACTATCCAATTCGGCTTGGTTCAATAACAACTTTTGGACAATCATGTCCTCGAGCAAACGACAATGCATCGACTGAGAATCTTTCAGGGTAGCACCTTTGGTCATTTGCATTTTTTCAGTTTCAAAATCGCTTTGTAGGATGATTTTACCGCCCACAACGGCCATAATTCCATCCACGTACTGCGGGGGCAAATACGGACCGCTCGACTTAATCTGTGCTTCAGCCGTGCATAGCAATGACATCGCCATCACTGCGAAAAACCCGCGCAATCCTTGCAACTTCAACACTTTATTTTTTATTAACCAATTTCGTTTCAATGTCCTGCATCGCAGATTCATTCACCGTCACCGCATAGCGATTTCTCAGTGATTCGATCCATTCACGTTCCAACTGCTCTTGATACTTTGAGGCCACGGGACCACGCGTTTCATCCAACGTTTTTGGACCGGCTGGCAAATAAGCATTCACTTTTATTACTATAAAATCAGCACCTACTTGTCCAACTTGATAAATACCCGGTTTGTTATACTTCGGCTTCTCGGCCGACAAATCTGCAAACATCATTTTCAAAATGGGAGATGGCGCGAACAAAAACGTATCGCTCATTTCAAATTTTCCTGTGCGATAACTAAAATCCAAAATATTCTGCTTGGTGTGTTGTCTGCGAAGGCTATCAGAAGAAATGCCTTTTTTCACTTGCTTGGCAACTGTCTTCATCATTTTCGCATCGTTGCAGAAATACACCCCAACATCAAAACGATTGTTCCAATTATATTCACTTTGGTGTTGAGCGAAATACGCCTTCAACCCTACTGTATCGTTGTTTGCGCGGTCCCAAACCAACTGTTGCATGCGGTTGAACATCAAAATGCCTTCTTTGTACTCTTGATAAATGTCTCTGAATTCAACAGACTTCTCTTCCAAATGCTCGTTTTGATATTCCACGCAGGTTTTGTCTATCCAACCATTCAAAATACGCTCTACACCATCGCGCTTGGTGCCCGTTACCGGCTTGGTATTGTACGTGAAATTGGTAAACAAATCAGCCACTGAATAGGATTCTTCGCCCAATTTGAACACTTCCATTTTGCGCAAATTGAATTCTGTGACGGTTTTTTTCTTGCCATCCATCTTAATCACCTTGTGCATCTCTGGCATATTCGTTTCGTCGAATTTGCCACTCATGAAATTGCTATCCAAATACTGAATCACGGCATCAACAGCCACATTGTTCAGTTTAAACCCATTCTCTTTCTTGATTTTCACCACCAAGGAGTCCACTGAAATCTGTGAACGCTGATTTTTCTGTACATCCATTTTCAGGATAGAACGCATTTCTTTGTCTTCAAACGAACGGAGCGGACGCAAATTCACGCGTTGCAACAAATGCCATCCATAATTGGTGCGGAATGGCGTGGTAATATCTCCATCTTTCTTCAATGAAAACGCTTGATCAGCCCAATACTGTCGGTCCACATCACCCACAAACTGTGTCACGTTGATGTAATCCATGGCACCACCATTGTAACGACTGTTGTAATCCTCGCTATAGGTTTTGGCCATGTTTTCGAATGTCTCTTTGCCCGAGCTGATGTTCAACATAATCTCATCAATTTTCTTGCGGGCCTCGGTATCTGAACTCTCGTCTTTGTTCATTACACGAACCAAAATATGGTTCACTTTGATATCGCCACGATTCACTCGCTTGTCGTTCACCATCAAAATGTGATATCCAAATTCTGTTTTGAACACAGGAGAAATACCGCCCAAGGGGGTAGTGTATGCTTGGTTTTCAAATTCGTAAACCACCTGCAAAGCGGTCATCCAACCCAAATCGCCACCAGCGCTCTTTGTTCCAACATCTTCAGATTCGGTTCTTGCAATATCCCCAAAATTCAAAGCGGTTGGATTGCGCATCAACATACGATGTATGTTCTCAATCTTATCCAATGCCTTTTTCTGATCAGCATCAGAAGCATCAGGAGAACACAATATCAAAATATGCGATACTTTCACCTCGCTTTGCATACGGTCGTATGCTTCTTTTACCAACGCATCCGTTACAGAACGATCATACAAATAGTTTCGAGCCAACTGATCGCGGTACATCTGCAACTCTTGAACATAGGCCGTGGCTGTATCCAAACCGGCATCCTTGGCATCCTGAACCTTCAACTTGAATTTGATGTACAAATCCAAATAATTCCGGATGTCTTTGGATGTGACTGCATCCTCTTTCAAATTGATATTTTTCAAGTACTGACGCTCAAATTCATCAGCGTACACTTTGTCCTTGTCGATACTGAATACGAAGGGAGCCGCTGCACCCGTTTTCGCTGGTTTTTCAACTTGCGCATTGGCAACTCCCAACAACAAACCACCGAATACAATCAATCCAACTATTCTTTTCATACAATCTATTTACTGTTTTTCTATAATCTTCAAAAATACAAACTACCCAGCAATTTTGTTAGACATCAGCAGACACCGTTTTCCATAACACATCCAACAATTCACCCACACCCTGCTCGGTTACTGAACTGAAAAACAATACATCCACACCCTTGAGTTGTGCCCTGATTTCCTGTTTCAATTCGTCATCGAGCATATCTGCCTTGCTCACAGCCACAATACGCTGTTTGACAACCAATTCGGGGTTGAACTTTTCCAATTCGCTCAATAACGTCATGTATTCGGTTTTATGATCAGCACTATCCGCCGGAATCAAAAATAACAAAGCAGCATTTCGTTCAATGTGTCTCAAAAAACGATGACCCAATCCCCTACCTTCACTCGCACCTTCAATGATTCCAGGTATATCGGCAACAATAAAACTGCGGTAATCGCGGTAATTCACCACGCCCAAATTCGGTACCAACGTTGTAAATGGATAATCTGCTATTTCGGGTTTCGCTGCAGAGATAACACTCAACAAAGTGCTCTTACCCGCGTTCGGGAATCCAACCAAACCCACATCAGCCAACACCTTCAATTCCAATACAATCCATTGCTCAATCCCGGGCTCACCCGGTTGTGCATACTGTGGCGCTTGGTTAACACTGTTCGCAAAATGCCAGTTGCCCAACCCCCCACGTCCGCCCGGTACCAAAACCTTCTTCTCGCCATCCTCTGTGATTTCGAACAACACCTCGCCAGTTTCAGCATCCTTGGCTACTGTACCCAAAGGCACTTCCAATACCACGGATTCACCATAAGCACCCGAACTGCGATTTTCGCTGCCCGCAATACCATCTGTGGCCATCACGTGCTTCCTATATTTCAAGTGAATCAACGTCCATAATTGGGCATTTCCCTTCAAAACAATATCTCCACCCTTTCCGCCATCACCGCCATCCGGTCCGCCTCTAGGGTTCATTTTTGTGCGATTATAGTGCCTGCTGCCCGGGCCTCCGCTGCCGCTCCGGCAACAAATCTTCACGTAATCAATAAAATTGCTATCGGCCATGAACCGCAAAGGTCGTTAAAAAACCGCCATCTATTGTATTTTCGCACCCGCAACCTTTATGTCAGCACAATACTCTTTCTCGGAAATCGAAAAAAAATGGCAAAAACACTGGGAAAACACCCAGTTATATGCCGTTTCCATTGACGCCAACAAGCCCAAATACTATGTGCTCGACATGTTTCCTTACCCTTCTGGAAGTGGTTTGCACGTAGGACATCCCCTTGGATATATCGCCAGCGATATCGTAGCCCGATACAAACGCCTCAATGGCTTCAATGTGCTGCACCCCATGGGATATGATGCATTTGGACTCCCCGCAGAACAATATGCCATCCAAACCGGACAACATCCGGCCGTTACCACCGAACAAAACGTTCAACGTTTCCGTGAACAATTGAATATCATGGGTTTCTCTTATGATTGGGATCGACAAGTCAAAACCTGCGACGCCAATTATTACCAATTTACCCAGCAAATTTTCTCCCTGTTTTTTGAGCATTGGTATAACAAACAATCCCAAAAAGCGGAACCCATCGCCCAGCTGATTGCGCATTTTAACCTCCACGGCTCAGCCAATCTGCATGCGCACGGTGGAAAAATACACGACTTCACCGCCCAAGATTGGTTGGAAATGTCGGCCCTTCAACAACACGAAATCCTCAACCAATTCCGACTGGCCTTTGTCGACGAAACCACGGTAAACTGGTGCGAAGCCATGGGAACTGTCTTGGCCAACGAAGAAGTGGTCAACGGCGTAAGTGAACGCGGCGGCTACCCAGTGGTGCGTAAAAAAATGCGACAGTGGAGCTTGCGCATAACGGCTTATGCAGATCGCCTATTAGACGGACTCAATTCACTCCAATGGAGCGATGCCATCAAGGAAATTCAACGCAATTGGATCGGCAAAAGTCAAGGTGCAGAAATCGATTTTGTGGTTCGCGGCACACTCAAAACACTCAAAGTCTTTACCACCCGCCCCGATACCATCTTCGGCGCCACCTTCATGGTTGTTGCCCCCGAATTGGAAAATCTCAGAGAGTTTTGCAGCGATGGGCAATGGTCCGCAGTGCAAGAATATGCCAACAAAGCCAAAAATCGCAGTGAAATTGATCGCATGGCGGACACCACCAAAACCGGGGTATTTACCGGAATGGAAGCCATCAACCCATTCACCGGAGAACCCATCCCCGTTTGGGTCAGCGATTACGTATTGGCCAATTACGGAACCGGCATTATCATGGCTGTACCGGCCCACGATGAGCGCGATTTTGCCTTCGCAAAAACCTTTAACCTCAATATTATCCCCGTCATCAAACCCGCCAACAACGATCTAGAACTTCCCTTGCAAGAAGCCTTTGTCGCCAAAGATGGTATCTGTTTTAATTCGGGATTTTTGGATGGATTGACCGTAAAAGACGCCATCTCCGCAGCCATCGCCAAAGTAGAAAAAGCAGGGTGGGGACAAGCCAAAGTCAACTACCGATTGCGCGAAGCTGGATTTGGTCGTCAACGGTATTGGGGTGAACCCTTTCCCATTGTATACAGCGAAGATGGCATCCCCCAACTGGTAAAAGAACTACCCGTTGAATTGCCCCAAGTAGAAAGCTACAAACCCACAGGCAATGGCGAAAGTCCGCTTTCTGCCGTCACCAATTGGGTCAATACCCCTCAAGGCAAACGCGAAACCGATACCATGCCCGGATGGGCAGGCAGTAGCTGGTATTTCCTGCGTTATACCGATCCCAACAACACCCAACAATTGGCATCGCCCGAAGCCCTCAACTACTGGCAACAAGTCGACCTCTATGTGGGTGGTTCTGAGCACGCAACAGGACATTTATTATACAGTCGCTTTTGGACAAAATTCCTCTTCGATTTGGGAATCATTTCCTGGGACGAACCCTTCAAACGTTTGGTAAACCAAGGGATGATCATGGGGGAAGACGGACAAAAAATGAGTAAGCGCTGGGGCAACGTGGTAAATCCGGATGACGTGTGCGCGCAATACGGCGCCGATACCCTCAGAATGTACGAGATGTTTTTGGGTCCATTAACCGATTCAAAACCATGGAACACCCATGGAATTGAGGGAGTCAGCAGATTTTTTGGCAAATTCTGGCGCTTGTTCTACGAAGGCGAACAATGGGCTGTAAACCAAGAAGCACCCACACCCGAGGAACTCAAAATACTGCACAAAACCATCAAAAAAATCACCGAAGACATCGAGTCGATGAGTTTCAATACCTCCGTCTCTGCTTTCATGGTCGCTACCAACGAACTCGGTACACTCAAATGCCGGAAACAAGAAGTATTGGAAACCTTGTTGATTCTCATGGCTCCGTTTGCACCCCACATCGCGGAAGAATTGTGGCACCAACTCGGACGTTCAAGTAGCATCCATACCGCAAATTGGCCCAAGTACAATGCGCAATATTTGGTTGAAAGCTCGTTCAATTACCCCATAAGTATCAACGGTAAAACCCGCGCCCAAATAACATTCGACCTATCGGCTACTGAAGCAGAAATCCAATCTGCTGTACTTGAAAATGAATTGGTGGTAAAATGGATGGAAGGCAAACCCTTGAAGAAATTCATCCTCGTAAAAGGACGAATCGTCAACGTGGTGGTGTAAAACCAATTATTCGGTACCAATCGTGGCCAACTGGCCCTCAAATTCAATGACCATACCGGGGTACAATTTGTTTCTCCGGCGAAATTCCTGCACCTGATTCACTAAAACCATTCCTTGGTCTATGACCTCATTGGCCATGGAACCACTTTCTACCCAGCCCAACAATTTAAGGGCTTGGTTGAGTTGTATGTATGGTGTATGAATTA
>DBCP01000061.1:0-4559 GCA_002293105.1 Bacteroidetes bacterium UBA955 | reverse complement strand
TTGGGATTGATGAAATTGAATCCTTTTCCATTCAACCCATCACTAAAATCCAACTCGGTGCCACACAAATACAAAAAACTCTTCATGTCGCACACGATTTTCAAGCGCTCATCGCCAAACTCCATGTCGCCAGGCTTGCTCTCATTGTCAAAATCCAACTCATAGGTTAGACCCGAACAACCGCCGCCTTTTACGCCAACGCGCAAAAAGTGATCAACAGTAGAAATGTTGGATTCACGCATCAAATCATAGGCCTTGGTCAACGCCTTGTCTGTGATGGTGATTTCATTTCCCTGAGCTATCATGGTTTTTATGATTAAAAGTGTGTCTTCTCACTCTCAATGGGCTCCAAACCGTTTTTGGCTCGGTAGTCATTGATGGCTGAGCGAATCGCGTCTTCCGCCAACACTGAACAGTGAATCTTTACAGGGGGCAATGCCAACTCCTCAACGATTTCCATGTTATCGATTTTCAACGCCTCATCAATCGATTTGCCCTTCAACCACTCCGTTGCCAATGAAGATGAAGCAATGGCAGAACCACAGCCGAATGTCTTGAATTTGGCGTCTTCGATGATGCCCGTTTCATGGTTTACCTCAATCTGCAAACGCATTACGTCGCCGCACTCGGGTGCACCCACCAAACCGGTACCAACCGTGTTCTTAGACTTATCCAATGTTCCAATGTTTCTTGGATTGGTGTAATGATCAACAACTTTATCTGAATATGCCATGATTTTTTTCTTTTACAAATTTACAATTTAGATAGATTCTAAACAATTATTAATGTTCGCTCCATTCGATGCTCTTCAAGTCGATGCCCTCTTTGAACATCTCCCACAAAGGACTCATATCGCGCAATTTATTTACCGCCTCACTAACACACTGTACTGTGAAATCAATTTCTTCGTCGGTGGTGAAACGACCCAAGCCAAAGCGCAGTGAACTGTGCGCCAACTCATCGTCCAACCCCAAACTCTTTAAAACATAACTCGGCTCCAAAGACGCAGACGTACAAGCTGAACCGCTAGACACCGCGATATCCTTGATCCCCATCATCAAACCCTCTCCCTCAACATACTTGAAACTGATGTTGCTGGTATGGGGCAAACGATGCGTTTTGTTTCCATTCAAATAACTCTCCTCCAATTGCAACAACGCCTCTTCCAAACGGTCGCGCATTTTCTGCAAACGGACACTTTCTTCGGCCATTTCCAAACGGGCAATCTCACAAGCCTTACCAAATCCCACAATACCGGGAACATTCAACGTACCACTGCGCATTCCACGCTCATGTCCACCACCATCCATCTGGGCAGTTACCTTCACACGGGGATTCTTTCTGCGAACGTATAATGCACCTACGCCTTTCGGACCGTACATCTTGTGCGCCGTGAAACTCATTAAATCGATATGATCAGCCATTACATCCACAGGGATTTTACCCACGGCCTGCGTAGCATCGCTATGAAACAACACGCCTTTGCTCTTGCACAAAGCGCCAATCTCACGGATGGGTTGCAAAACACCCAACTCGTTGTTGCCATACATCACCGTCACCAAAATGGTATTGGGCTTAATCGCCGCCTCAATGGCTTCAACAGTCACCAATCCATCGCCCGCAACCGACAAATAAGTTACCTCAGCACCCAACTTTTCGAGGTGCTTACAAGTATCCAAAATGGCTTTGTGTTCCGTAGATAGGGTAATGATGTGATTGCCTTTGCTTGCATACATTTCAAATACCCCCTTGATCGCCAAGTTGTTGCTCTCGGTAGCGCCACTGGTAAAAATGATTTCTTTTTCATTTCCTCCGATCAACTGAGCGATTTGTTCGCGGGCATAGTCTACCGCTTCCTCAGACTTCCAACCAAATGGATGACTTTTACTGGCAGCATTGCCATAAGCCTCCAAAAAATAAGGAGTCATGGCTTCGAATACGCGTGGATCCACCTGTGTGGTGGAATTGTTGTCAAGGTATATGGGCAATTTCAACATGTTTGTGGTTATTATTTAGAGTGTTTCTAAACTGCAAAATTAACGCATATGGCATCAGATTGTTTCGCTATTTCAACTTTATGCCAAAAGAATGTTCTTTGTAGTGAATTTTTCCATGAATAAACTAGAACACATTGGTATTGCCGTTGCAGATTTGGAGGCCTCAGAAGCCCTTTTCACCAAACTTTTGGGCGTATCGCCTTATAAAAGAGAGGTTGTTGAAAGTGAGAATGTAATCACTTCATTTTTTCAAGTCGGCGATGTTAAAATCGAGTTATTGGCCGCCACCCACGAAGGCAGTACCATTGCCAAATTCATCGACAAAAAGGGGGAAGGACTCCACCATTTGGCCTTTGAAGTAGATAACCTAGAAGAGTCGTTGACAGAAAAAGCCAACAGCGGATTCGACCTCATCCATACCCAACCCAAACCCGGCGCAGATGGCAAAATCATCGCCTTCTTGCATCCAAAATCTACCAATTCAGTGCTGACCGAAATGTGTCAGACCGCAAACAAATAAATCCCCATCCCGAAAAACAAGAGGGCCAAAAACAAATCAATCTGTCGGATCCTCGACTCGGTGAGGTAGCCTTTTATTTTGCCCGCGCCCCAGGCCACACCCAATTCGGTGAACAAAACCGTGGTTAACGCAGCAACACCAAATATCCATTTGCCAGAATAGGAAAAATCGGCCGCAGGGGGCAAGCTGTATAAACTCAACCACCATGCGATATTGACAGGATTCAATACATTAATGGCAAACGATTTCAACCAAAGCTGCCAATCTTTCATCTGCAACAACCGTTCATCCACACCTTGTTTTTTGGCCTTGTGGTGATGAAAAACGTGGGATATCGCCAAAATCCAAAACACCGCACCGCCCAATTTGGCAATGACGCCCCGGTAATGAACCAACGTTTCTGTAATGGCCTCAGAAAAATGCAGCGACAGGGTCACATAGATTAAATCGCCCACTATCACGCCCAATGCCAATGGCAAACCCTTTCGCCAGCCGCCCGCCAAACCCGCTTGAATCAATAGAAAAAAGACCGCACCCAAAGAAATGCTCATCACGAAGCCCGTGCCAAATCCGAAAATAATGGGTGTCCACATGCTGAAAATCCAAGTGCTTGGGACAAATCACTGTGCAAAGCGCAACAACTGCCGACAAATGGTCTCGCAATTTAATTACTCCCCTTCGATAATTTTTCAATAAAATATAGGCCTCTCACGCCATACCAAAAAGTATGTGTAAAAGTTGGGGAAGAAGAGCCACAGCCATCGCCTCTTGAGCCCTTTGGTTCGCAGTACATTTGAATCAATGAGTTTCTTTTCATCTGATTGGGACGACGACGAAGAAGAGGATGTTTTCCAAGGCGATGTTGATGCTTTGGTGCGAGACTTCGAGAGTAAGCAACGCAAAACTTTCTCGGCCAGAGAATGGCTAGAGTTGTATCGTTACTATGCAAGCCAATTCCCTGCGAAAACAGGTCAATACCGTGCGGATACCTACATTAAGGTTATTCTGGAAACCGCCATTCAACAGTTTCCGTACATGCCCATATTTTCTTTGCACATGGCAGAGTGGCTTGTCCGCGATCAAAAATTGGCCAAAGCCCGAAATGTTGTTTCCCAAGCCCTACAATATACCCCCTTTGAACCTGCGTTGGGCTTTATGCAAGCCCTGATTTTTAGCCTGCAAGGACATAAAAAGAAGGCCATGGAGGAATTGCAGTCTGTACTTACAAACATGGGCGACGAAGAAGCCATGCTTGAAGATTTCTTGGAAATTTCTTTGTACCATGGGCAGTTCGATTTGGCCATGCCTGTCCTTGAAAAAGCCCTAGATACCGGCGCTGAAGTCAGTGTGATTTTGGAAAAATACATTGAAAAAGCCGAAGAAGGTGGCCTCATCGATGCATTGCTTCCCATGATTCAACGCATCATCGACCAAGACCCCTATTCTGCCGAAGCCTGGTATGTCATGGGATCTGGGCACATGGCACAAGGCGATCACGAACAAGCACTCAAAGCCCTCGATTTCGCCGTTACCATCAACGAAAATTTCGCCGATGCCTGGGTGACATTCTTGGAATGCACCTACGAACTTGGCCATTACCAAGATTTCATCAATACATACAAAGAGCTAGCCACCCGATTCCCAAAGCGAACATTCGCAGAAGTTGAAGGTCTGTTGGCCTGGAGCCACTATGAACAAGGCGATGTAAAAACCTGTCGCTCCATTTACAAAGAAATTCTCAAGCACCAACCCCAGGACGCTGAATGTTGGTATTCCATGGGCCTCACCTGGCACTACGAAGAAAACTACTCAGCTGCCATTCCCTACTTGGAGCGTGCCTACGACCTAGATCATTTCGAATCTGATTACGGCATGGTACTGGCCAGTGCCTATTTCGGTGCCCACATGCAGGAAAAATGGGAAGCGCTGTATGAATCTTTAACCATCGAACACGCCACCAACCCCGAAGTTTGGCTTGATTACAGTACATCATTGTACGAAATTGGAGAATCAGACAAAGCCCTTGATGTAATTGAAACCGG
>DBCP01000024.1:4385-6233 GCA_002293105.1 Bacteroidetes bacterium UBA955 | reverse complement strand
TCGTTCATGATCGTCCATTTTGCCATCATCGCAGTCCTAATTCTTGAAAAACGCAAGCATCGCTCCAACGTAATCCAAACCAGCGATAACACCTATGAAATTCTTGATGAGAACCAAACCATAACACTGCCCAAGGTTCCCTGGCTCGCCCTAATCATCCCCTTTCTGCCCATTGCCGCCTGGTACCGATATTCGCAATACCTAACCAATAGCACTTACAATACCCACTTCCTGCAACAAATTAACCCGAGCAAATCCATCAGTGAATTCATCCAAGTCACAGAATATAGCCTCAACACCTGGAAAGACTCGCTCTACCCCACTTGGTGCTTGGTAGGTATCGTTGGCATCACGCTCTACACCATCCTCAAATTCCGTGGCAATCTCACCCTCATCGAAAAACTCAGCCTGTGGCTGTTTTTGGGCTTTGGCGGATTGTACGTGCTCTTCCACCTCCAATTTCGCTTCCACGATTACTACTTCCTCTCCGCTTGGCCCTTCATTTTCTTTGCGATACTATCCCTACAACAGCGCTACCTCAATGGAAAAATACTCCTACAAGGCATGCCCGCGCTGGCCAGTATGCTGGGTCTATGGATCATTCCATTCGTGAACTTTGGTCACGCCAAACGCATGCTGCACCATCGCTTTACACCGAACGATTATTACTGTCAGAACGTCATCACCGATATCAAAGACCTTGAAAACATCGCCCTGTGGCTGAAACAAAACAACACAGAGGATTTTGAAGTGTTCGTGGCCTTCGACCCTTCGCCAAATACCGCCCTTTACGCCCTGCAAACCAAAGGCGTGCGATTGGCACCAGATTACCAAGCCGATCTCGCCAAAGGGATCTACCAGTCCAAATTACAGCCCGTACCCGCAGACTATCCTTGGAAATCGAAAGGCAGGAAATTGGGCTATGTGGTTACAAACGATACCCAACGATGGTTCGCTGAATATGCCAACATCGCCGTGCCCATGAAGGATACCCTACCCCTAACCCGCAGCGGTCAATGGGCCCTTTATCGAATAGAACAACCTTAAAGGTGGAAAATCATCGCTGCGGACAAACCCGCACCGTGCTGCTTGTTCGGCATCGCCCAGGCTTCCAAACCCCTTAAATCTAGACGGAAAAACGTCTTTCCCATACGCTTGATAGGCGTTTCAAAATCAACCGCCATTCCCAAATCATAGGTATCAAATCCACCCGTGGCCAAATAGGGCTGAAGATTCAAAGAAGTCCATTTTTGCTCGCCCTTGGGCAACAAAAGCTTGTTCCACCATAGCCTATTCGATATCCGATATCCCGGAACATGCAAATAGTTGGCGCTCAAACCAAATTTCTGGCCTTTAATGTTCAAATTGAGCAATTCCGCAAACAAGGTAAATGGGACCAACACCGTGCCTGACCGCGTCTGATCTTGCAACTGCAATCTTGATGTTGCGCTATCGCGCTGATTTCCAAACCAATTGCTCAACTGTAACTCCTTTGCATTCACCACAGCCTGCTTCAACGAAACGGTTTTGATGGGCGATTCGCCAGCAACTGAAAGGCCACGCATCGATGCATCCCATACATAGCCACGACTTTGAACCGATACTCGGGGCATGTATAAAAATCCCAAATCCCTTACGCCAACCCGCAAATAATGGGTATTTTCCCGTCGTTTCTCCCCACCCAAACCCCGAAAAGTGAGTAAGCGTGTGAATCCCACCGATAATCCCATGCCCCGCTGTCCCCATCCTTGACTGCCAGTTCCTTGGTTAAAATAGCGTCCGTTGAATGCCAAAGAATCGCCCGAAGCGCTGGTAAACAAAGACATATTCGCTGTTTGTAACCGCGAG
>DBCP01000024.1:0-4368 GCA_002293105.1 Bacteroidetes bacterium UBA955 | reverse complement strand
CTTGCAAAACGGAAACATCAAAAGCCCCACGTTGAGATAAATCGGTTCTAAATCGAAAATCAACGGCATTGTATCCCAAAAACTGAAAATGGTTTTCACCAACCTCCAATGTGCGCCCCCTGTAATATCCATTTCCACGAAAAGCCAAGCGATAAGCATCATCGGAAAATTTAGCGCCAGCTGTTTGCACGGTTCTAACCGATATCGTCTGCAAAACAACTTTGTCTTTCTGTCCTTTGCCGGATTCCATTTTTGCCCCCCAGCCATCAACGCGTGACCGCAGAGGATACACCACTAGAGAAAACTGCTGATGGATTCCCGCACGATTATTTCCTTTCAATCGCGATTCAACATCCGCCGTAACATCGCTGCTGATATAACCGCCAACCGACATTTTACCCACCATGGAAAAGGGTAAAACATTCGATCCCGATGCAAAGGAATATCGAAAAAAATCACCTTGAAAAGTATTAGCCCTTTTAACGGCTGTATTTACCGGCGCATGAACATAGGTTCTATGATAAAGGGCTGTATCAACCGCCCGCGCCGAACCACAAAACGCAAACAACAACCCAATAATTACCAATCGCCTCATCCTATTTACCCATTTTAACTTCATACTCAAAGTCTACAACCGTTGAAACCGAAATTGAACTCACATCGTAAATCTTCTGCATCTGACCCGAACCCATAAAGGTGGTTGTGATGGCTATGAACTTGGCCTTTTTCAGCGCCTCAATTTTGTCCTTACCCAATCCCAGCGTAAAAAAGGTCTCGGCAGGCTGACTGGGATACCCGTTGACATCTGTAACAGCAGGTTCTATTACCTGATCCGATGGGTCGATGTCTAACTCGGTCAAAGATCCCATTTCTGCATCCAACAAAGTCAACTGCAACTTGGCCCCAATTGGAAACGTATTGCTCACGTTTACCTCCATCTTGGCCGATTTGATGCGGGACACATCGCCCATGGTTTGCAAGTCGATGGCTTGGGTATCGCGCAAAACAAATTCACCCACTGAGAAATTGGCGGGTGCTTCCACCTTTAACAACACATCCACCCGGCTATTGTCAAACACAAAGTCCTTATACAAACTCACATTCCCATTGGGATTCACCTCCATATCCAAATTGTAATCCAACATCTGCGGCAAATTCTCTATGAACGTTTTGATGTTCGAATTGCTGCCGTCTAAGACCACCTCCGACACAGTATAAGCATCACGCACGAAGGGGGGAGAGGTAATGAGTATGTCATTCGCCAAGGGTGTAGCATTCAAGGCCACGAAATTCTTTGTGAAGATGTTTTCGCCTTTCAACGAATTGATTTTAACACGTCCATCCGCACCGATGCCATTCTTTACCACCAAGCTCACCTTAAAATCCTTGAATTTAAAGTCTCCATTCAATCCTTTGAATAAGTCAAACGGTGCCTTTTGATCTCCCGTCTGCGTCAGCGATTGACCCATGTAACCAATGGCGTAATCCGGCACCAACGATTCCATGCGGTACTCCAAACGAATGCTATCGCGCAATCCAATGGCCACCTTTCTTCCGGAGCTATCCAACCGCACAATCAAAATCTGGTGAAACGTATTGACCGTGTCTTTCACATCGGGGTTCTTCCCGCGGAAATCAATGATATAATCCGTTAAATCGAAATCCTCGAATCGCTTGCTTGAACCACCCGCTGGTGCTGCGGGTAACTTCACAATACTCGACAAAACCACACCATTCTTCTTGGCGCTCGGAATCTCAAAGTACATGGTCATGTCTTCCTGAATCGTACTCACCAAATTGATTTTCAATTTACCCGCTTTGGCTTTGAAATATTTCACTTCCGCACCGCCCATGAACACCGTAAGTCCTTCGTCCTGCTCAATCACATTTTGTGATGGAAAAGCAGCAATGGCATATCTAGGCCTAAGTTGTGATACCGTCAATTCCACATCCACCCCTTTGTCAGCATCAATCAATACTGGACCATTGCTCGCCTCAGTGGTCAACCGTTTGATGCTTCCCTTAAGCTGTTTTGTGACCGTTTTATCGCGCAAATCGATGCGTTTCGTCACCTTTCCATTCATGGGGATATTGGTAAACGAATCATACGCCACTTGACTGTTATCGCCTGCATTCGTTAATTCAAACACCACCAACTTCACATTCACGGGTAAGTTGTTGGAAATACTGATATCCAAATAACCGCTGTCTAACGTAGCCGTTTCAAAAAATGCGCTAGCATCAATGTCTACAGGCGATAGATTTCCTTGATTCTGCTCCGGGATGTCGGCAGTTTGACCATTCAACAACTTAAAAATGGGGTTGATTTGTCCCAACGTAATTTTCTGTACGATGGTTTGATCGTTGAGCTTTAACTTCTTCAAATTAAACGATGCAGTGAGGCCTGTATCGTATGCCCTCACATTGGCCATGCGGTAGCTGTAAACCAAATTTTCATAGGTGAGTTTATAACTGCTATCCGTAGGAGTTTTCGTCAAAAACTTGGCATCAATCTGCCCCAATCCCAACTTGGTTTTAAACAGCGGTGCCACCACCCGATTGTCCCATGACAAAGGCTCGCGTTTGCAAGCAAATAGGAGTACAATACAGGCAATCGGCCAAAAGAACTTGGTGAATGTCTTCATTTTGGGTACAATTTACGCTTCAACCATAGTATCATACAAACAATTGCCTGAGAAACACAGCATTTTCATGAATACAATAAATAAAGCGCAATCACTACAACGCGGCAATCAAGTACATCCCCGTTCCCCACAACAAAACGGAAATCGACATCAACAGAAGGATTCTATATCGATTCGATTCCATGGTCGTTAATATCAAACAGCCCACGGGAATACTAATGATCAAAGGCGCCAAAAAAACCAATAAATACACCCCACCCTTTTGCTTGACCTTCACCAACCAACGATTCTTTTTGCTAAAACGCTTCGCCGGTGCACCCGTTTTGTTCTTACTCGTTGAAAATTGAACCCATTTTTGTTGAATCCAATGTCCCAAAAAAATCCAAACAAAACTGCCGAAAATCCCCCCAAGAGCAGATACAAACCATCCCAGTAAATCATTTTCTATGAAGGCAATAGCCCAAATCAACCCGCCGAGAAACTTCACACCACTGAGAAGAAAAATACCCAGCAAATGCAAAAAGCCATCGTCTAACATCACGCTCAATATTGCCATTTGAATTTTCTTACAATTTACGCCGTACCGACCAAGGTTGGATATTTATTCGCAAATTTGTGCAGCCTACGCTCTGTGATAAAACAATTGAAAAATACTTGGGTTTTTATGTTCCTGTTTTGGAGCACAACAATCGTTGATGCACAAGTATTTGATCCCACCACACCTATATCAAGGGGCGATTCTTCTGCGCTAAAATCAGACACAACCGCCACCAAACCCAAATCAAAAGTTCCCCCAAGAACCACCAGCATTTCAAATTTCCTTGAGTATAACGCTGCGTTGGAGCCCCTCACATGGTTTTCGAATGATGTCAAAATTAAAACCAAAAATTCCAAGGATACATTAATTTATCCTTGTTATCAAATCGACACCACACAGATCAACGTAAATCAATATCGCTTGCAAGGACCTAACGGCTGGGGCTTTTTACAACAATTTAACCTTGGAGAACCCGGAAGTCCTGTTTACACCGGCTTTGAGATCAACACGCTGCAAGATATCGTGCACCCGGGCTGCAACCCATTTGGCTCGCAAATACAGCGCGCCCGCGACATGAAGTTTTATCGTGCCTTCGCACCGTTCACAGAGTTCAATTATCTCCAAGGACCCGGTAAAACCATCGCACTGAACGCGCTCCATACCCAGAATTTTAGTCCGGGATGGAATGTCACACTCGACTATCGCAGCATCATCAACCAGGAACAATACATCCTATCAGGCCAAAACAACCAATTCCGTAACATCAAGCTAGGCAGTTTGTATCAAAGCAATAACAACCGATACAAGCAAATCATCGCATTCACTTGGAACCGCTCCAACAGAAATGAAAATGGCGGATTGAACGTTGATTCATTCTTCTTCATCCCGCAATCTGCTGAAAAATTGGGTCTAAGAAACTTGGGCTTCTATAACCCTACACTTACCACGGCCGCCTCCAAATTCAAACAATTCGAACACCTGTTTAGTCACAAATACTATCTCAACAACCATTGGGCAGTGAGTCAGGAAGTGTCCTTGCAACGTTTGACCTATGAGTACAAAGACAGTAAACGCGATACCAACTACTACGGTTCAACCTATTTTGATAGCAAAACCAAAACAGCCGATAGCAATGTTTGGCACATTTTCACCCACAAAACGGGCATAGAGTACTATTTCCCGAGA
>DBCP01000123.1:17165-22277 GCA_002293105.1 Bacteroidetes bacterium UBA955 | reverse complement strand
TCACTCCATCAAAATCATCATTACTTCAACCCGCTGATCGCCACGTTGTATCACCAATGGGTACATTCCTGCCGACAAATCCCATTTTCTCATCGCGATTTCATCAAAATAGACCCCATCTTCTGGGATGTTCCAAGTACGCTCGTACAATCCGGATTGACCAAGGATGGTATACATTTTCACCGTAACAACATCCCCTTTGCGGGCTGAGAATTTATAGACCGCTCGGTCCGTGGTTGGATTAGGGAAAACATAGGCATTCAATTCGTTTTGCTGAGAACGCAATACCGCCTCAGAAACATCAATCAACTGAATGCTAGAATCTCTGCAACCGATTGAATTTGTTGCTATTAACTTCACTTTGTAATTTCCGTTGGTGGTGAAATATTGTTGCCAAACATTCCCTTGTCCTTGAGATACTGTTGCATCAGGATTTTCGAACTTCCACCGGAAATCGCGATCCACCGGCACATTCAGTGTATCCAATGCTGCAAATCGCCATCCCAAACGCTGTTGTAAGGCGAATTCACCGTATGAAAAATCCGCTTTCACCTTGGGAAGCACCTTAATACTTTGGGTATAGGCCGTGTCTTTACAGCCCTTGTTCACAACAATGCAACGCGCCATATAATTACCGGGGTTGTTATACAAATAATTGGGCGATGCCAATGCGGAAACACCCATACCATCGCCAAATTGCCAATCGTAACTCATTGGTTTCCCATCGGCATTGGTGGATTGGCTCGTAAAATTAACAGGAAGCATTTCCGCGCAGACCACGGTAGCAGACGCCCGGATTGCAGCCACTGGAATGGAATTCACATCTATTGTAAAACTAGAAGAATCCGCACAGCCCAACACCTTCGTTTTTAACACTTGTTTGATACTGTATTTGCCAAAACCTGGATAAGACCACAGTGTATCGCGCTTGCCAGATTTTAACGCCAAACCCCTATTCAATTTTCTGCCGTCACCAAAGTTCCAAGCGGTAATCACCCCATCGTTTGGATCCGCATGATTCAAGTAAGCATCGTTGATCGTGAACGATTGTCCTTCACAAACTTCAGAAGCACTACCTGTAATTTGCGACTTGGGTGTTAAAAAGACCGTTGCCATTTGATAGGTCGTATCGAAACAGCCCACCGAATTTTTTACCACCAACTGCACATTGTATTTACCATATTGACCGTAGTTGTGTTTGGCATCCAAAGCATCCCAACCTGCGTTTCCATCGGACCAATTGTAATAACTCCAAACCGCACCACCACCGGATGCAACTGGATTACTGCTGGTATTAACCACCTGAAACACGTTGCCTTTGTCGCACTGCAAAGGTTTGTCAAACGCAAATTTTGCCAGCGGATGTCCGTTCACTTTAACAACAACAGTTTCTGTATCCAAACATCCGTTGATAGAGCCTACCCTCAACTGAACAGCATGGCTGCCTGCCAGTGAAAATTGCTGCTGAAACGTGGTCGACGTACCTGTTTTCGATGGATTCAGTGCCGTCCAACTACGTGAGCTGATAGACCCATTGAAGACCGTTGACAAATCTTGAAACACGAATGAATTGCCCTTCAAGCAAGGAACATAGGCAGCGTCGTAACCTATTGCAGCCACGGGCTTTGCCCAGACATCCACCTTCACAATCGCAGTGGTATCAAAGCAACCCCGGTTTTCCAAAATCGCCCAATAATCCCCGGTATCCTTTAAATACAAAGGATTAAAATTCAACAAACTGTCCTTGATCAATGGCGTAGCTGGATTACCCCCTTTGAACCACTGATAATTCACACTCAATGCACCGGCATCGCGGGCGGCCAGCACCAATGCTACGCCTTCACACTGGGGTGTATTACCCGTTTTCACCAAAGCTTGGGCCGATGGCATTTTCACAACATCCACAAGGGCCATTTTAACCAAACTATCTTCTCCTGCATTGAGACGCAATTTCACATTCTTGAAACCGCCCGAGGAATATTTCACTGTCCAAGGTCCAGTTCCAACGGCTTTGGAAGGAACAGCTCCCACACCAAAATCCCACTCGTACAAACCAATCAAACCCTGAGAAGAATCTGTGAACACAACCGATTCTCCCGCGCAAATCTTCTTGCGATCCACGCCAAATGCCACTGTGGTCTTTTCAAATACCAACGAAAAATCTTCGGCCTGTCCATAATTGCAGGTCCCACATCCTGTCGTGTCAATGTTGTTGTAATCGCTTATCACCCGCATGCGCAACGCTTGATTCAGTTGCATTTTAGCAGGGGTCTTGATTTTCACTTGGGCGTATTCTCCAGGTTTGGCACTGGTCTGTGCACTCACCTCTCCCTTGAATGCCTGAAACTTGCCATCGTTGTTAAAATCCATAAACACACGAACATTTTCACTGTTGTACAACCCCACTTTTACCTGAACTGTGTAATCGGTATTGGGCTTCACGCGGAAGACTTTTTGGGCCGACATATCCAATAGTTCGCCATCGTCGAAGTAGGTGCCCGATTCAAAATGGTTATCGGTTAGCTTTACATCAAACACACCAATGCCGAAATTCGATGTCTGAAAACGGGTTTTTGAATTACATGTCGCAGAGACCGCCGCAGGAAAAACCCTTACCCACAAACTCTTGGTTTCTGTGGCGTTCGATGTACAACTTTTGGCAGCTAGCGAGATGGAATACACACCAGGTTGATTGAATTTTACCTCGGGTTGCAAACTGTTTGAATCACCGCTCACCCAGCTAAAGTTGGATGGTTTAATCGACCATGTTGTTGAGCGAATCCCATACACAGATGCCGGTATTTTCTCCTGCAAACGCATCACACCACCTACAGTAAAAATGGAATCGTACGATAGCATTTTGGCGCGATATGTTCCCGAGCCATCATCAAATAGCGGACTCTTCCACACACCCCTGCCGTATGTGCTGGCGTAGACAAAACTATAGTCGCGGCCCAGCGGAGAGTGGTAAATATCCAAATCAGAAACATCCATCCACAGTGGCAATTGATTGGCAAACTCGTTCAGGCCATAGGTACTTCCCGAAACTTGGTTCATGTAATATACGGCGCGATCGGTCCCCACGTACAAACCCGCTGGCGACGCGGTATGGTCAGCCTTGAGCACATTGATCACGCCCCAATTAAATCCTGGGTAAGCCGTTTTATTGAGCGATGCCAATGCCGAGGAGTTCCAGGCTGTGCCATTGTTGTTACTCACAAACAAATCCGTTGCGCTCGCCCCGTACAACTTGGTACTATCCAAAGGATCTGGTTCCATGATTCGCAGCGAAAACAAGGTCGAAGGAGGGGTAATATCTACCCAAACCGGCACCGTTGCTTCCGCATTTCTGGTGAACATCAACTTGCCATCGCCCCGGATAACATAAAGGTGTCTTGGATTCGACTTGCTGCTTTTTATCTGTCTAACAGAACCCGTCCAACCCGAGGAAATGCGTGTCCATTTGATTGTTCCTGCCGATTTCACACTATCGCACCGCCACAGATTGTTATAACCCGCAAACATCCGATTGGGATTGCCTTCTTGCAATACAAATGGCGTTAGCCAACCACCACCTTCGGTGATTCCATTGGTGCCATTGGCCCCGATCGTGGTCACATCATTCTTTTCGATGGCCCTGTAAATCCGCCCAAACACATAAGAACCATATACGTAGCGCTCATCGGTTGGATCCACCGCGCAATCCATGCCATCACCGCCATAATAGGTATAAATCTCGCCATCGTGGTGTTGCATTGATCCGTTGTCTTGGTATCCATGAGCCCCCAAATCATCGGTAGTTTGTGCTACAGCAAGGCGATAAATCTGCGAATTATTGATCCCATTGGTGATGTTATTCCAAATCTTTCCGCCATCTCCTGTGAAATAAACACCGCCATCATTTCCCGCAAACAGGGTTCTGCCAGTGATATTAAATTCTCCACTGTGTTGATCGGCGTGAATATCATCTGCGCTTCCACTACCAACCCAGTGACCGCTCACCTTGAAGGTGGCACCCCCATCGGTGGATTTCCATACATTGATGCCAAACGCATAGACCACTTGCGCATTTCTTGGATCGGCCGCCAAATCCAAATCATACCAACCTTGACCAGACCCATCGTTACCCAACTCGCTGTATCCCAAAATATTGGCCGGAGTGGTACTTCGATTGACAAACGTAGTACCGCTGTCGATTGACATGTAAAATCCTTGAAAACGAGACCCTGAAGCAATCAAAAAATACACCCTTCCGCGATCGGCAGCGGTAACGGCAATTTGACCCCTTTGCATTCCGGAGGCCGGCACGCCGTTCGTGATTTGCGCAAAGGTCAAACCTGCATCGGTACTGCGATAAAAGAGTCCGTTGGCCGTGGCATAAACATAGTTTGGATTCCCAGGATGGTAGACAATATCCATGAAATTGGCCGAAACCGATACGCGCGTCCATGTCCCCCCGGAGTTGGTGGTTCGATATACACCCCCGTTCGTTGCCGCCAATAAAATCGCTGTGTTTTTGGGATGCATGATGAGTTTTCCAACCGTGAGATTGCCCATGCCGGAATTTCTAACGACAAAGGAAGTTCCGCCGTTGGTTGACATCAATACACCGTATCCTGGCGCATCGCCCGCATCGCGGTCACCTGTTCCGATATAAAGTGTATCAGGATTTTTGTGCGATAGAACCATGCTGCTCACCCCCAGCGTTAATGAAGGATTTGATGGAGCGGAAGACCCAACACTGAGTCCGTTACCGGCGCCCCAAAGTTGCTTCCAAGATTTTCCATAGTCTTTGGTTTTCCAAACACCACCTTGCGGAGCAAGTGCGAAAAACGTATTGGTATCGGTTGGATGAAAAGCAATACCATTGATTCTACCTGTACCTGTGGGTTGCGACGTTTGGTTGTAGGGGTGTTTGGTTGGACCAACGGGTGACCAGCGTCCGGAAGTAGCACACCAAGTTGCGGGCGTTACGGGGTTTCCGGCGTTCAGTCCTGTGAGGTTGGTTCCGCCTGTAGGCGATGAGCCTGATCCGCTGCTACCTCCAGAAGTACCGCTTCCCGATGAACCAGATCCAGAACCACCTGAGCTGCCGGTGCCCGAACTTCCTGA
>DBCP01000123.1:8425-17142 GCA_002293105.1 Bacteroidetes bacterium UBA955 | reverse complement strand
CCACTGCCAGAAGAAGTATTACTTGCCGATAATTCAGCCAAAACACCGTTGGGCCACACCACATTCCCGCCTGCGTCGAGGTGGTCAATCACACGGGCCTCCCAGCGCTTAAATACTTTATAACCTTGTCCTTTGTCTGGTACCACACCCCCAAAATGGGCTTCAAATGCGCGTTTTACGGCGAAGTAATTGGGCTGAGGTGATTGCATCAATTGCACCCACAAAATGGTGGTGTCGGTTTGTGGCATCTCCATCGGCACCGCGCGAAGCGCGGGCCGATGGACACTACTCGCAACTGGAGTTTGAGCAAAAACCCCAGACAACAACAAGAAACTGATGAGCAATAATTGGTAACGTTTAACCATTCAATTGTTTGTAAAATGTAAAGAAGCAAATTACAGAGAATACCCCGTGTTTCAAAACCACAAAGCACAGATACTTTGGTGAATACGTAATTATTTCAGCAAGCCCACCATGTCAATGGTGCGCAAAAACGGACCTTGCACGTTATTGGTCAACACCACAAAGCACTTATCCTCATCCAAACATCTCCAATAATAGGTCCTAAAACCCTTCCACCAGCCGTTGTGAAATGCCCATTTCTGTCCGTTAATCCACTTCACTCGCCATCCATTTGCATAAAACGCATCGGCGCTCACTACGGTTTGGGGTGCTAACATTTGATTCTTGGTATCTGGATGCAACAAATAATCGGTTCTTAACATGCGATCGATCGCCAACATCTCAAACACATTGGAATAGACACCCTTATCGCCCATCGCCCCATTGAAGATATTATCTGCAAATACCCGCTTTTTATCATAGCCCTGCACCGTATAATTCACCAACCCCAACGTATCAAAATTGGCCAAGTGCGAATATTTCATGCCACTGGGATTCATGATGCGCAACTTCACAAACTCCCTAAAATCCATACCCGTCTGACGCTCCACAATCAACGCCAACAGCGCATAATTGCTGTTGCAGTAATCGTAACGGCCTGGTTTGGCAAAGTGATTCACTGGTTGGGCATTGAGCAATTGAACCACATCATCGTTGGTTAGATGATCCTTAGGATTCTCCCAAGCCTTCATGTTAAAGTAAAAATAATCGGGCAAGCCGCTGCTGTGGCTGATCAAATTTTGGAGCGATAGGTTTCGTCGCGTCAACTCAGGGATATACCAATGTACACTGTCGCTCAATTTCAAATACCCATCTTGCACCAACAACATCATCGCCATGCCCGTGAAGGTTTTCGATACACTGGCCAATTGAAACAAATCCGCTGGCTTTAAAGAATCCAACTGCGAAAACGTGGCATAGCCCATCGCACCGAAACACAAACTATCATTTTTGTGAAACAGATAGGTACCATTGAAGATACCCCATCGATACATCCGGCGAAAAAAACTGTCGATTTGGAATTCGGTGGTGTCGCTAAAACGCACATACTGCGACATTTCATAAGGATCACGCACAGGTTTTTTGGGAGGATCAACGGCTGCCATTGCAGACCCTATGACCCAAAGGGTACAACAAAGGAGTAGGTATTTTCCCAAAAAGCGCATACCGACAAAAATAACCAGGAGTCAAACCCCGTGCCAACAAAGGATAGGCAAGTTACTCACCCCAAAAACGAGTGTCCTTTTGAGTAAAATTAAGGTACTTGAATGATTTTGTGCGTTTGAATACAAATACGCCACCGCGGATTTGCTTTGACAAAATCAATCATTTTGGGCATCACTTTATCGCGCTTATCCCATTCCGCTTGTAATAGCAATGCACAATCCTGGTTCACTGTATTGGCCCACTGCTCGGCCCATTGAAAATCAGAATCATTGAAAACGATTACTTTTAACTCGTGAGCCCTTTGCATCTCTGCCTCCACGGGCTGTTTAAACTTCTTGGGGGATATACAAATCCAATCATAATTCCCTTGTAATGGATATGCCGCGGATGTTTCAACATGCACTCGATACCCTTTGCTTTTCAGTGTATCCACCAAAGGATTGCAATCATACATGGCCGGCTCACCGCCCGTGATCACCACCAACTGTGCTGGCGTTTGGGCAATCCAATCACAAATTTCATCCGTACCACACTCAGGATAGCCTTCTGTTGGCCAACTCTCTTTTACATCACACCAAACACAGCCAACATCGCATCCCGCCAAACGAACAAAATACGCCGGTTTTCCTGCATGAACACCTTCGCCCTGGATGGTGTAAAAATGTTCCATCACAGGATATTTCATCATGCAAATTTGGCTTTGTATACTTCCAAGGTATTCATCATCAACCCGGTGATTGTCATCGGCCCAACGCCCTTCGGCACTGGCGTGATGGCACTGACTTTAGAGAATACCGCGTCGTAATCCACATCTCCACACAATCTCCAGCCACTCTTGCGTGTAGGATCATCCACACGGGTGGTTCCCACATCAATGATCACAGCACCTTCTTTTACCATATCAGCAGTTATAAATCCAGGCTTACCCAACGCCACCACCAAAATATCGGCCTGTTGGGTAAAAGAAGCGAGGTTCTGTGTACGGCTGTGACACAACGTTACCGTTGCATTGCCATAGGATGCGGCAGCGGACAACAACATGCTCATAGGACGACCTACAATGTTACTCCTACCTAAAACCACCACATGTTTTCCGTTCGCCTCGATACCATAATGTTTCATCAAAAGGGTGATCCCATAAGGTGTTGCAGGCTTCACACCAGCTTCGTCGCCCTTGGCCAATTTGCCCATATTGATATCATGAAACCCATCCACATCCTTGCCTGGCAAAATGGCTTGGGTCACTTTTTCTTCTGAAATGTGTTTCGGCAACGGCAACTGTACAATCAATCCATCAATGGTTTCGTCTCGGTTAATTTTTTCAATTTCTTCCAACAATTCCGCTTCCGAAATCGTTGCTGGAAAACGGCGAACATCACCCGCAAAACCAACCTCGTCACAAGCGGTTTTCTTCGCCCCAACATAGGTTTGACTTGCACCGTCCTCACCCACCAAGATCGCTACCAAACCCGGTGCACGATGTCCTTTGGCTACATGAGCCCTTACCTCTTCCGCAATTTGCAATCGAATGGATGCGGCAGCCAAGCTACCATCTAGTACTAATGCCATAGACTACAAAAATACTAGGTATCGGCGTAACTACCCCAACCTATTACAGAAATTGCACAATCAAAGCACCATCGCCGCCCTCTGCTTCGGTTTCATGGTGATAGCTCCGTACGAAGTTCACTGATTTCAACAATGTCTTGAGTCCTTTCCGCAAAATCCCATCGCCCCTGCCATGAACAATCTTCACCTGGGCATGTCCCAATGAATACCCCTCTTCCAACCAAACCAATACTTTTTGCGTGGCCTCTTCCATCCGCTGACCGCGGACGTCCAAACTCGTTTTATAATTCGACTGTCGCTCCACCCACTGATATCCACCGGTAGCGCCCGTCTTCTGAGATTTGTCACCCACCTTGTTCTTGCTCAGCATCAACTCCGATATTGGCACCCACATTTTTACCACACCAAACGCCACCCATACTTTGTCTTTTTTTACATCCAACACCTCACCTTGCGCCTCAGTGGCCAAACTTTTCACCAACACCCCGGGCACCAATTGCTTGGGCGATGTGATTGGCAATGTATCCGCCAAATAAGATTTTTCCGGTGCTGTTTCCACTTTCCCGGTTTCTGATTTCTGCACAGCGCCCGACTTCCCACCCACATTCTTGGGCGATGTAAAATCGATGGCACCACGCAGTCCTTCCAATTTGCCCGCACCCACAACCGCACCAGTTTCAACCGCTGTTTTGTATGCCCCAAGTTTCTGTCGCGCCTTCAACGTAGCTTCCTTTTCCGCCCCATGTTCTCGAATGGCGCGTATCGTATTTTCGATTTGCTGGTTGGTATCGGCCAATAATTTCTTGGCTTCATCCCTCGCCGCAGATATAAATTCTTGTCGCTTCGACTGCAACTTATCTTTCAATTGCTGGTACGATGCGGTCAATTCCTCCAAGTGTTTTAATTTTTGCTCATAGGTCTGCACTTGCTGCAACAACTGTTGATTCTGCCGCTCCAACGTCAACATCAAATCCTCGGTTTTGCCCATTTGCTTGCCTGCCAGCGTTTTGATTCGCTCGATCCAAGAGGTGTCAAACCCAGTTTTTCGCATCAATTCCAACGCAAACGACGAACCCGGCTTCCCCACCACCAAATGATACAAGGGTTTCAACGCATGGGCATCGTAGGCCATCGATGCTTGTACAACTTCCGAATAACCCATACCCCATTCACGCAACTGAGAAAAGTGCGTGGTAGCAATCACGAAAGATCCTTTTTCCAGTAATTGTTCCAAAACCGCCTGGGCGATGGGCGCGCCAAAACGAGGATCCGTTCCCGCACCAATTTCATCCATCCCTATCAACGATCGGTCCGAAGCATGCTCCAACAAATTTTTCAAATGCTGCAAGTGTGCACTAAATGTACTGAGTCCCTGTTGGATATCTTGACCGTCGCCACAGTCTATGCCCAAATAATCAAAAATACCGAACCTACTCTCAGGATCTGCCGTTACAAACAAACCACATTGTACCATGTACTGCATCAACAACACCGTTTTCAGCACCACCGACTTACCACCCGCATTGGGACCGCTAACCACCATCACCCGCTGCTCATTGAGATCCAACGACAAGGCGATGGCTTCTTTTTTCTGTGCTTTTAATTCTTTGCGCAATACAGGGTGATAGGCCCTTCGCAGCGAAACCTGAGCCCCTTCACTCACTTTCGGGCGATGGGCACCTTCGCGCGCGCACCAGTCCCATTTGGCCAAAGCGAAATCCATCCGCACCAATCGGTTCATCCACTGCTGTAAATCAACCTCAAAGGGCGCCAATTCGGCCGTCACCATCCTCAGAATTCGCTCGCGTTCTCGACGTCTTTCGGCAAACAACTCCTTGAGGCGATTGTTCATCTCCAACATCTGAGTAGGCTCAACATACAGTACTTTTCCGGTAGCTGAAATGTCTTTCACAAATCCCTGAACCCTGCGCTTAAACTCCGCCAAAACCGGAATAACCAGTCGCTCCTCACGCACCGTAACATCCGTCTCTGCCGTAAATCCCTGTCCTTTCCACTCCCGGAAAATACCGCGCATCACATTCCGTGCCTCGCCTTCTAAGCGATTGATCTCTTGAGAAATCTTGGCATATTGTGGTGTAGCTCGCACTGAAATCTGGTTGAATTCATCCAACACCTTACCGATGATGGCAACCACTTTTTTTGTATTGTCTTCGTTGGGCAATTCCGCCGCTAGCAAGGCCCACATATCCGCCCGTTGTTGCACGGCCGTGGCCAACTTTTGGTAGGTTGTTGTTGATGCCAACACCGCCGCCAACGCTTCTTCCTCGAGGTAGTAATTTTCAATGCTTAGGTGCGACAAACAACCTGAAATATCATCGCCCTGAAACTGCAGCACACTGGGCAATAGTTCATTCAATTGGTGAATTTGATCCAGCAAATCCAATTGCAACATCACCGCTTCGTGGGTGGTTTGCATTTCCCAAGCCACCACCAAATCTTGTGTGGAAGGATATTTACATCGCTGGGCGATGGAGGCACGAATGCCGTCAAACCCAACTACACGCTCAAAATCGGATGGATATTTCACTTGCGTTCTTTTCTTGCGTTCAACTCAGCCAACTGCATTTGGGTGATTACTTTCTCCATCAACGCCGAAAACGCCTCGGGATCTTCCTTCAAACGCAACAATTCTGCCTTGAAATCAGCGTAGGCTACCTTGTGTTTGCTGCAAACGAAGTTGTAATGCGCTTGCCAAACCGACTCCGGCAAATTGGCATAATTGTAGGTTATTTGGTTTCCCGCCTCCATCAACATTACATCGCACATCAAATCAATCATTTTTCGCTCCTCTACGCGGGGCTTTTGTCCGCACGACGCCCAAGCGGTGACGAGCAAGATTGCAAAGACAAAACGACGAAATAGTGATTGATTTTTCACAGAATGACAAAATTACAACAATCACAGCGGTAATTTCGCAGACACAGACCGAGAATCGACATGTCAACGCCACAACACATCGCCCAGAATATCCAAACCATTGAAGACCAACTTCCAACAGGGTGCAAACTCATTGTTGTGAGCAAATACCGCGGGGTTGAAGAAATTCAGGCGGCGTATGCCAGCGGTCAGCGACTCTTTGCCGAAAACCGTGTTCAGGCATTGTTGGAAAGAAAGGAAGCGTTACCTGCGGATATCGAATGGCATCTGATTGGTCATTTGCAAACCAACAAAGTCAAATACATCACACCGTTTATTTCGATGATTCACGCGGTAGACAGCATCAAATTGCTACAGGAAATCAACAAGGAAGCGGCCAAAAGCAACCGCGTAATTCCTTGCCTTGTTCAGCTGCACATCGCCCAAGAAGAAACCAAATTTGGATTGGATGCGGGTGAGTTGGATGCATTTTTCGTTGCATACCAAAATGGAAACATGACGCATGTTACGCTGAGCGGATTGATGGCCATGGCAAGCAACACCGATGACCGCAGTCAAATTGCGGCGGAATTTGCGCAAGTTCAATCGCTGTTCACGACAATGAAAGACAAGTATTTCCCAGACCAAGCCGAGTTCTGTGAACTTTCGATAGGCATGAGTTCAGACTACGACATTGCCATCGCCCACGGATCTACGTTGGTAAGGGTTGGAAGCGCCGTATTTGCGTAAACGGCCTAAAGAATTTTTGCTTAGTAATTGTTCAGCATCATTGGCATGATGAGCATGGTGATGTCTTCATCGCGCTCATTTTCGTTGGGGATCACCAAACCTGCGCGGTTGGGGGCCGACAAACGCAATTGAACTTGATCGCCATCGAGGGTGCTCAACATCTCTTTCAAAAATTTGGCATTGAATCCAATTTCCATGTCATTGCCTTCAAATTCACAAGGGATGCGCTCTTGTGCTTCGTTGGCCATTTCGATATCTTCTGCACTGATTGTCAACTCGTTACCAACAACTTTAAAACGCACTTGATACGTAGTTTTGCTCGCGAAGATGCTGATACGGTTGATAGAGCTCAACAAGGCCATGCGTGAAATGGTGATCACGTTGGGGTTTTCCTGGGGAATAACCGCTGCGTAATCGGGGTATTTTTCATCGAGGAGGCGACAAATCAAGCGGGTTTCACCAAAGGTGAAGTATACATTGGAACGATTGTAATCAATGATCACCGGGGTTTCGTCGTTCGGCAATGCAGTTTTCAACAAATTCAAGGGCTTCTTGGGGATCAAGATATTTCCTTCCACGCCGGTATTCACATCCTTGCGGGTCAATCGCACCAATTTATTGGCATCGGTGGCCACGAAATTCACGGAATTGCCTTGCATCTCAACATACAATCCTGTCAAGTTCAAGCGAAGTTCATCTGAACCGGCAGCAAATAATGTTTTAGAGATGGAACGCAACAACACATTGGCGGGAATGGTAAAGCTACCATCCGCATTGGACTCAGGCATTGCTGGAAAATCAACCCCATCTTGTCCGGCCATTTTGTATCGACCGTTGCTGTTTACCACTTCAATCCCGAAAGATTGTGGATCCACATTGAATGTTACAGGCTGATCAGGCAAAGAACGAAGTATATCGATCACCATTTTACTCGGCACCGCCACCTTCATGCTTTCCTTGCACTCAACCTGCATACTGGTGGTCATGCTGGTTTCTAGATCGGTACTGTAAATGCGCAGCTGATTGTTGCTGATATCGAATAGAAAATTCTCCAAAATGGGAATAATGGGCTTCGACATGATGGCACCGTTCACGGTTAACAAGTGCTGCAGGAGGTCGCTGGATGGCGCTATAAAATTCATGATTTATTCGGAGTTTTTTTGGTTTTCCTTGTTTACAAACTTATCGCATCTTCTGTAACAGAAATTCACATTGTTGATTCTTTTATGAACACTATTTGTCTTTGTCCTCTGGTTTCTCCTCCTTCACAATCACAAACACGTCTTCATTGTCTTTTTTCATCAAGTATTTCTCCCTGGCGAAGCGTTGAAGGTTGCGGTCGTTGCCAAACAAATATTGCTTTTGTTGCTCTAGTTGGGCGATGGCTTTTTTGTGCTCATCGATGTTTTCTTCCAGCGCATCAATTTCCCGGGCGATTTTATAGCGATAGAACAAATTGTTCATGTCGAAGAAGGCCATCCAAATGGCAAACAAGCCAAAGAGGATATAGTAACGAAAGCGGAACAGTGGATGCAACATAACACAACAAATTTGACCAATTTTTCCATTTGTGCAATACCCAATTTCTGCCCTGTGCGATTATTTGTACTATTTTCGAAGGCTCCATGAAGAAATCCATCGCCCACATAGCATTCACAGCCTTTTTTATCGGGGCGATTTGCTTCTGTGGATGTGGTGAGAAAAGTAAAGATCGGCCAGCCGATAACATAGTGTGGATAAAGAACCAATACGCCACATTGTTTCGGGTGGGTTACACGACAACAGATAGTTTTTTGGAGTTGCTATCCGACCCCCAGACCCAAAAATCGGTAGGGCGTTTTTTTTGGGGTCGGTCTGAATCGGTGAGAGGGTATCAAAAAATCACAGATCGCCACCGAATTGTGAGTTTATCGGCCATACATACTGGCATGTTGACAGAGCTCAACGCCCAT
>DBCP01000123.1:5142-8259 GCA_002293105.1 Bacteroidetes bacterium UBA955 | reverse complement strand
ATTCTGTTCGGAAGCATCACAAGTTTGGACGACAAACAAACGATCGAGCGATTGGGAAAAGACAAATTTGCGGTATTGTGGTGCAACAATCATTTGGAAAACCACCCATTGGGCAGGGCGGAATGGTTGATAGCGATGGGTTGGGCGATGGGAAAATCCTCAGTAGCACAAGCAACATTTAACGCCGTACGAACCGATTATGAAAAATGTGTAACCGAGGCAAAAAAAAACACGAAGATATCGCCCAAGGTCATTGTCAATTGTGTGTATAACGGCATGTGGTTTGTGCCGCAAAATGCCTCTTACATGGCCCAGTTCATCCGAGATGCGGGTGGAAAGCCCATAACAGCGGCAGTGGGATCTGGCAGCAATGTGGTGAGTATTGAAAAGGCGATTACGTTGTTTCGGGAGGCCGATATTTGGATTAACACCGACCTATGCAATTCGATGGCTTGTTTGAAGTCGAGCGATCCGCGGGTGGTTTATATCAAGGCATTCCGAGAGGGGAAGGCGTATCATTTCAACAAGCAACTTCAACCCAACGGGAGCAATCCATACTGGGACATGGGCTGTATTTACCCTAACCGCATTTTGGGCGATTTGTTTCACATTTTTCGGGGCGATTTCAATTCGGATTCATCGAACTACTATGATATTTGCAAGTAAGTAACGCAGCGAGCATGTTGAACCGCAGTCAATCCAATTCCACTTCTACCGCGGTGAATCGCCGCGGCCTGCGGCCGCGGCTACCCCTGCTGCTCGGAATCTTCCTGGCCATAATCACATTCCTAGACCTAGAACCCCTCTCACCCCGTTGGACCCAACCCGGTGGGGATTCCATCTTCTGGGACCTGCACTTTCCCCGCGTCATGGCAGCCGCCATCGGCGGTATCGCCCTGTCGTGGAGTGGATTGATGATGCAAACCCTGTTCAGAAACCCCTTGGCCGGACCGTTCTTGATTGGCATCACCCCCGGCGCCACCTTCGGTGTCGCCTTGATCACCTACCTGGGAGCAAACCTAGGATTGGAAGATACCGGCGCGCAATTCGCCCTGCAGCCCCTCGCTGCGCTCGGGGGCGCCCTCCTGGTCCTCTCCATCCAACTCGCCCTGCACAAAAAATTATCGCAGTTGCATGCCCTCCTGCTAGTAGGACTCGTCCTCGGCTACTTCTTCGGCGCCGCCGTAGACATCATCACCCAAACAGCCCAAGCACAACAAGTCAAACAATTTGTGATGTGGGGCATGGGCGGCTTCGACCGCGTCATCCCTTCACAGCTTTATATCTTGGGAGCATCAACCCTTATTGGTGGGGGAATTCTAACCTATCACCGACATGCATTCAATGCCTATTTACTCGGGGATATCCATGTGGAAAGTGCCGGAAAATCCATCAAACACCTGCGGTTGTTGCTGATCGTCGGCAGCGCCAGCATGGCCGCCATCGTCACGGCCTACTGCGGTCCAGTCTCATTTGTAGGTTTAATCGCCCCGCACATTTCCAGAAAAATTCAAAAGACAGAGTCGCACGGGCCCAATATACTCACCGCCGCTTTCGCCGGTGCCACACTCACCCTCACCGCCGATATCCTGGCCAACCAACTCCTTCCTAACAGCATATTACCCATCAACGCCATCCTTTCAATCATTGGCGCCCCAGTTGTCATTTTCATGCTTGCCCGCAAGAATTAATCCTCACTCCAAGCGCTCCTGCTTGATGATGTGATCGATCTGATAATCCAACACCGGATCGTATTCCTGCTTCAAATTGTGTCCGTAAAAGCTCCCAAACGCCTGCCAAAACAAAGCCTCCGTGGTGCCGCGGTAATTTCGCATAATCTCCCAGCTCGTCTTCCCCGTTTCGCGGTGCAACAACTTCATCAACACTTGCCCCTCCCCAATCGTCATGTTCTTCAGCTGCTCCATGTACATCTGTTTGATGCTTGCCTCACACTGCTTGATGTATTTTTTTCGCTCCTTGCGGTTTTCAATCGTGTTTAATTTATCCTCCATCGCCCGCATCTTCATCGCCGCCATCTTCGCATAAGGCATTGTTTTGATGACCCTACGCTTTAAGATCTGATACTCCTTCTTCCGCTCCTCATCCATACTGCCCGATATCAATACCGGATCCATCCGCCTAAAATCGCTTGTTTCGATGGTATCCACCTTCTGCGGTGGCTCAGAAGATCCCCAAATTTGAGCACGCAGTCCCACCGAACCACACATCGCAATAAAAACAATCAACCCTTTTAAACCTTTCATGATTCTATCCGTCTAATCAACTTTTTGTTGCACTTCCAACGTCCTGGGCGATTTCCCAGCCCAAATCCAACCCAATACCCCAAACAGCATCAATGCCAAAGAAATCATTTGGGCTTGGCTGAACGACATCCCTGCCACATTGTACAAACTCACGCCATGCTCACGAATCGATTCGATGAGCATACGCTCTAGTCCCGCCATCATCATGTAGGCAGAGAACATTTGGAAAGGAGCCAAATTTCGTTTGCGCAAAACAAACCACATTACTGCAAACAAACCCAATGCCATCAAGGCCTCGTACAGCGGGGTTGGATAAACAGGTACCGCAAGCTGATAACAATATTCACCAGAACAGCCCGGAATCATCTCCATCCCGGTAGAGGCGTAGTCTTTGCCCAACACGTTGTGGGGATATTTATAGGCCCAAGCCCAATCGGGCAGGCCCGGATTCGGTTTCAAATTCGCAATGCCCCAATCGCCATCGCCGGAAAAGTGACAACCAAACCTACCCAATCCGTAACTCAACATCATGGCCGGTCCGCCCGCATCAAACACATCGCGCCAATGCATCCCGTGTTTGTTGGTGTACCACAATACCCCGGCCGCACCGCAAATAAGTCCGCCGTAAAAGGTCCACCCACCGCTGGTCAACAAATCAACCAAAATGGTTTCCCAATGAATTTCACTGGGCGTTTCCAACAAATGAAAAACTTTGGCACCCAAAAACCCGCTGAGAAGGGCAATGGTGGTGATGTTCGACATCCGAGCCGAGGCATTCATTTCAACGATAGATTCAGAAGGGGTTTCGCCGCGTTGTTTTTTATCGGTTACCCAAGTGCGCCAAAGCGAAAAC
>DBCP01000123.1:0-5067 GCA_002293105.1 Bacteroidetes bacterium UBA955 | reverse complement strand
GAGAACCCATCGCCCGTTTCCACCATCAAATACAAAATTTTATAACCAAACACAAAGGCCATCAATCCACTCACTGCGTATTCGCTCCATTCAACCCCCACACCGGTCACTTGTTTCACTTTCACCTTGGCGAAAATGCCTTGAAGGGTTTTGCGATCGAACTCGGCCGACATCGCCCAGAAAGCCGCACCGATGCTCATGGCAACGAAGAAGCCAAACGTGTTAACGACTTTCAAAAACGGAAGGGAAATCCCGGTTAAATCGTAGAGAAAATGGTAGAGGGTTGGAAACACAGGTGCAAGTTAATGCCCAACGGTCGCGTAATCAAATTCCGCTTGCACCCATCCTTCGGGATTGAGCGAGGCAAGCTGCACATCCACCACGGTATTTACCAACAGCGGATCATAATCCGTGGCCACTTTGATGTAATTATCGGTAAATCCAAACATCACGCCCCTGCGTTCTTCCTCTTCAAACAAAACCGGCCTGCTGGTTCCCAGATGCTCGCGGTAAAAGGCCATGCGCTTTTTTTCACTCAAGCCACGCAACATTTCTCCGCGCTCCATGCGCACTTTCACCGGCACCACATCCTTCATTTTTTTGGCGGTGGTATTGGCGCGCTCAGAATAAGGAAACACATGAAGGTAGGAAATGTCCAATTCGTTCAAAAAGCGATAGGTTTCGAGGAAATGCTCTTCGGTTTCGCCTGGAAATCCCACAATCACATCCACCCCGATACCGCAATGGGGCATCAGCGTTTTGATTTTGGCGATCCGCGAACGGTACAAATCACTCAGGTATTTGCGGCGCATGCGCGTGAGAATTTCATCGCTCCCACTTTGCAAGGGAATGTGAAAATGTGGCACAAATCGCTTGCTGCGCGACACAAATTCGATGATTTCATCGGTCAGCAAATTCGGCTCGATACTACTAATTCGATAGCGATCCACCCCTTCCACTTCATCAATGGCCTGCACCAAATCATAGAAGTCTTGATTATGCTCTACGCCAAAATCGCCGAGATTCACACCCGTTAACACTATTTCCTTGGCACCTTGCTGGGCGGCTTCTTCCACCAATTTCAGGGTTGCCTCCACATTGCCACTCCTGCTCTTGCCACGGGCCAATGGAATGGTACAAAAACTGCAAAAATAATCGCACCCGTCTTGCACTTTCAGAAAGATGCGGGTACGATCGCCCATGCTGTAGCCGGGTACAAATGTATTCACCTCTTTGATGGGCGCGTTGTGCACGAGTGCTTTGGGCTCCTTGACCAAGGTGTGTAGATGATCGATGAGTTGAAATTTTTCCGCCGCCCCCAGCACCATATCTACACCCGGAATTTGGGCGATTTCTTGGGGTTTCAGTTGGGCATAACACCCGATCACCACCACGTAGGCGGCTGGATTTTGCTTGAGCGCCTCACGAACCACCTTTTTGCATTTGCGATCGGCATGGTCTGTAACACTGCAAGTATTGATCACATACAAATCGGCAGCATCTTGAAATTCCCGTTTCTCAAAACCCGCTTTCGTGAGCTGCTGTCCGATGGCACTGCTTTCGGCAAAGTTGAGTTTGCACCCCAGGGTATAAAAGGCCACGGTTGACATAAGAGAATTGGTACTGCAAAGGTACGAAAACCTTGTTGGCTTAAAAAACGAGGGCGAATTCTAGACTCCAGGTCCCAATCATTTGGCGTGTTCCTGGCTTTTCTTTGAGGGGGTCGGTGGTGGGCGATATCAATTCAATTTCTTTGTCCTCTATCCCGTCGTTGTCGGTATCCACCATACCGCGAATCACAAAATTGTCGTTCAGGTTCAGTAGTCCCATTTTCATCGACACGGAATAACCCAAGGTTTCGCCGCGATACTGATAGCCCGCAACCGCTTGTAAATCATACAATTTAATGGGCAATCGATCCCATTCCTTGATGGAATTATAAGTATTGAAGGCAGTGGGAAGCGGACGTTTTTGCGGTCCTACATACAACACCGAATTAAAATTATAGCCCATTTGAAGACCAAATTGCAGTTGTTTGATTTGTTTGTCGCGCTGCTTCGATAACCGGTAGTTCACCAGCAGGGGCACATCCAAACTCATGATGCTAATTTTGGTGTAGGCGCGATTGATGGCGGTATCGCCAGTTTTGCCATTGGCAAAGTTGCTTCCACGCATTCTTAGGTCGATACCCGATTGAAGTCCGAATGGCGACCGCTTTTTCTCGGGATTGGAGTGTATGTACAATCCGGCCATGAAGCCTATGGTAGGACGGGGATTCTGCAATTTCCCGCCGTACATCGAATTGATACCCATGCCCATTTTCAAACCGTAATTCTGTCGGCCCTCATAATCCAACTGTGATACGGCCTGCGCATTTGCGGTATTTGCAGCGATTAGGATAAGGGCGATGAGCGGGTACTGTTTGAATTGCATGGTTTAAATTTCTTTGCCTTTGAGCGCTGCGGAGACAGCGACATCCATGAGGCGTTCGGCAAAAGGACGGGTATAATCGTTCAGTTCCGTAACCGCTTGTAGGATGGCATCTTTTTCGCCGCGTTCAGCCAATAGACACTCCAATGACGAAATTCGTTGTTTTGTTCCGGCCATTTCTTCTTCGTTGAGCAAGTTTGCATTCTTTTCGATGAAGCGCTGCGCGAGGTAGACAAGTTGCTGTCCTTCGTTGATCGCCTCTTGATGCAAGCGCGCGGTTACGTCTTCTTGGGCATGTTGGAATCCGGCCAGAAGCATGGCTTCTACTTGGTCATCGGTAAGTCCGTATTGGGGTTTGATATCGATTTGCTGGGTTACGCCGCTGCGCAATTCTTTGGCGGACACTTTCAGTAGTCCATCGGCATCTAGGGCAAAGGCCACTTCTATTTTGGGAAAGCCGGCCGGCATGGCGGGGATGTCTTTGAGGATAAACTCTCCGAGTTTGCGGTTTTGGGCCACGAGTTCACGCTCGCCTTGATACACGCTAATCTTGAGGTTTATTTGTCCGTCTATCGAGGTCGTATACTCTCTACCCACCCTACAGGGAATTTTGTTGTTTCTGGGGATGAGGACGTCCATCAGTCCACCCGCCGTTTCAATACCAAGACTGAGCGGGGTTACATCGAGCAGGAGGATGTCTTTGCGGTTACCGGCAAGCACATCGGCTTCGATGGCGGCACCCAGGGCCACGACTTCATCAGGATTCAGGGTATTATTGACGGCCACATGGGGGAATTTTGCATCCAGCATGGCTTTGACTTGGGGGTAGCGGGTTGAGCCACCGACCATGACAACGGCTTGTATTTGATCAGGTTTCAGGGAGGCATCGCGGAGGGCGGCCGCAATGCAATCTTCGGTTTTGAGCAGGAGTTCTTTTGCGGCCGCCTGCAAACCGGTATAATCCAACCGCAAATCCACAACGGAGCCATCGCCCAAGGCAAACGGTTGCTCAAACGCTAAATCTGGCTGTTGACTCAACGCAATTTTGGCTTCTTCAGCCACCAAACGCAATCGCTGGATATCGCCCAAAGTAGCCATTCCTTCCAACGCCGGAAACGCCTGCTGCCAATGGGCCATGATCGAACGATCAATATCGTCACCGCCTAAAGCCGTATCGCCCTTGGTGGCAAGTACATCGAAAACACCGTCTTCAATTTGGAGGATCGACACATCAAAAGTTCCTCCACCCAAATCGTAAACCATCACGGTCTGTACTTCCTCTCTATTCAATCCTATGCCGTAGCTCAAACTGGCCGCCGTGGGCTCGTTCACAATGCGTAAAATTTCCAATCCTGCCAACTTACCTGCATCTCGGGTTGCCTGTCGTTGCGCATCATTGAAATACGCCGGAACGGTTACCACCGCTTGCATTACCTCTACATTCAACGCTTTCTCTGCTTTCTCTTTGAGGGCCTTTAGGATGATGGCACTGAGTTCAATGGGATTATAAAATTTCCCATCTACTTCAATTTTCACCATGGATTCATTGTCTTCGTCAATGATCCGGTATCCTAAATATTGTTGAAAATTAGCGATGTCTTTGTAACTGCGTCCCAGCAATCGCTTCACACTAAAAATTGTGCGCTCGGGTGCAGTAACCAATCCGCCTTTGGCCAACACCCCTACTTGGGCATGTCCGCCTTGCATCAAACCAATCACGGAGGGCACCAACGCGCCCAAATCATCTTTCACTACTTCCGCATTACCCGTGGATGGATTCACCCAGGCCACCAAACTGTTGGTCGTACCCAAATCGATACCCACCACCACTTGGGGCTTGGCAACTTTTCCCGATAAATCTATTTTAATCTTGGCCATCTAACGCTCGCTAACAAGCAACAAAGTTAGGGCGGAAACCGGTGACTTGAAAAAGGGAATTTCATGACTTCGTGACATTCTTATGACCAAATCCTTACAATTCGGATAGACCTCAGCCCATAGGCTTGAGATAATTTTGTGGCACCGAAAAACATGAAAAAAGCACATTTAATTCTAGGCACCGTGATTGCAACACTGTGCAGCAACCCCATCAAGGCACAAACCGTTGTTTCTGACTCTGTGGCGATGGGCGCTGGATATGGCAAAGCGGTTTATTACAACATCAGAACGGGCGCTGAAGCATCGGCCCCAATAGACCAATGGCATTTTTCACACACCACCGTGTCGCGCGACAACTGTATCCGCGTGAACCACATGGGCGGTGTTGAGGTATATGCTTACCCAAAAGGTGACAACACACAGTTTTCTCAGTTCGATACTTCAGGTTGGGCCTCATGGAAGAAATTTTACAACGATATCAATGTGCATGAAAAAGGCGCCTTGAACCAAGCCACAAACCCAGGCAATATGTGGGATTTCAGCTGGGGCGTTTATGACCCAACCACCAAAGAGGTTGCTGGCGATTCGCTCTACCTATTTGTAATTACCCACCCTGGAATAGGCACCGGTAAATCCTTCGTGAAGTTCATGCCCATCAAACAATTGGCCAATGGCGATTTCATTTTCCGCACAGCGATGGTGGATGGCACTTCAGACAAAACAGATACGATGTTACAGAGCAGCGCCACTGGCAAGAGC
>DBCP01000044.1 GCA_002293105.1 Bacteroidetes bacterium UBA955 | reverse complement strand
GTGGCCACGCATACCAATGGCACGAAGGCTCAACGCTGGATCAATCTACATGACTATGTCAATTTCTCAACGATTCAAGAAACAAATTCCTTCGAGTTTACGCTGCCAACCCTGACTTTGGTGAACGAAATCATTCCCATGGAAGCGGCCATCATTAAAGTCCAAGCGGTTACCGTGAAAGGCGATACCACCGAAATGAATGCTGGCAGCTTCAAAGTCAATCCAGATGCAACGGCCGAGGATTTGGTGAGCAAAATGCCGGGTGTAACGTCATCGAACGGACAAGTACAAGCACAGGGAGAGCAAGTGAAGAAGGTGCTGGTAGACGGCAAACCCTTCTTCGGAGAGGATCCCAATGCGGCGCTCAAAAATTTACCCGCGGAGGTGGTGGGAAAAATCCAGATTTATGATGCCAAATCAGAACAAAGTTTGTTTTCAGGTATCGATGATGGAAACACCACCAAAACCATGAACATTGTAACAAAATCGCAGTTTCGCAACGGACTTTTTGGTCGGGGATTTGGTGGTTACGGCCAAGCCATTGATGGCTCGGGTGATTTAAACAAATACAAAGCGGGTATAACCATCAATTCATTCAAAGGGAATCGTCGCCTTACTTTTCTGAGCCAGCTAAACAACATCAATGAACAGAACTTCTCTTTCGAGGATTTGGTGGGTAGCATGGGCGGCGGCGGAAGCAGAGGCGGCATGGGTGGTAGCGGACGCGGCATGGGTATGATGGGTATGGGCGGCGCCGGAAACTTTTTTACCGGCACACAGAACGGCATAACAACCACAAGGGCTATCGGCTTAAATTACAGCAACCAATGGGGCAAAAAGATCGAATTTAGCGGTAGTTATTTCTTCAACAGCACCGACAACGAAAATCGCACAGAAACGAATCGTTTTTACGTGGGTGGCGATCCAAAAACGGGCGGTTTTAACTACATCGAATCAAATCCAAATACGACAGACAATGGCAGTCACCGCATCAATGGCCGGTTGAATTTGAAATTGGATTCTGTCAATACGTTGTTGATTGAACCCCGTGTATCGCTTCAGCAAAACAATAGCAATAGTCCGATTAATGCTTTAACCATCAACAGCCTTCTCGATCCCGTTTCCAGTCTACTCAACAACACACAAACCAATACCAACGGATATCGTGCATCGAGTAGCTTTTTGTTTCGACATGCTTTTGAGAAAAAAGGCAGAACCTTCTCTATGGAGCTTAATCCGGGTGTGAACGGACAGTCGGGCCTAACCAATTTGAATTTTAAGAACATGGTGGTACTGGATACCAACGGATTAACTGTCACCAATACCCGGGACCAGCGCACCGATTTATTGAAACAAACCCGCACCTTCAGCGGAAATATCACCTTCACAGAGGCACTGGATACCAACCACTTTTTAGCGGCAACCGTTTCAACCAACATCAACCAAAACAACAACGACCGGCTGGCGTATTTGAAAGATGCGGCTAACTTGGGGTATACGTTATTGGACACCTTTTTCTCCAGTCAGTTTATCAATGGATATTCGCAACAAAAAGGCGGCGTGAGCTACCGCTATCAAACCTATAAATGGAACGTGACCACAGGGGTTGACGCACAGTTAGCCCAATTGGATGGGTCGCAAAGTATGCCGCGCAACAGTGAGCTTGATCGAAGTTTCACATCGCTCCTACCCTATGTACAAGCCCGGTATAATTTGGGAATGAAGCGGAATTTGCGGTTGAATTACAACACCTCAAACAACGCACCGTCGGTTGATCAATTGCAGCCAGTGATCAACAACAACAATACCATGCAATTGAGTTCGGGCAATCCAAATTTGGTGCAAGATTACCAGCACAGCCTGTTTTTGAGATACTTTTCGGTGGTACCGACATCGGGTAAAAACGTCTTTTGGATGATCAACGCCCAACAAAGTAACAACTACATTAGCAGCAAGTCGGTGATTGGAGGTCGCGAAGCCGGATGGATTCGCTTAGATTCAGCCTTTTATGGCGGTGGATCGGGTGGATTGGATATGGCCAGTATGACCCAGAACGACAGTATCCGCTTAACGCCCGGTGCGCAAATGACGGTGCCCATTAACTTGAATGGGTATTATTCATTGCGGTTGTTTGGCTCATGGGGTAAAACCATCAAGAAATTGAACGTGAATACGAATGCAGGTATTTCAACCAACAATATTCCTAGCATGATTCAGATTGGCAATGGCAAACCCATGATTAACAATGCCAAGAATCCATCGGTGAATGTGGGCTTGGTTGTGGGTAGTAACATTTCAGAGCGATTGGATTTTAGTCTTACGGGCAACGGCAGTTACAGCAAAGTGATCAATACCCTACAAAAGGCGAACGACCAGACTTATTTGAGTTACTCCGGTAAATTGGTCATGAATTGGATGCCTGCAGCAAGCTGGGTGATCAATTCAGACGTAACCTACCAGGCGTTTGAGGGATTATCTGCCTCTTTTAACCAATCCTATTATTTGTGGAATGCCGGACTGGGCTACAAGTTTGGAAAGGGAAAGGCAGCGGAATTGCGACTCACAGCCTATGATATATTGAACCAAAACCGCAGTATTCAGCGAAATGTAATGCAGACTTACTACGAAGACGTGAAAACGACGGTATTGACGCGCTACATAATGATGACCTTTAGTTATAAATTGCGCAAATTCAGCGGCAAGGGCCCTGATGGCAAAGATATGAAAATGATGTTTCCGGGAGGTATGCCTCCTGCAGGTACGCCGGGCCATGGCATGCCGGGCATGGGCGGTCCAGGTAGATAAATCATTATCTTTGGCGTGATGAGTGCGGCAAACGCAACCCAAAATGATCGGGGCGCCGATAAAATTGATTTGCGACAACACAAGATTTCGTTGGACCTATTGCGGGCTTTGGCGATTTTATTGGTTTTGGGCCGCCACAGTTTTTCTGATGGATTATGGCATTGGTTGGGCTGGAGCGGTGTGGATTTGTTTTTCGTGATTTCAGGGTTTCTGGTTTCAGGATTGCTATTCGGTGAACTACAAGCAACGGGTAATATTCGCTTGGGACGGTTCTTGGCAAGGCGCGCATTGAAAATCTACCCCAGTTTTTACTTGTTTTTATTGGTGAGTTTGTTGGCGGTTTGGTTGAGCGATCGAACTGTAACAGCTACGCAGATACTTAGCGAGGTCTTTTACCTTCAGAGTTACTTGGATGGAATTTGGATGCATACATGGTCGCTCAGCGTAGAGGAGCACTTTTACTTCGTCATGGCTCTTGCGATGGCGATTTGGGCACGGAGGGGCTATCCCATCAACGAGCGACGAACATGGCTTTGGCTTCTAGGAATACCTTTGGTCATGATTGTGTTGCGAATTGGTTATTGTTGGCCACATCATACATCGGAACGCTTTGATTTTACGGCCACCCATTTGCGCGCCGATGGCATATGGCTTGGGGTGATCTTGGGATATGCCTACCATTTTGGCGATTTACGTCGATGGATCA
>DBCP01000139.1:229-13821 GCA_002293105.1 Bacteroidetes bacterium UBA955 | reverse complement strand
TTGGTGAATTAAGAGTTTTCCTTACATTTGCTTTTAAGAGATAAAATACTATGAAAAAAACAATACTTTCTTTGATGGCTCTGGTGTCGTTGGGTGCGTTTGCGCAGACAGGATATTATGTAGCTCCGGGTGCTGGATCGGGAAATCCAGGAGGATTGAATGGCGATACGGAATACCCTCCTGGGGGTGGTTTGCCAACGGGATGGACAACTGTTTTGACCGGACCTCAAAATGAAATGTGGAGCGCTTCGCAAAACATGCCTTTTTCTTTCAAATTCAACGACCAAGATGTAACGAGCTACAAAGTATCGGCCAACGGTGTTGTTACTTTTGATGTGGCTACTACCATCACCCCTTCAGCGGTGAATGGTGATTTGCCAAATGCCGGTATTCCTAACCAGTCGGTTTGTGTGTGGGGTGTTGGTGCAACCGCTACGGGTGATTACGTGGTGTCTAAAACTTTCGGTGCCGCTGGCAAACGTCAGCATTGGATTCAGTACAACAGCTGCTCTGAGGCGAATATTGGTACAGGGTGGATTTATGCCAGTATCGTATTGGAAGAAGGAACCAACAACATTTACATCGTAGATCAGCGTTACAACGGTACAGCGGCGTCGAAGATTTCTATGGGTGTCCAAATTGATGGAAGCACAGCAATCAAGGTGAGTGGAACACCTGCTTACGGGATGAAAGCAGTGAATGATGCTTCCACAACGGACAACGTTCACTACAGTTTCCTGCCTGGCAGTCAGCCAGCAGATGAGGCCGGTATCACAGCGTTGAACTTGGCGAACTATTTGAGTGTGAGCAGCGGTCCTTATGATATTTCTATGAGTGTTATCAACGGTGGTTCAAGCGCAATTACTTCAATGGATGTTGAATACACCATCGATGGTGGTGCTGCTGTAAGCGGTAAAATCACGGGCTTGAACATTGCTTCTGGTGCCAAGGGTACTGCAGTTCACCCAACCAAATGGTCAGGTGCTACTGTGGGTTCGCATACCGTTGCTGTGAAAATAGTTAAGGTAAACGGAGCGGACGATACCAAGGTTGGTAACAACACGGCGTCGAAATCGTTGATGATTTTTGACAAAGCGGTTGATCGCAAGATTTTGAATGAAATATTCACTTCTTCTACTTGCCCTCCATGTACCCCTGGAAACATCAATTACAACAAAGTGATTGATGGCAGAACCAAGCACAGTACCATTAAGTACCAAGTGAACTTCCCAGGAACGGGTGATCCATATTGCACAAAAGAGGTTACTGATCGTATGGCATTTTATGCTGTAAATTCTGTGCCTCGCATGGAAGTTGATGGTGGATGGGATGGCAATGCGAATTCTTTCTCAACGGGTTTGTACGACGATTTCCAATCCAAGCCATCTTTCATTGAAATCACAGGTAGTGTGGCTTTGACTTGGAAGAATACCATTACTTTGGATGTGAACTTAAATCCATTGTTGGATAACGCGAGCAACAATTTGAAGTTGCATGCGGTGATTGTAGAGGGTGTAACCTATGCCAACAAGAAATCAAACGGTGAAACACAGTTTGAATCGGTGATGAAGAAAATGATGACCGGTACTGTTGGTCAGGTTTTGACACCTTTGAAGAAGGACACCAAAGTGACCAAGAAAATTGCGTACACTTTCAATGGTGGATACCGTTTGCCAATGGATGGTTCTGCTGCACAGCACATCAACCATTTGACCGAGAACAGTGTAGAGACCTGGAATGATTTGGCTGTAGTTGTATTCGTTCAAGACGCAACCACCAAAGAAATTTTGCAATCTGAGACTTTCCCAATTGCATTGGTTGGTACTGAAGCCGTGGAGCAGAATTTGAATTTGTACCCCAACCCTGCGAACAATTTGTTTGTGGTTGAGTCAAAAGAAATGGGCAATGCTGCTGTGACTGTTACGGATATGCAAGGCAAGGTTGTATTCAATGGCAACATGAATGCAGGTGCGTTGAGTATGAATGTAGCTGACTGGTCTGAAGGTGTTTACATGGTAAGTGTAAATGGCAACAGCAAGAACTTGAACAGCAAGATGGTTGTTCGTCACTAATTGTTGGTGATAGAATTTAATCATTGATTTTGCGTTTTGTACTTGTGAAGTATCTAACCAAAATCGCGGGCTTGTTGTTGATCGTGTTTTTAGCGGCCATGTTGCTTGAATCATGTGGGACAGCCAAGGGTAAATCTTGTAAGCCCCCGAGAAAGCGATATTATCACAATACATTTTTGAATATGTAATGTAAAAAGCCCCGGCTCCGCCGGGGCTTTTTTGTAGAAGTTTTCGTATTTTTGTGGAACTTTACTCAAATAAAATCTCAGTCCATGTTATTGCGAAACATTGTGAACCGGGAGGAACTAAAACGTCGGATGGATGCCGATGTTCGTCCTTACTCCACCATTTCTTTTTATTGTTACCATCCCATTGAGGATCCCATGGCTTTCCGCAATGATTTGTTTTTGCGGTTTTCACGATTGGAAGTTGTGGGGAGAATCTACATCGCCTTGGAAGGTATCAATGCACAGTTAGCGCTGCCTGTAGAGCATTTTGAGGCGTTTAAGTCCGATTTGTATACCATTGACTTCTTGAACGGCATTCGATTGAATGTGGCCATCGAGGAGAAACAAAAGAGTTTTATCAAATTGGATGTGAAGGTGAGAGAGAAGATTGTGGCCGATGGCATCGATGACCCAACTTTCAGTTTACAAAACCGGGGAAAATATTTGGGCGCTGCAGATTGGAATGATAAAATGGCCGATCCCAATGCAGTTGTGATTGATATGCGAAACCACTACGAAAGCGAAGTGGGTAGGTTTGAGGGAGCTAGCTGTCCGGATACAGATACGTTCAGGGAAGAGTTGGCACGGGTGTTGGATTTGTACAAAGAGGAGAAGGACAAGCCCATTTTGATGTATTGCACGGGTGGAATTCGCTGTGAAAAGGCCAGTGCATGGATGAAGCACAACGGTTACAACGAGGTGTATCATTTGGAGGGTGGGATCATTAATTATGTGAATCATGTGAAGGCGGAGGGATTGGAGAATAAGTTCAAGGGGGTGAATTTTGTGTTCGATCAACGATTGGCTGAGCGGGTGAGTGAGGATGTGATCGCGGTTTGTCATCAGTGTGGTGCGCCGGCTGATACCCACATCAATTGCGCGAATACGGGCTGTCATTTGTTGTTTATTCAGTGTGGTGCTTGTGCTGAGAAATTCGAGCATTGTTGTTCTGAGGAATGCAAGTCGGTGATACATTTGCCAGAGGCAGAGCAAATTCAATTGCGCAAGGGTAAACCGGCGGGCAGAATCTTCAGCAAAGGAAGATTTCCGGGCAAAGTGTAAAATAATTTGAGCAGTTTGTCGTTTATGTGTAATGAATTCGGAGACGGCGGTGTACGTACGTCGTGGTTGCAGGTCTCCGCTCCTTATATTCGCAGAATTAATATTAATTGAAACACAATACGATGATATATACTCGTAATGCGCAAGAGAAATCTTGGTTACGATGGGCAGTGATACTGCTTACAGTGATGGTGGCGCCCAGTGATGTTTTCGGTCAGTGGGGGTTTGGTGCAGATGCAGGTAGTGCAGATACAACAGCAAAAGACAGCGGTGCAACCTCTGGTGGTGGCGATGGTGGTTGGGGTATGGATGGTGGCGGGTCTGCGGAAGAGCCGTCGATCAAGCGTGCGCCCTACGTTCGGTTTGTGCCTCCTTACGATAGCATGCGTGAGATAATCTTTTACGAAAACATCATTGAGGATGAGATGTGCGAGAATTGTGGGGCTGATTCGTTGTATTGGCGCGCCAAGAAATATTTGGTTCAGCGTTTGGGCAAGGAGGGATACAAGAAGATGGTGGTTGAGGATAAGTTGGCTGAGCGGATTGTGTTGACAGTGACCACGCCGATGGTTTGTAGGTACGGGCAGTATAACAAGAAGCAAGAGGGTGTGTTGGAGTACCGATTGACATTGCGATTCAAAGACAGTCGATATAAATATCAATTTGGCAATTTTATTCATGTGGAGGCGGAAGAGGGACTGAGCACGAAGATTTCAAGAACCTACCACGAGCACTACATGCGTGTGAAAAAAGGTTTTCAATACACAGATCGTTATTTGTTGGCGGCGGATTTTGAGGTAAACGATGTAGTGACGGGCTTGAAGAAGACGTTGCAGCAGCCTTATCAGCCCGACGAGGACGATTGGTAGGTCGATTGATTTACAACGAATAGTACGCTTTTTACCCCTGTATTGTTGGCATTGAATGCAGGCATTTGGTGTCCAATCGAAGAAAGCATGAAAAAAAGTTGTGGATATCTTGCTCTAAGAGAGAAAATAACCTATTTTTGCAACCCCAAAAACTAAGTAAGAATTACAAACGTGAATCCGCTGAGTACATACAAAACCGTTTCGGTTAACAAAATGACTGCCGACAAGCAGTGGTTTGTTGTTGACGCAAATGGACAGACATTAGGCCGTATGGCCTCTCAAATTGCTTCGGTATTGCGAGGCAAAAACAAGCCTTCTTACACACCCCATGTGGACTGTGGTGATAACGTAATCGTTATCAACGCGGAGCATGTTGTGATGACGGCTGGCAAGTTCGACAAGAAAGAGTATTTGCGTCACACAGGGTTTCCTGGTGGACAGCGAAGCACCTTGGCGAAGAACGTGAAGCCTGCTCGTTTGATCGAGATGGCGGTGAAGGGCATGTTGCCAAAGAATCGCTTAGGCCGTAGATTGTTTACGAATTTGTTTGTGTACGAGGGATCAGAGCATCCACATGCGGCACAACAACCCAAAGTAATGAATACTGAAAACTGAGCCCTATGATAAACACCTCAGGCAGAAGAAAAGCCGCTGTAGCACGCGTGTACCTGAAAGAAGGTAACGGAACCATCATTGTAAACAAGAAGCCATTGGAAGTTTACTTCCCGTTGCCTTGGCATCAATCAGCCATTCAAGCCCCTATGACATTGACTGAGAACGGAGGAAAATACGACGTTCAAGTAAATGTATGTGGAGGTGGTGTAAGCGGACAAGCGCAAGCGATCCGTTTGGCCATTTCTAAGGCTTTGGTTGACATCAATGCAGAGTTGAAATCTCCTTTGAGACAGGCAGGATTCATGACACGTGACTCACGTGTTGTTGAACGTAAGAAGCCAGGTCAGAAAAAGGCACGTCGTCGCTTCCAGTTCTCTAAACGTTAATTATACCCATGGCATATACTCAGCAAGATTTGTTGGAAGCAGGTGTACATTTTGGTCACCTTACCCGCAAATGGAATCCCAAGATGGCTCCATACATTTTTATGGAACAGAATGGTATCCATATTATTGATTTGAAAAAAACCGAAAGCAAGTTGGAGGAAGCCAAAGCGGCTGCCAAGAACATTGCGCGTTCAGGACGTAGGGTTTTGTTCGTGGCTACCAAAAAGCAAGCGAAAGAAATCGTTGCAGAAGAAGCCAAGCGCGCCAACATGCCTTTCACCACTGAGCGTTGGTTGGGTGGTATGTTGACAAACTTCCAAACTGTACGCAAGAGCATCAAGCGTATGCAGAACATCGACAAGATGGCAACGGATGGAACGTTTGATCGTATCAACAAGAAAGAGCGTTTGATGTTGGATCGTGAAAAAGCAAAATTGCGCATGCTTTTGGGTGGTATCGAAGATATGACCAAATTGCCAGGTGCTATTTTCATCATCGACGTAAAGCGTGAGCACATTGCTGTGTCTGAGGCCACCCGTTTGGGTATCCCGACCATTGCATTGGTAGATACAAACTCAGATCCTACCGTGGTTGATTATTCAATCCCAGGAAATGATGATGCTTCGAAGTCAATTCAGTTGATTGCCCGTGAAATCGCGGATGCCATCATTGAAGGCACTCAAGAGCGCAAGCGTGAAAAATCTGAAGACGACGCAGCTCCGGTTGCTGAAAAAGAAGTTGCAGCAGAAGCATAATTCAATTAACAATGACTACTATTACTGCATCAGAAGTAAATAAACTGCGTCAAATGACCGGCGCAGGTATGATGGATTGCAAAAACGCTTTGGTAGAAACCAACGGTGATTTCGAGGCTGCGGTAGATTTCTTGCGCAAGAAAGGTGCAAAGATCGCAGCGAAACGCGCCGATCGTGAAGCTACTGAAGGATGTGTTATCGCCATGACCAACGACGCTCGCACTACGGGTGTAATTGTTTTGGTGAGTTGTGAAACTGATTTTGTTGCCAAGAATGAAAATTTCGTGGCAATGGCGAAAAATATCGCAACAGTGGCTTTGGAAAACCAACCTGCTGATGTGGATGCGCTGAAGGCATTGACCATTGACGGTGTTAGCATTGCCGATCGTTTGATGGAAGAGGTTGCCAAAATTGGTGAGAAAATCGACGTGACCAAATACGAGTTGGTACAAGGTGCCAATGTAGTTTCTTATATCCACGGTGCTAATCGCATGGGTGTGTTGGTAGAAATGAACAATGCCGCCAATGATGCCAACCACACTGCAGGTAAAGACGTAGCGATGCAAATTGCTGCTATGAACCCTGTGGCTGTAAACCGCGATAGCGTAGATGCTAAGACCATCGAGCGTGAATTGGAAATCGGTCGCGAGCAAGCACGTGCAGAGGGCAAGCCCGAAGCCATGATTGATCGTATTGCTGATGGTAAGTTGCAGAAGTTCTTCAAAGAATCTACTTTGTTGGCCCAAGACTTCGTGAAAGATGGTTCTATGACCATTGAGAAATACTTGTCTGGCGTTGAGCCCGGTCTCACCGTTTCAAGTTTCAAGCGAGTGCAACTCGGATAATTAAGAATTTTTAAATCCCTCGAAAGAGGGATTTTTTTTGCTAATATTACAACATCAAATGAGGTTTAAAAGAATACTACTGAAATTAAGTGGTGAGGCTCTGTTGGGTACTCAATCATACGGTATCGATGCCAAAGTGCTCGAGGCTTATGCTAAGGAAGTAAAGAAAGTGGTAGACGCCGGCGTAGAAGTAGCTGTTGTCATTGGTGGTGGAAATATCTTCCGCGGTGTTCAAGGCGCCCAAGGGGGTGTTGTGGATCGCGCAACTGGTGATTACATGGGCATGTTGGCAACCATGATCAATGCGATGGCGCTGCAAGGTGCCTTTGAGAAAGTGGGTATGTCCACCCGTTTGCTTTCTGCCATCAAGATGGAACAAATTTCAGAACCATTCATCCGTCGCCGTGCCATCCGCCACCTAGAAAAAGGTAGGGTTGTCATCTTTGGTGCCGGTACAGGCAATCCCTATTTTACCACAGATACGGCAGCATCTTTGCGTGCAGTAGAAATTGAAGCCGATGTAGTGATCAAGGGAACTCGCGTGGATGGTATCTACGACAGCGATCCGGAGAAGAACCCAGGAGCAGTTAAATACGATGAAATTTCTTTCAAAAAGGTCTATGACCTTGGATTGGAAGTAATGGATTTAACGGCCATTACACTGTGTCAGGAGAACAACAAACCCATCGTTGTATTTGATATGAACGGCGAGGGCAATTTGATGCGGTTGGTACAGGGCGATAAAGTGGGAACCCTGGTAATCGATTAAGGTAGGAATAACATGAGTCGTTGTAACTTGCAATTAAACCAGCATTTACAGCAAGAGATGGCACACCGTTGCCAACAATTGGATACACGTATTTTATCATGGGGGCTGGCTTCGCCAGCCCTTCGTGCTTTAGTATCGCTCAATATCAACACCGTGGAGGATTTGTTGTCTTATACACGGAAAGAACTGGCAGGAGCCCACGGTATGGGTGATACAGGTATTCAACGGATTGAGGCGGGATTATTGGCCCTTGGAATTACTTGGGACAAGTAATTGTTTCTTTTGGAGCTCGGATAAAACAAAAAAGACGGCCAAGGCCGTCTTTTTGAATATCTAGTAACTGTTCGACTTACGCCAAAGAGTTCACATGCTTCTGCAAACTTGACTTCAAGTTGCCAGCTTTGTTCTTGTGGATTACGTTGCGCTTAGCCAATTTGTCCAAAGCAGAGAAAGCGTTTGTCAACAACTTCAATGCCTCGTCTTTAGAGGTTGCCTTGCGAATGGTCTTCACGATATTACGAGCAGTCTTGTGCTGGTAGCGGTTGAGATCACGCTTGGCAGCGTTGGCTCTGATTCTTTTGATTGCGGACTTATGATTTGCCATTTCTATTAAAAAGGACTGCAAAGATAACCAAATGCAATGAATTCAACAAGACATTTCAAAATTTATCCATCATTTTCTGGAGCGAGCTGAACCTTCAGTCCTTCCATGTCTGACGATAGGTGCAATTGGCATCCCAAACGACTGTTGTTTTTCACAAAAAAGGCTTGGTCTAACATCCCCAATTCATCATCTGTGGGCTCTGGCAGTTTATGATTGCTGAGGACGTATACCTGGCACGTAGCGCACATCGCCATGCCACCACATTCGCCTTTTACGGGCAATTCTACGGCCCTGCAAAAATCCATCAAGTTCAATCCCGTATCTGTGGGTGCTTGGTAGGTATTTTCTACGCCGTTTCGGTCAACAATACGAATGGATATGAGTGAATCGTCCATGGTTAACGCAAATGGGTCAGGTGTTCGAGGCTATTTTTTAATTTAATGCGGTAATGGGTTTCATGGTCGTGTTTTTCTACCACGTACAAACAAACATTGTCGTGTTCGAAATCATCCATGCGTTGAAGGGGCGTATTGGTGAGCAAGCATAAAAATCCGCGCAATGCCCTGCCGTGCATACAAATCAATACGGGGTTTTCGCTTCCCGTTTCGATTTTCTTCAATCCCAATTTTTGGCGCTTTTGCATGGCCAAGGGTGTTTCTCCGCCGTTGATGGCTTGATTGAGTTCGCCGTTTCTCCAACGCTGTAACATCGCATAGAATTCTTTGCGCGAATGTTCACTCGGTTGCTGTCCTTCTAGGATACCCCAATTGATCTCATTGAGTTCCGGGATCACGTGCGTTGGAATGTTCAATGGCGCAAAAGGTGCTACTGTCTGATGGGTGCGCTTCAGCGAACTGACGTAAATGCGTTGAAAGGGAATGTGTTTGTAGGCTTGGAAAAAAGCGTCGGCCTGCTGCTGTCCCAATTCGTTGATGTCTGTATCCACCCCTGAACCTTGCACAATTCCCATGCGGTTATACTGGGTTTCCCCATGCCGAATGATGTACATTGTTTTTATGGCGGGGGAGGGTGAACTTTGCATAGATTAATGACGGTGATGGAACGGCCAAACAAAGGTGCAAATATACAACAGGGGATGGCGATTTATCGTAAGCCCCAAGCCACTTTGCCCGAATTTTCTGTTGGGAATTGGTGTTCATCCCCCACAAATGCTGCATTTTCAGCGGATACATTTTGTCTACAGCCCTTCGATCGATCCTTTGATTTGGAAATCCTACAGGCCGCGCAATGCGGTGAGGGATGGGAAGACAGTAATCAGATTTGGTTGCAATACGGTACACAGCTTTCTGCTGAGCCACCTCCGATGTCTACACCAGCGTCTGAATTTGTTTCGGAAGTTTTGGGCATACAACAGGCAATCGCATCGCATCAAATTCAGAAGGCGGTAGCAGCTCGATCGATGTCGGTGAGCCAACCCATGGATTTAAACCGGATTTGGCATTCGTTTATACAATTGCATGAGGCCTACCCAGCGGCGTTTGTGTTTGTTCTCATACACCCCCAGTGGGGATGTTGGATGGGGGCATCGCCGGAAACCTTGTTGCGCGCCGAAAATGGAGAAGCCACAGTCATGTCGCTGGCTGGGACCCTCACGCAAGATCAAGACGGGTGGACGTCAAAGGAGGCCCTAGAGCAATCAGTGACCAGTACCTTTATTCGGGAGGTACTCGCGGCCCAAGAAATCCATGACGCCGTGGAATCGAATGTGGGCGAATTACAAATGGGCAATATCAAACATTTGATGTCGGAATGGCGCTTTAAACTCCCATTGCCGAGCGCCTCTATTCAACCGAATGATGTATTTGACGTGGTTCGTAATCCTCTGATGTTGCTCATCGCCCAGTTGCATCCAACGCCAGCCGTGGGTGGGTATCCTCAGGCCGAGGCGTTGAATTGGTTGCGCAACAATGAGAGTTTAAGTAGGGCATTGTATTCGGGTTTTGTGGGGGTGATGGGGTCACAGAACGCCAATTTGTTTGTGACATTGCGCTGCGCGCAATTGTTTCAAAGTGGTTACACATTGTATGCGGGCTGTGGTGTGAATGCGGGTTCGGACCCCAATATCGAATGGAAAGAAACCGCGGCCAAGATGGCTTTGGTGGGTCAATATTTATAGTTTGGTATTGGGTGTGGTTGCTGCATGGATAAACCAGCAACTGCCGGATCGGCCAGCGCTGTGATTCGCTGGGTTCAAGAGGCTTGAAAAAGGGGGCAGTTTAACGAAAAATGGTTGGGTTGGGGATGCCTTGTCCAAAATCTGTGGCGTCCAATGGTTCACGGGTAAAGATGCCGCGCTTGGAGGGTTTGTAGCCTGAATAATCGCCGGTGGGGATGTAATAATACACATTGCCATCGGCCGATGGGAAGGCTGGTCCGATTTCGTCGAATACGATGGTTTTTTGTTCCTCCTCATAGCGCATGAGGATACGGGAAGATTTGTGGTATTCGAAAATCACACGATGGTCTTCAGAGGGATCTTCCAATCCGTCGCGGAACAAGGGTGCGCCCCAAATGGGCTTCAGTGCTTTTGGGTCGGCCGCTTCCTCGTTTGGTTCAAAACTCAGTACATCAATGATGGAGCGGTTTGAGTTGAGGTTGTGTCCATCAAACAGCATCACCACATAATACTGTTTTTTCTTGATTTTGTGGGGGATGATTTGGTAGTACAATCCACCGATCCACTGGCTGTTTTCGAGGGTGGATTCTTTGGCGTCTTTGGGCAGGTTTTGCGCCGTATCGTGGAGTGTGTAGAGGGCGATTCCTGCTTTGGTTTTGTGTTGAATTACGCCGTAGTGGTGAAATATCCCATTCTTGAGGATGATGTTGTAGGTGAACAATCGCACATCGGATTTTGGGTGCGATGCGATGGCCACGGTGCTCATTCTCAGGTTGGAGAATTCGTAGTCAAAGGATGCGGGTTTCGACAGCACATCCATTAAGGTTTGTTGCAACTGTGTAGCCACGGCAAATTTGGCTGAGTCTGACGGAGCGCTGATGACCAAGGGGGCCACTTTGAGCAGACTGTCTTCCTGTTCAGCCAGCGATGCAGGTTGTTCAGCAGGGCTGTCATCGCCTTGGGCCTGCGCAAATGCGCAAGTGCCCAAGGCGATCATCAGCGTAAATACGCGGCGTATGTAAAGCAGTCTGTACCGCATGAAGTATGAATGTGTGTTGGTTTAGCAGTTTTCAACCACAACCGCGCTGGCACCGCCACCGCCATTGCAGATGGCTGCACCACCATATTTGCCGTTGTTTTGCTTGAGTACGTGCAACAATGTAACCAAAATGCGCGCACCCGAAGCACCCAATGGGTGTCCCAAAGCAACCGCACCACCGTTCACATTTACTTTGCTCGCATCCAGGTTCAACAACTTGTTGTTGGCCAAGGATACAACGGAGAAAGCTTCATTTAATTCTACAAAATCCAAATCAGCCACGGTAATGCCTGCGCGTTGTGCGGCAATGGGCAATGCTTTGGCTGGGGTGGTGGTAAACCACTCTGGGCTTTGTTCTGCATCGGCAAAACCGGTAATTTTCGCCAGTGGGGTTAAGCCCAATTCTTTGCATTTCTCACCACTTACCAATACCAAGGCAGCGCCACCATCGTTGATGGTAGAGGCGTTGGCGGCGGTGACAGTACCGTCTTTTTGAAAAACGGGACGCAAACCAGGGATTTTATCGAAGCTAACATTTTTATATTCTTCGTCTTCGCTCACAACCACTTCGCCCTTGCGGGTTTGGATGGTTACGGGCACGATTTCGTCGTTAAATTTTCCGGCCTTCCAAGCTGCGGCGGCACGGGTGTAACTTTCGATGGCGTATTGGTCTTGCTCTTCACGGGTGAAGTTCATTTCCTTGGCACACAACTCAGCACAAGTACCCATCAGACTCTTGTCGTAAGCGTCGGTTAATCCGTCTTGAACGATGCCATCGAGCGCTTGTACATGACCATAACGGTATCCAGCGCGTGAATTGGGCAAGTAATGTGGGGTAAGGCTCATGTTCTCCATTCCTCCGGCAACAACAATATCGTTCAGTCCCAACATGATGCTTTGCGCAGCCAAAGAAACCGATTTCAATCCACTTGCACACACTTTGTTGATGGTTGTGGCGGGCACATGGTCACCAATACCGGCAAATTTTGATGCCTGTCGGGCAGGTGCTTGTCCCACCCCCGCTTGCAACACACAACCCATAAACACTTCGTTTACGAGGTTTGGGTCGATGCCTGCTTTTTCAAGGGCTCCTTTGATGGCGATGGCGCCCAACTGGGTGGCTGGAACGCTAGAAAGTGCGCCATTGAAACTCCCCATGGGGGTTCTGGCGGCCGCTACGATGAATACTTCTTTTGTCATAAACTGGAACGCTGCAAAGATACGGGTTTGCGGATAATCGATGCCAATTGCCCTTTGGTTAATGACGTTTGGGCGATAATGGTTTAGTTTTGTGCTGAAATTGTTCGTGTATGATTGTTTTGATTGAGTCTTCTGCTGAATTTCCATCGGTTTCTGTTTGTGATGAGCAGGGGTTGTTGTTGTGGGATGAGGTGGGAGTAGACCGACAATCGCATGCGGAAAAGTTGCCGATGATGGTGCAACGGGCCGTAGATTTTGCGAGGGCCGAAGGCAAGGAGATCGCTGCGGTTGCTTTTCAGGAAGGACCGGGGAGTTACACAGGACTAAGGATTGGGGTGAGTTTGGCGAAGGGATTGTGTTTTGGGTTATCGGTGCCATTGATTTCTGTTTCAGGATTTGTAAGCTTGGCGATGGTGGCCTTGGAAAAGCATCCCACTTGTTCAGAAGCGTGGGTGATGATGGATGCGCGGCGCGACGAGGTATATGCGTTGCAGGTGATGAGAGAGGGTGGCGCAGTTGGCCGGGTTAAGCCAGAGATATTGCCATCAGAGCGCGTTGTGGGCTACGGTTCTCATACGGTATTTGCGGGTAATGCCAACGAAAAGGTGAAGCGCTTATTGTTGGCCGAGGATTCGGTATTTTGGGATGAATCGCCCAGGGCATCGCACATGTTAGGCATGGCGGTGGAGAGTTTTCAGCGCGGTGAATTTGTGGATTTGGCGTATTACGAGCCTTTTTATTTGAAAGATTTTGTGGCTGGGGTGAGCAAGAAATTTAGTTTGTAGGGATATGCGGGTTTTGTTCATCGATAATTTGGACAGTTTTACCTTCAACTTGGTGCATTGTATGTTGGTTGCTGGTGTGGAGGTTGAGGTGTTGCGCAACGAGGGTGAGGATTGGCCGGAGTTGGCAGAAAAAATGGCAGATTGTGATGCATGGGCGGTCGGCCCGGGACCGGGCCGACCGCAAGACTACCCCCATTTGATGCGGGCTATCGCCCATTGGATAGGCA
>DBCP01000139.1:0-143 GCA_002293105.1 Bacteroidetes bacterium UBA955 | reverse complement strand
CTGTGGTTGGCAAATTGATCATGCCGCCTATCCCATGCATGGAAAACCTTCCCTAATTGATCACAATAGACAAGGACTTTTTGAAGGATTGCCCACTGCGCTTCAAGTGGGTAGATATCATTCATTGGTAGCGACATCGCCCA
>DBCP01000102.1 GCA_002293105.1 Bacteroidetes bacterium UBA955 | reverse complement strand
TGGGAAGCCACTTGTGTGAGCGTTTTTTGAAAGAAGGATATCATGTGATTGGGATGGATAATCTCATCACAGGTGATTTGAGAAACATCGAACATTTGTTCCCCTCTGAGAATTTTGAGTTTCACAACCACGATGTAAGCAAGTTCGTACACGTGGCCGGTGACCTAAAATACATCTTGCATTTTGCCTCTCCTGCCTCTCCCATCGACTATTTGAAAATCCCCATTCAAACGTTGAAAGTGGGCTCTTTGGGTACACACAATTTGTTGGGTTTGGCGATGGCCAAGAAAGCCCGCATTTTGGTAGCTAGTACTTCTGAAGTGTACGGAGATCCTACTGTGCATCCACAAACTGAGGCTTATTGGGGCAATGTGAACCCTGTTGGTCCTCGTGGTGTATATGACGAAGCAAAGCGCTTTCAGGAGGCGATTACGATGGCTTACCATACGTTCCACGGATTGGAGACCCGCATTGTGCGAATTTTCAATACCTACGGACCCCGCATGCGCCTAAACGATGGTCGTGTGTTGCCCGCATTTATGGGACAAGCCCTGCGCGGTGAAGATCTTACTGTGTTCGGCGATGGCAGTCAAACCCGTAGCTTCTGTTATGTCGATGATTTGGTGGAAGGCATCTATCGTTTGTTGTTGAGCGATTGCGCTGATCCAGTGAACGTGGGCAATCCCCATGAAATCACTATCGGACAGTTTGCGGAGGAAATCATTAAGCTAACGGGCACCGATCAAAAGGTGATTTATAAGCCCTTGCCAACGGATGATCCAAAACAACGTCAGCCAGATATCACCAAAGCCAAAGCGGTGTTGGGATGGCAGCCTCAAGTAGATCGCGCCGAAGGGTTGAGAATCACCTGGGAATATTTCAAGTCGTTGCCAACGGAGCGTTTGTACGAAGAAGCCCATCACAGGGATTTCGTGAAAAACGCATAACCGAATAGGATTAGGCCAGTTGGTTCGCTAATTGTCCGCAAGCGGCGTCAATATCCTTACCGCGACTTCTGCGCACATGCACAATGAGTTTTTGCTTCTCTAAACCTGCGGCGAATGCCTCCAACCGACTCGTGGGCTGATAATCGGCAAGGGAAATAGGGTTGTACTCGATGAGGTTGATTTTTGAAGGGAATTTTCTGGCGAAAATAGCGAGTTCTCGTTCTTCCTCTTGGCTGTCGTTAACCCCTGCAATGACCGTGTATTCAAGTGTGGGACGAATCCCGGTTTTTTCATACCAATATCCCAGCGCTTCTGCGAGCATTTCGAGGTTATTACTTTCATTGATGGGCATGATGGCAGAGCGTTTGTCGTTGTTGGCGGCATGCAAACTCAACGCTAGGTTGGTTTTGATCCCATCATCAGCCAGTTTGTAAATCATTTTGGCGATTCCAGCGGTAGAAACTGTTAATCGCTGTGGACTCATGCCAAGTCCTTCGGGCGATGTAATGATTTGTATGCTCTGTAAGACGTTGGCGTAGTTGAGAAGGGGTTCGCCCATTCCCATGTAAACAATGTTATCTAAACGCTTGCCGTGATGCTCTAGTGCGAGTTCGTTGATCAGCCACACTTGATCGAATATTTCGGCTGCACTAAGATTGCGCATGCGTTTGAGGTACCCGGTTGCACAGAATTTGCAATCCAAAGAGCAACCCACTTGAGAACTCACACAAGCGGTTGTTCTGCTACTGGTTGGTATCAAGACGCCTTCCACTTTGTTGCCATCGTGGAGTTCAAAGGCCACTTTGATTGTACCGTCTTTGGAATGTTGAGCGGTATGGACTTTCGCTACGTGGAAGGTGAACGCTTCGGTTAATTTCTCTCTCAACGGCTTGGAGAGGTTCGTCATTTCTTCAAAACTGCGAGCGCCTTTCTGCCAAAGCCACTGATGAATTTGCTTGGCCCTAAAGCCAGGCTCTCCCATTGCCTTCAATGCATCGGTCAGTTGAACAACGTCCAAGTCGCGAATATCCAAGGCTTTGGTCATGGGTTGAACTTATTTTTTGCGGTAGAACAAACTGATGGGCACACCCGATAGCGGGAATTTTTCGCGCATCTTGTTTTCAAGGAAGCGGGTATAGCTCTCGGCCACGTACTGAGGCAAGTTACAGAACAAGGCAAAAGCAACACGCTTACTCGGCAACTGGGTTACGTATTTGACTTTTACGAATTTGCCCTTTTTGCTTGGCGGAGGCGTGGCCTCCATAATGGGCAGCAAGTAATCGTTCAGCGCACGGGTAGGGATCTTCAAACTCAAGTTTTCGTAAACCTGAAGAATGGTTTCCATCCCTTGGAATACACGTTGCTTGGTGAGTGCAGAAACATACATAATTGGAACGTCAACAAACGGCGCGATTTCCTTGCGGATATTTTCGGTATATTCAAGGTGGGTGTTCGATTCCTTTTCCACCAAATCCCACTTATTCACCAAGATGACTACCCCTTTTCCTTGGCGATGCGCCATCCAGAACAGATTGAGGTCTTGGCTTTCCATGCCTAGCGTAGCATCCAATACAAGTACGACCACATCAGCATTTTCCAGCGCACGCAAACTGCGCATCACTGAGTAGAATTCGATGTTTTCGCTGACTTTGCTTTTGCGTCGGATACCCGCTGTATCAATCAACACGAATTCTTTGCCGTAAGCTTTGTACTTGGTATCAATACTATCGCGCGTGGTACCAGCGATGTTGGTTACGATATTGCGATCTTCTCCAATCAGGGAGTTGATCAAGCTAGATTTGCCAACATTGGGTCGCCCTACTATGGCGATGCGAGGCAAATCGGCAATATGTTCTTGGTCGGGTTCTTCGTCTTTCAGAAGTTCCGCCACTTCATCGAGCAATTCCCCAGTTCCAGAGCCATTGGCTGAAGAAACTTCATGGAAATGATCAAATCCAAGGCGATAGAACGAGGAGGTTTCCATACGAAGACGGTCGTTGTCGACTTTGTTTACACACAATACCACCGGCTTTTTGCTCTTGCGTAAAATATGGGCGAAGTCTTCATCGAGTGGATTCACATCGGTTTGAACGTCTACCACAAAAATGAGCACGGCGGCCTCTTCAATGGCGATATGAACTTGGTCGCGGATGGCTGCTTCGAAGGTATCAGAGCTTTCGGGCACAAATCCACCTGTATCGATCACGGTAAAATCAATGCCGTTCCAATCGGAAAAGCCATAATGCCGGTCGCGGGTAACTCCACTGTAATCGTCTACAATGGCTTTGAATTCACCGGTTAAGCGGTTAAAAAGGGTGCTTTTGCCAACGTTGGGTCTGCCTACAATGGCTACAATTCTACTCATGGACCCGCAAAGATACAACCACGGGCTGTGGATTGTATATTTGTGATATGCTTATTTCTATGATTGCCGCCGTAGGAGAGAACCTAGAATTGGGCGCTAGCAATGAATTGTTGTGGCATTTGCCCGATGATTTTGCTTGGTTTATAAAGCACACCAAGGGAAAACCAGTCATAATGGGCAGAAAAACCATGGAGAGTTTGGGCAAGCCGCTAAAGGGCAGAACCAATATTGTACTAACTTCTCGGGACGAGGTTTTACCTGGGTTTGAACCAGCGAAGGATTGGGAAATAGCTATAAATTTGGCAAATATAGCCATCGAGCAGAAGCAAGCCCTTGCATTAGAGGCCGGAGAGGTCGTTATGGGCGATCCTGAAATTATGATAATCGGTGGGGGAGAAATTTACAAACAAGCATTGTCCTTTGCCGATCGCCAGTATTTAACCCTTGTTGAATCGTCGTTTGATCAGGCAGATACATTTTTTCCAAAATGGACGGATGCTGATTGGCGGGAAGATTATAGATTGCATCATGGGGTTGATGAACGACATCCATTCTCTTTTGATTTTGTGATATTGAATCGCCATGCGAACGATTAGGTTCGTAATATTGACCTTTGTTTTTTTTAATGTATTGCCCCTGCACGCGCAAATCACGGCGATTGTGGTTGAAGGGAATGTGCGGACCAAAGAAGCCGTCATTGAGCGGGAGCTCGGATTTACGGCAGGACAGTCACTCGTTTACAGCGATTCTATGTTGGGTGTGTGGCGTATGCGTTTGGAATCGACCAAGTTGTTTAACTGGGTTGAAATTACCAGAAGTAGCAGCGATACCCTAAGTATTCGCGTTGTGGAGCGATGGTATATCTGGGTAAAGCCGGAAGGGGGATTTTTGGATCGAAATTTTAGTGAGTGGTGGAAGAACAGGGATATTAATCGTCTGAGTATCGGTGCTACGGTATACGTAAACAATCTTTTGGGACAGCAAGAAGGGTTTTTCATCCGTCAAGTAAAGGGTTTTATGGCCGCGGGCGGATTGGGTTTTCAAAGGCCTTTTCCAAAGTATAAAGATTGCAATGCTTGGAAATTCTCTTTGGACAATATGCGGTCGAGAAGGGCTTGGATCAACAGTATTGACAACAAGGTGGTTATCAAAGAGCATTGGGATTTGCGGCAACAAGAACAACTGGTGGGCATCGCTGAATACAAACGGCGGTTTGAATACAAATGGCAGGGGGTTGTTCGATATAAGTTTTTCAGGGATTACGCGGCACAGGACATAGAAGCCCTCAATCCAAATTATTTCATCGCCCCTAATGTTGTAACCAATGAAAATGAGGATTGGAAGCAATATACCCAGTCATTGTATACGGGATTTGTGCGGGATACGCGCAATCAAACCAATTATCCTACCAGGGGATCAGAATGGAAGGCCGGTGTTTTGGGTGGTTTGCAGCGCAGCAACAATGTTGTGAGGCCATATGGTGAATTTGAATCGGAATACAGGGGTTTTTATCCCTTAGGTTCCCACACATCGCTGGCTGTTTTGGCACAAGTGCGGTATCGTGCAGGCACATTGGGTTATGTTCTTCAACGACAAATGGGTTATGGGATGGAATATGTGCGGGGTTTTGAAGCCTTTGTATTTGATGGTGCCGGATTGATGTTGGGAAAAGCGGCGTGGCGCTACCAATTATTGCGCGATCAACGATCGATGAAGTTGCGATTTTTGCCAAGCGCCTATGAAAAAGTACCAATTCAATGTTGGTTCAATATCTTTGCAGATGTGGGACGAACTTTGTCGCCATATCAAATTGACCAAAACCCCATGAGCAATCAAATGTTGATGTCGTTGGGTGCGGGTTTAGACCTTTTGTGTTATTATGATGCATTGGCCCGATTTGATTGTAGTTACAATGCCAATCTTGGTCGATTGGTTTTGAATGTCTCGTTTTTTCACGCCATATAACCATGAGAATAGCCGTTTATGCCAAATCTGTTCGTGACCCCAAGCACCAAGCGGGCTTTGGAGAATTGTTGAAGGCCTTGGCGTTGCGCGGCCATGAAATTTGGTTGCCACCCTCTTTGGAGGATCACGTTCACATGAACATTGAAAGCGGCATGCAGGTAAGGGTATTTGATCATTTTGTGAAGGGCGATGTGTTGGCCGATGTATTGATTTGTGTTGGCGGCGATGGTACCATTTTGGATACCTTGAGCATTGTTCGCGATACAGGTGTACCTATTTTGGCATTGAATACCGGTCGGTTGGGATTTTTGGCAGACGTGCAATTAGAGAATTTGCAGCATGCTTTGGATGATATCGAAAAGGGAAATTACAGCATTGAGCAGCGGAGTTTGTTGCAGTTGGATTCTTCTCATCCTTTGTTCGATTACAATTTTGCGCTGAACGATTTTGTCATCCATAAGAAGGAAACCTCCAGCATGATAGTAGTGCACACCTATTTGAATGGGGAGTTTTTGAACAGTTATTGGAGCGATGGGCTGATTATTTCAACACCAACCGGTAGCACAGGTTATTCGCTTAGCTGCGGTGGCCCCATCATTTTCCCCAAAAGCGATAGTTTTGTCATTACACCCATAGCCCCGCACAACTTAAATGTTAGGCCGGTGGTGGTGAGTGATGATGTTGTGATTAGTTTTGAGATAGAAGGACGTGCGAGCAGTTATTTGGCAAGTATGGATGCGCGGAGTCAGAGTATTAGTGGAGAGGTTAATATGGCCATTCGCAAATCGGATCACAAGTTGAATTTGATGCGTCTTTCAAATATTCATTTTTTGGATACCCTTCGAAGCAAATTGCATTGGGGATTTGATCGTAGAAATTGATTGCAAACGAGAATGGCGGGATTGAAGGGTTTTAAGAGATTATTGGGATTTTTATTGGGGTTGATTGTCATACCGGCGATTTCTCAGGTGCCGAAAATTGGGACCGATACCACTTTGGATGTTGGGACTTGGAATATAGAATGGTTTGGTGATAGTTTGAATGGACCGAGCAATGACGTGACACAATTGAAAAATGTTACTGAGGTCATCAACAACATGGACTTGGATGTGTTGGGATTGTGTGAGATTTCAAATCCAGGGTATTGGGCCAAGTTACAAGCGAATTTGCCGCAATATGGTGCTGTCATAACTACCTATTCCCAAACACAGAAAACGGCGTTGATGTACAAGAAATCGATGTTCCGTTTGTTGTACAGCAAGTCTATTTTATTGGCATTTGATTATGAATTTGCGAGTGGTCGATTTCCGTTGGAAGTGGCGTTGGAATCTCAATGGGGGAGCAAAAAGGATACTTTGTATTTCTGGGTGATGCACTTGAAAGCCAATACGGGAAGCACATCAGAAAAGCTGGCATCTTACGATCGCAGGGCCAAAGCGGCGGAGGAGTTAAAAAACTATTTGGATCCGAAGAAATCATGGAAGGGCATGGTGCTGGGCGATTGGAACGACGATTTGGATGTGTCTATTGTCAGCGGAAAATCAAGTCCATTTTTGGCTTGGCGAACCGATACCAACTATGTATTTCCATCCTACCGATTGAGTTTGGCCAAACAAAAAAGTACGGCTAGTTACTCAGAAATGATTGATCATATTTGCGCCACGCGGGCCATAAAAGGCAATTTTATTGCCAATCAGAGCGGCGTGATGGTGGGCGACAGTTACATCGGTAGTTATCGTTTGAATACGTCGGACCATTATCCAGTGTGGGCTAAATTTTCGATGGAGTTGAAGGTGTGGGTGGGTGTTGAAACTTGGGATGCTAATGGCAGTGTTTTGGCGGCAAAGCCCATATGGTTGGAGGTGTTTGATCTTCAGGGAC
>DBCP01000074.1:18652-19753 GCA_002293105.1 Bacteroidetes bacterium UBA955 | reverse complement strand
CGACTTTTCTGATAAGAAAAGTTGAACGAGGTATCTGTATAATTGCAGGCGAAGTGTTTGGATTTGGCTCATCTTGTTGAAATTAAATAAATTACAACAATTGATTGGCGGATTTGTTCGGTGCAACGCAATAGGCCATCGAACAACCTTCTAATTTTCCTTTTTCTTGGATAGGATCGTATAGAAGTACAAATCTTCCACCTTCTTTCTAGCCCAAGGGGTTTTGCGGAGAAATTTCAGGCTCGACTTCACACTGGGGTTTTCATAGAAACAATTGATGCGAATTCTTTCTGCCAGCTCAGGCCAGCCAAATTTGGCATGAAGTTCCGTAACGATTCGCTCTAGGGTAATGCCGTGTAAAGGGTCTTGAGACATGGATATAAAAAGAAACCGCAAACATAGGCTTGTTTGCGGTTTCAATAAAGGGTTATCGTTGGATTAGAGGTCGAAACGATCCAAATTCATCACCTTGTTCCATGCAGCCACGAAATCATTCACGAATTTCTTCTCAGCTGCTGGGTAGCCATACACTTCGGCAATTGCGCGAAGTTCAGAGTTGGATCCCATGATCAAGTCAACGCGGGTGCCAGTCCAAACGGTTTCGCCCGTTTTACGGTGTTTGCCCACGAAAGCGTCTTGGTGGTCTGAAACGGCCGACCAAGTCGTATTGATGTCCAACAAGTTTACATAGAAATCGTTGGTCAATGCTTCTGGACGGGTAGTGAATACGCCGTGGTTTGAGTTGTCGAAGTTGGTATTCAATACACGCATACCACCCAACAATACCGCCATTTCTGGGGCTGTTAAGTTTAACAATTGTGCTTGATCAATCATCAACTCTTCGGCACTGCCCAAACGGTGGTGACTGTTGTAGTTTCTGAATGCGTCTGCATGGGGCTCCAATACAGAGAAGGATTCAACGTCGGTTTCTTTTTCTGTAGCATCGCCGCGACCTGCAGTGAATGGCACTTCAATGTGATGTCCTGCGTTCTTAGCCGCCATTTCAACACCCACACATCCACCCAATACGATGGTATCCGCAATAGAAATGCCTTTGCCACCAGTTTGAGCGGCATTGAAAGCGGTTTGGATTTTCTCCAA
>DBCP01000074.1:17316-18507 GCA_002293105.1 Bacteroidetes bacterium UBA955 | reverse complement strand
CAATTGAGATACGGTTAATCCTGAGGCCGCGATTTCGCCCTTCAATTTGGCGATGTCGCTAGCATCCAATGCTGTATATGTATTCGCTGGGATAGGGTCTTGCCAGATCAGTACTTCTGCAGGTACTTCTTTGCCTACATAGCGATTTCTTGGCCCCATATCGCGGTGTGTCAATTTGAACCAAGCACGTGCAAATGCATCGGCAAATTCTTCAGGGTTTTCCAAGAAATGACGAGAAACTTTCTCGTAAGAAGGGTCGAAACGCAACGCCAAATCGGTAGTTAACATGAAAGGCGCGTGCTTTTTGCTCGCATCGTGTGCATCGGGAACCAATCCTTCACCGGCTCCGCCTTTGGGCTTCCATTGTTGGGCGCCAGCGGGACTTTTGGTTAATTCCCACTCGTAGCCGAACAAGTTTTCGAAATAGTTATTGCTCCACTGGGTTGGGGTTGTGGTCCAAGCGCCTTCCAATCCACTGGTGATGGTGTCACCACCGTTTCCTGTGCCGAAACTGTTTTTCCATCCCATGCCTTGCATAGCGATATCCGCCCCTGCAGGCTCTGGTCCAACGTGCTTGCTAGGATCTGCCGCACCGTGTGTTTTACCGAATGTATGTCCACCAGCGATCAAAGCCACCGTTTCGTAATCATCCATCGCCATGCGCTTGAAGGTCTCACGAATGTCGCGTGCTGATGCAATGGGGTCGGGGTTGCCATTAGGGCCCTCAGGGTTAACATAAATCAATCCCATTTGAACCGCAGCCAACGGATTTTCCAATTCGCGATCGCCTTTGTATCGCTTGTCGGCCAACCATTCGCGCTCTGATCCCCAATAAACAGTTTCTGGTTCCCAAACATCGGCTCTACCGCCACCGAAACCGAAGGTTTTCAAACCCATCGATTCCAAGGCGCAGTTACCTGCCAAAATCATCAAATCGGCCCAAGAAATGGCTTGACCGTATTTCTGTTTGATGGGCCACAACAACAAACGTGCTTTATCAAGGTTGGTGTTATCAGGCCAGCTATTCAATGGAGCGAAACGCTGCATACCAGCACCGGCGCCACCGCGACCATCGGAGGTACGATAGGTTCCTGCACTGTGCCATGCCATACGGATGAAGAAAGGACCATAATGGCCGTAATCTGCGGGCCACCAATCTTGCGAAGTAGTCATCACATCCATGATGTCTTG
>DBCP01000074.1:8303-17276 GCA_002293105.1 Bacteroidetes bacterium UBA955 | reverse complement strand
CATCATAATCAATGTTCGCAAATGCTTCAGCATAGTTAAAGTCTTCGCCCAAAGGGTTGGAGAGGTTGCTGTGCTGACGCAATACGTTTAAGTTTAACTGGTTGGGCCACCAATCTTGGTTTTGGGTGCCGCTACCGGTCATTTTACTCATGTTGCCGTGATTGAACGGACATTTTGCTCCGTCCCCGTCTGCTGTATAATGTGATTCAGTCATAATAATAGATTTACAACACAAAGTTCACGATTTTGTTCGTGTTTGGGTCGATTGTTCGTGTAATTTTTTGATAAAAAATATCAAAATAGAGGGTTGGATTTGAGTCTATTTTCAATTTTAAATCCAATACGGTGAGATACAGTAAATTGGCGGGATCAGATGCCCGATTAATCTAGAATTTGCAGCTGCGCGGAGGATTACATGTACCCCAGCGTTTTTAACATACTCTTGTAACTCTGCTCCTTCGAGAAAAGTCTGAAGTGATGCTCGCCGTTTTCGTCGCGATCAATGATAACATGCTTGGGCGCTGGCGTTAAGCAATGCTGAATGCCGCCATAACCACCGATGCTTTCTTGATAGGCGCCCGTGTTGAAGAATCCCAAATACAGAGGGTCTTCTGGGTCGTATTTCGGCAAATAAATGGCGTTGACGTGTTGCTCGGAGTTGTAGTAATCGTCGCTATCGCAAGTGATACCACCCAACAATACGCGTTCTTGCTCCTCGTTCCATCGGTTGATAGGTAGCATGATAAATTTCTTGTTGATGGCCCAAGCGTCTGGAAGGGTAGTCATGAAACTCGAGTCGATCATGTTCCATTTTTCCCTGTCGTTTTGCGATTTTTGGTCGAGTACCGAATAGATGTTTCCGCCCGATTCACCCACCGTGAACGATCCAAATTCAGTAAAGATATCGGGTTCAGGGATATTGTTCTCCGTGCAAACTTGCTTGATTTGACTCACGATCTCTGTGGCCATGTATTCGTAATCGTAATCAAAAGTAAGCGAGTTTTTGATAGGGAATCCGCCGCCGATATTCAAGGTATCTAGGTCGGGACATTCCTGTTTCAATTCGCAATACACTTTCAAACACTTGTGTAGTTCATTCCAATAGTAGGCGGTGTCGTAAATACCCGTATTGATAAAAAAGTGAAGCATTTTCAACTTTACATTTTTGTTTCGCTTTACTTTGGTGCGATAAAAGCTGACCAAGTCTTTGTATCCGATGCCCAAACGGGAAGTATAAAATTCGAACTTGGGTTCTTCTTCAGCGGCAATTCTAATGCCAACGGTTACGGGTTTGTCTGTGTATTTTGTGAGTAAATCAATCTCGTTGCTGTTGTCCATTACAGGAATCACATTGCTCCAGCCACTGTTGATTAGGTTCGCAATATTCTCGATGTAATTTTCTTTTTTGAAGCCGTTGCACACAACAAATTTGTCTTTACTGATCTTACCTTGTTCAAAAAGGTTCTCGAGGATGTTAATATCAAAGGCTGAAGATGTCTCAATGTGGACATTGTTCTTCAGCACTTCATCGATTACGTGAGAGAAGTGGTTGCTCTTGGTACAGTAACAATAGTAGTATTTGCCTTGGTAGTCTGCCTTGGCGATGGCTACATTAAACCATGTTCTTGCCTTCTGGATATTCTCGGAAATTTTGGGTAAATAGGTGAATTTCAATGGTGTTCCGTACTGCTCGATGAGGTCCATCATAGGAATTCCATGGAATTCGAGGTTGTCATTGTTGTCAAGCTTGAATTCTTCTGTAGGGAAGTAAAAAGTTTGGTTAATGAGGTCAACGTACTTGTTTTTCACGATTGTTTTTTGGTTGGTTTATAAAAATTATACAAATGTAAGTCAGTTGGATGGTATTTTTTTATATACTTGTAAGTGAGTTGGAATTTTCGCAAATCGCTAGAATTGTTTTTGTAAATTCGCGCTACCAAAATCAAAATCAATACGCCATGAGTAAAATTAGTGTTATCGGAGCCGGAAACGTGGGCGCAAGCTGCGCGGAGTACATCGCAATCAAGAATTTCGCAGCGGAAGTTGTGTTGTTGGATATCAAAGAGAACTTTGCCGAAGGCAAGGCTTTGGATTTGATGCAAACGGCTGCATTGAATGGTTTCGATACGCGCATTTCGGGTAGCACGAATGATTATAGCAAAACCGCAGGTAGTGATGTTGTTGTGATTACAAGTGGTATTCCTCGTAAACCAGGCATGACCCGTGAAGAGCTGATCGGTATCAACGCAGGTATTGTGAAAACAGTGATGGAGAATTGCCTAGTGCATTCGCCGAATGCCATTGTAGTTATTGTGAGTAACCCCATGGATACAATGACATACTTGGCTAAAACCACCTCCGGATTGCCAAAGAATCGCATCATTGGTATGGGTGGTGCGCTAGATTCAGCCCGCTTCAAATACTATTTGTCTACGGCGTTGGGATGTCCAGCATCGGATGTAGATGGAATGGTTATTGGCGGTCATGGTGATACTACCATGATTCCTTTGACTCGTTTGGCCTCTTACAAAGGTGTTCCAGTGACAGAGTTTTTGTCTGAAGATGTATTGGCGAAAGTAAAAGCAGATACCATGGTGGGTGGTGCTACATTGACAGGTATGTTGGGTACCAGTGCATGGTATGCGCCAGGTGCTGCTGTTAGTGTGTTGGTTCAAAGCATCGTATGCGACCAAAAGAAATTGATGCCTTGCTGCGTAGCCTTGGATGGCGAATACGGTCAGTCTGATATTTGCATTGGTGTTCCAGTGATCTTGGGTAAGAGTGGTTGGGAGAGCATTGTTTCTCTGAATCTCAACGATGCCGAGAAAGCGGAATTTGAAAAGAGTGCCGCTGCGGTGCGCAGTATGAATGCCGCTTTGTAATTAAGAATCCAATCCCAATCCGATTTCGGATCAATAGCAACAAAAAGGGCCGATAGGCCCTTTTTGTTTTTTCAGCATTTGGGTTTCAAAGTATCTTTGTCCCATGAAGTTGTCTCGCGGAGTCTGGTTGATGTTGTTGGCTTCGCTTTCCTTTGGTTTGATGAACGTATCCGTGAAGTTTGTTCACGATATGCCCGTTTCACAAGTGGTATTCTTCCGTGCGGTGGTGCAAATTGTATTGAGCTTGGGTATCTTGTTTCAGCTAAAGCAATCGCCGTGGGGCAAAAATCCCAAATTGTTGGCCATGCGTGGCTTGTTTGGGTCGATGGGTTTGTTTTGCTATTTCTACACCCTGCAAGTGATGCCATTGGGCAACGCGATCGTGATTCATTATCTATCGCCCATCCTAACTACTTTGGTGGCCGTGGCTTTGGGTGATGAAAAGAACCATCCTCTGAGTTACTTGTTTTTTGGTTTGTGTATGATTGGCGTGGTGGTGGTGAATGGCGTTTCCAATGAAGTTACCATGGCGGGTATTCTGGCTGGATTGGGCGGCGCACTTTTCTCTGCTTTCGCTTACAATACGATCCGAAGATTGAAAAATCTTGAAAATCCCAATGTAGTGGTGTTTTATTTCCCGCTAATCACCCTGCCATTGTCACTCATGGCTTACCTCTTGTTCGATGAAGCTTGGCGCATGCCCGTGGGAATCGAGTGGTTTTGGTTGTTGATGACGGGAGTTACAACCCAGTTCGGACAGTTCTTTATGACGCGAGCCTATCAGTCCGATAAAGCCTCAAATGTCTCAGCCATTAGTTACGCGGGCATCATTTGGGGTGCCGGATTTGGGGTGTTCTTGTTCGATGAAAAATACCAATGGTTGCAATACGCTGGGATGGCTTTGGTGCTCTTGGGGATGTTCTTGAATGTTCGTATTAACCTTCGCCGCGAAGCGGCTCAGTAACCGCAAAAACTGCCTCCATGACGCTTTTTTCAAAATCGCCATAGGTCCGTTTTCTGCGTGGCATCACCAAATTCGCGGTTTTGTGCACTGCATCCAATTTGTGCGTGACAAACCCTTGTGCGCCGCCCCAACTAAAATCAGGGACGAATTGCCTCGGGAAACCCGCACCGAACAAGTTACAGGCCACGCCCACAACAGTGCCCGTATTGAACATCGTGTTGATGCCGCATTTGCTGTGATCGCCCATAATTAATCCGCAAAACTGCTGTCCGCTGCGATCAAATCGCCCAGAAGCATAGTTCCAAACCTTCACCTCGTCGTAGGTGTTCTTTAGATTCGATGCATTGGTATCAGCCCCAATATTGCACCACTCTCCCAATACCGCATTGCCCAAAAATCCATCGTGCCCTTTGTTGCTGTAACCCCAGAAAACCACATTGGAAATTTCGCCCCCAGCCACGCTGTAAGGACCCAATGTTGTTGCGCTGTACACCTTGCTGCCCATTTTTAATACAGCACCTTCACAGAGTGCTAACGGACCGCGAACGAGCGATCCTTCCATGATCTCGGCGTTTTTGCCGATATATATAGGTCCTTCTTTGCTGTTCAATGTGCAACATTCCACCTTGGCACCTTCTTCCAAAAAGATGGGGAAATCGCCGATGGTTCGGTTGCTATCCGATAGTGGTGCAGAAATTCTTCCAGCGGTGATTCTTGCGAAATCTTGTACGATTTCCTTGCCATTGAGCGCAAAAATGTGATAAGGTCTATCAATCCAGTCGAGAGAATCTTCCATGGCGGTCATGGTTTCAGGTGATTCATTGGGGTTTGTGCCATGGAAAGCCACCAACTTGCCTGCATGTGTTAATGCATGTCCCAATGGAAGCTTTTTTATGGCCTGCACCCAATTGGGATTTGGGAGAGCGCTGCCATTGATAAAGATACAAACGTCATTAGAATCGATGCGGGGGTAGGGACTGCCTGCAGTTTGCAAATAGTCACGTGTGATGAATCCAGTTTCAGTTGATTCAACCCCGAGGTCGTGCATCCACTTTTCTGCAATGGTGAGCATGCCACAGCGAAGGTCTGCCGCGGGACGTGTTAGTGTGAGCGGGTAGAGATTGGCTATGTTTTCGGGTTCGATGAACTGTAGGATCATGAAACAAATTTACAGCAAAAACAAAAAAGCCAACCCATTGGGTTGGCTTTTTGAGGATTTCAATGTGTGAGCGACAAGAATTACTTCTTGTTGTAGCGCTTCATGAACTTGTCGATACGTCCCGCAGTGTCGATCAAATTTTGCTTACCAGTGTAGAAGGGGTGAGACATGGAAGAAATTTCCAATTTGTACAACGGATACTCGTTGCCATCTTCCCAAACAATGGATTCTTTGGTGTTTACACAGCTGTGCACCAAGAAACTGTGGTCGCAGCTCATGTCTTTAAATACAACTTTGCGATAATTTGAAGGATGAATATCGGGTTTCATGAGATTTTTTACTTTTTAAGGGGTGCAAATATAATGAATCAATTTGACAAAAGCAACTTATTCACCGAGTCCGGGAATATTTGCCGGTGATTGTTGTGTTGAGGCCTCGGCTCGCCGACTACAGTCCAAGATACTGGCGTCAAATCCCTCCGGTATGTCCAGTGCGTCCGTGACTATACCGGTTGATTTATCGGCTAGCGCGGCCTTAAGGAAATACGCATAAATGGGTAAGCTCATGTTCGATCCCTGTCCAATCAAAGAACCACGGATTCTCACCGTAGGGTCATCGGCACCCACCCAAGTAGCACAAACCAAGTTTTTGGTCAACCCCATGAACCAGCCATCGGCAGAGCCTTGGGTCGTGCCTGTTTTGCCTGCAATATGTCCTTCTATGGCGAATTTCCCGCCACGAATTCTGCTGCCTGTACCGCCATTTACAACATTCTCCAACATTCTGAACATCATGTAGGCTTTGCCGGCGCTCAATACTTGGTCCGTTTTGGGTTGATTGAATTCTTCCAATACGTTGCCGTTTTTGTCCTCAATGCGCAGCAAGAATGAGGGTTCTACCCACAATCCATTGTTGGCAAAGGCAGAGTAAGCACTGGCCATTTCAAAAGGAGATAATTCCATCGTACCCAAGCAAATTGAAGGGACTTTCGGAATACGATTTTCTTCGATGCCCACACGTTCGGCGAATTTTACCACGATCTCGGGCGCATCTTCACCCAAACTCTTCATGACCTGCGCTGTAATTAGGTTGTCAGAAAGGGCCAAACCGCGCGACATTGTCCAAACACCACCCGATTTTCCATCGGCGTTGCGCGGACTCCATTCTTCGCCATTGCTCACGAATACAGTACGCTCGCGTGGAAATTCAGTGCAAGGAGTCATTTGGTTGATGTCTATTGCCGTAGCGTAAACAATGGGTTTAAACGTAGATCCCACTTGTCTGCGTGCACGCTTGTTCACGTGGTCATATTTAAAAAACTTGTGATTAACACCACCCACCCACGCCTTCACGTGCCCTGTTTCGGGCTGAACCGCAATGAAGCCAGCCATCAAGACCTTCTTGATATAGGCCATGCTGTCATAGGGCGACATCATGGTATCAATATCCCCGCGCCAGCTGAAAACAGTCATTTTGATGGGCTTTTTCAACTCTTGAATGATTTTCGCAGAGTCATCACCCATTTCCTCGGCCAGTCCCTTGTATCTATCGGTGCGTTTAAGAGCACTTTCAATGAATCCAGGAATCACGGCACGTGTGGTGACATAACGCCAAGGTTTTTCTTTGCCCCAACTCTTGTTGAACTGCGATTGCAAATCGGGCATGTGTGTCTGCACTGCTTTTTCAGCATATTGCTGCAGTTTGGGATTGAGGGTAGTGTAAATTTTCAGACCGCTGCGATACAGGTCGATTCCTCGCTCTTTACACCACGGCTTGAGGTATTCGCCCAAATAAAACTTAAAATACTGTGCCATGCCATCCATTTCGGCACTGCGATAATTGATTTTAATGGGGATGTTTTTGAGTAATTCAACGCTATCGTCGGATAGAAAATTGTATTTGTTCATTTGTTCCAACACCGTATTTCTGCGCGATAGCGATTTTTCTGGGTTGAACTTTGGATTGTAGCGATGGTTTGCTTTCAACATGCCGATTAACACGGCGGCTTCCTCAATTTTTAACGCTTTGGGCGGCTTATTAAAGAACTCTTTGGATGCCGATTCTATCCCAAAGGAAATCCCAGAAAAAGGAACTGTATTCAGGTACATCGTGATGATTTCGTTCTTGGTATAGCGCCTTTCTAATTCCACGGCGATGACCCATTCTTTGAATTTTTGCATCACCATGCCAATTTTCGTGGATGGTTTTTGAAAGCGATAGAACAAATTCTCCGACAGCTGTTGGGTGAGGGTAGAAGCACCACCATCCTGTCCCAAAGCCACTACGGCGCGAATGGTGCCGCGAACATCAATGCCAGAATGCGAGCGAAAACGAACGTCTTCTGTTGCTTCTAAAGCCTGAAACACGCAAGGCGCAATGTCTTTGTGGGCTGTGTTGATGCGATTTTCGAGGTAAAAGCTACCAATTAAGGTGCCATCATCGCCCAGGATTTCAGAGCTTAAAGCATTCTTGGGGTTCTCCAAGTCTTCTACATCAGGCATATCGCCAAATAGGCCAAATGTGACCAAGAAGAACAATAAGTATAGAGCGAACGTGCCGCCAATCAAGATTTGCCAGAAGCGTTTGATGAAGGAAAATTTAAACTCAGGTGCTGCCATGATTTACATGCGAATATACGCAGTTTTTTAGCGCGGAATTGGGGCGCTTTGCGATTACTGATTTTCGTAAAAAATCCGGTATCCGTTGAGGTCGAGAAGTTGGGTTAACAACAGGTAATTGGATTCGCTGATCCACATCGCCTGGTATTCGTAAAGTCCTTTTTCCGCGAAATAGCTGTTGGATTTGGAAAGGAAATTCACAAATTCTTTGGCTATTTCGGCTTTGGAGAATTGCGAAATGCGAATCACATTGTTGCTACCAATGGCGGTACTGGTGTTTACGAGTACGTTTTCAAAGGCAAACTGTTTCTTCGCAAAATCGCTGAGTGCAGCGCGAATCATGTTGGTATTTGCGCCTTTAGGGAATGTAAAAATACAATCAATGGTCTCTGTGGAGTTGGCTACTTGAAATACTTTGACTGCCGTGCTGGTTGGATTCAGTGCGGCTTTTGCCTGTGCTTTTAATCGCTCGTTGGCCTCTATGATTTCCTGCGACTTCACCGCAATGTCAGTACCTGGATAGTCAATCACCAATTGTTGTAGCAATTCGATGCCTTTGTTCGTGTTGTCAGATTTGATAAAGCAAATGGCTTGTAAATAATCAAACTTTGTCTGCAGTTGGTTTCCTGCATAGTTTTTGTCGGTTTGCTGTTTGATCTCCAATGCCTTGGCGAAATCGCCCAGCTGGTATGCAGTAAGCATCGCGCTGAACAAACTATCAATGGTCTTATTTCCAGAATTGTCTTTGGCTACATCGCTCAATGATCCACCGGTTTCGAGCATTCTTACATAAACACTTTTGGGGTGGTCTGTTAGCAACTTCGATTTCCATTGATCGGCTTGGGTGTAATCTCCTGTTAGGCGGTTTACCTTAATCAATTCATACAATGCTTGGGGAACATTCTCACTGAAAGGGAATCGCTCAACCAACTCTTTGAACAATCGGATGGCTTCGGGATATTCTTGCAATCGGTCTTGATAGATTTTGGCACCTTCGAACAGTGCTTTTTCAATGGCCATCAAGGATTGTTTCTGTGCCTTTTCCGAGAGCGGTAATTGGGCGTAATATTTCTTTTCATTCTCCGCAACATTGGCTGGAATCTGCGCTACTACCGAGTCCTTTGCCTTGGTTGCTGTTTGGTTACTGGCATTGGGTGTACTGTCTTTCGCACCGATTTCTGCTTCTTCCGAAATGACTTTTTTGGCGGCGTATTTCCAATAATCGCGGTTTTCGCGTTTGCCCCATATTTTCTGAAATTCTTGGGTGCTTTTGCTGCGATTGAGGGCATTGTAAAAGGGGAATGAGGCATTGCCACTGCTCATCGATTGCATATCTCCACCGCCCATGCC
>DBCP01000074.1:7181-8221 GCA_002293105.1 Bacteroidetes bacterium UBA955 | reverse complement strand
TGGGCTTTTTGCGCCGCTTCTGCTTCTTTCTTTTCCCGGTCGATAGCCTCAGCGATTTTTTCCGAACGCCACCTTGGGTCTTTCACCATGCGCAACATACTGTCGTTGTTGTATACGGTCATTACCTCTTTCAGCAAATCGCCGAGGATATCATTTTTCTGAACAATCGCTTCAAAATTGGGGTGCGATTTATCGATAATTGCGTTGGCCGAATCATAGTAGATGGCGGCGTTTTGAAACTGTCGCTTCGAAAAGTAATGATCCCCTAGTGCCAAATAGGCATTGGTTTTGTGTTCGTTGTTGGTTGATAATTGAATGGCTTGGTTGAAACGCTTAAACGCCATGGGGAAGTTTTGGGCTTTCAATTCATTGATGCCCATGTTTACATAAATCTGACCCACGAAATCAATGTTCTTGTCGTCTTTCAGCATTTTTTGCAACACTTTGTTTGCTTTTGCGTAGTTCTCTTGTTTGGCCGATAATATATCCACTTGCGCCATTCTTGCGGCGAATGCCAATTCGTAGGGAGGGTTAAAACGGGAAATAACACCGAAATGTGCCTCCGCTTTGTCGTATTCCTTGGTGAATTGGTAACACTGTCCCAATGCAAAATGCAAACGATACTTATCCATTCTGTAACGGGTGGACTGCAGTGCTTTTTCGAGGGGTTCTTTCGCTTGTTGGTATTTTCCCAAGGCAAATTGAAGGGATCCGTAAACCCATTGTGCATCGCCTTGTAAAGAAATTGGGAATTCGGGATCCTTCAGGATATTTTGAACCAGAACTTCAGCGTCAATGTTTCTTCCTTTGATCGATAAGCACCTTGCAATCCAAAGCTGTGAACCAAACTTGATTTCGGGATCAGTGAAGTGACCATTTACATATTCAAACAAATCAATGGCTGCACTGATTTCCCCTTTGAGGAAGTATGCCTTGCCATTGAGTAGATAGGCATCATCAACCCAACGACTTTTTGGATGTTTGTCGATCATGGTTGAAGCCTTTTTGATCACCTCGTCCATGGCACTGGCATTGCCTTT
>DBCP01000074.1:289-7139 GCA_002293105.1 Bacteroidetes bacterium UBA955 | reverse complement strand
GATGGGCTTTCTGAAATCGTCTTTAAAACCTTCGCGGGTTAATTCCATGGTTTCTAGCCACTTTTGCTCCGCGTTGAAGAATGTATTGTAGTGGGCCAGTGTGTTGTGCCAGGCTTTGTAGGTCCACGAAGCTTCATTGCTACAGCCACTGAAGAATGCAATGCAGCCTACCAATGCTGTAAAAATGAGATTTTTCCGTGCCACGCGCATTCTTTTGTGTTGATTAAAACGCTATTTTTGGTTTTTTATTGACTCAGTTGTTAAAAATGTCCAAAACCTCGCGCCGTCGCAAAATTATCGCCAATCTTCGGAACAAACATCGTTTTGTGTTAATAAACGACACAACTTTTGCTGAAGTTTTTTCTGTGCGACTAACACCGATGAACGTATTGATGTTGTTTTCGAGCCTTTTGCTTGCGTTTACGGTCATTGTTTTGCTGTTGTTGGCCTATACGCCGATGCGTGCAATTTTGCCCAATGCAGTCACAAAAGAGAGCAGGAAAGAGATTTTGATGCTCAACCAAAGAATCGAGGATATGGGTCGGAAACTGGAGGTTCAGCGCAGTAAGCAAGAAGTGTTGAATGCCATTTTGGAAGGCAAGGATGAGCAGTTGGATTCTACATCAGCGAGGCCGTCACCTAAGCCGCAGTAAAAAGTGAGCCCTGGTTTGTTTGGTCAGGTCGAAAAGGAGAGATCACGGTTGTTTTTGCTTTTAAATCCGCGGCGGTTTCGTTATATTTGTAAATACCGTTAATCCTATCAATTATGGCAATGTTTCAATCCAATACCAACAAAAGCGAGAAGGCTGTTCAGTCTCAAGGCATATTGAATATCATCGGTCAAGGAACCCGCATAACGGGGGATTTGATTTCGAATGGCGATTTTCGGGTGGATGGTGCCATTGAAGGCAATGTGAAAGTTGGTCAACGTTTGGTGATCGGCGGCACGGGCAAAATCCTCGGCAACATTGAAGCGGATTCAGCTACGGTGGCTGGACATATCAAAGGCAACCTTACAGTAAAGAATGTATTGGAGCTAAAGCCTTCAGCAAAGATCGATGGTGATATCATTACCAATAAGATGGTGATAGAGGCCGGTGCACAGTTCAACGGTCGCTGTACCATGAATGTAGCGGTGAGTGTGCCTCCAACAGCGGCTGCGAGTCCGGCAAAATAATTTTCCATGCGAGAGTGGGGTAAATACACAGGTGTGGCTTTTGAAATGATCGCCACGGTAGTGCTGTTTGTATTTGTGGGTCGATGGATCGATCGTCAATGGCCCATGTCGTTTCCGGTAGGAACCTTTTTTGGCGCATTGTTGGGCGTGGGGGCAAGTTTGTATGTAATTTTGAAAAAATTTTAGCGTGAGAGAGTACAATATAAAAATCATGGGATTGGGCGTGATGATGGCTTTAAGCACATTGCTGGCCGATTGGGTGAGCAAGAAAGTATCAGTGCCTGTAGATGCCTATTTTGGGTTGCTATACCTAGTGCTGATTTTTTGGGCACTCCGATATTATGTCAGCAAATCCAGTATAACGAATCCCAATCAGTGGGTGAGAAGAGCAATGACATCAAGTATGCTCAGGCTTTTGGCTGTTCTTACCTTCTTGTTAATCACACTCATAAACAGAGGAAAAGCAGATTTGGTATTCACTTCTGCCTACTGCTTATATTTTCTTTTGTTTTTGTTGTTTGAAATGTCCGAAAAGCGTAGTAATTTGCGCCCCGATTCAAATAATGGGCCACAAAAAGAAAATGCCTGATTTTTCTACAATCTTCACTACATCCACTCACCGGAAAAGTTTCGTTACGGCGGTTTTTTTAGCGTTTTTTGCAGTTTCAGCATGGGCGAGTCACGACAAAGTGGCCGACAAACATGCTCAAACATCCACGGCGGCTAGTCATGATGTTGCCATTGAGTCACACAACACCTCTGAGTCACACGCTAAAGAAGCACATGGCGATGCGCACGAAGCCTCAGGTGAGTCGCACAAAGAAGAGAAGTTTGCTCCTGGTAAAATGATCATGGACCACATTGCAGATGCGCATGATTGGCATTTGTGGGGTGAAGGACATGGTTCAGTGAGTATTCCATTGCCCGTTATCCTATACACTGCATCGAAAGGTATTACATTCTTTTCTTCAGCACATTTCGAGCATGGTCATGCTGCCTACGAAGGTTTTCGTTTGACAGAAGATGGCAAAGTTGCTTGGGATGACGCGTCAAATACAGAAGCGATATACGATATCTCCATGACCAAAAACGTTGTGGCGATGTTGATAGCTGTTTTAACTATTTTGTTGATTGCCATTGGAATGGCGAATGCTTACAAACGCAACAAAGGAAAAGCGCCAAAAGGATTCCATAATTTGGTAGAGCCTTTGATTCTTTTTATACGCGATGATGTGGCCAAGCCGTCGATCGGACATAAAACAGATAAGTTTATGCCTTTGCTGCTCACAGTTTTTAGTTTCATATTCGTAAACAATGTATTTGGCTTGATTCCCATTTTCCCAGGTGGAGCTAACGTAACAGGAAACATAGCCATTACGATGGTATTGGCATTGGTTATTTTCTTAACCGTAAACTTGAACGGCAATAAATATTATTGGAAGCACATTTTCTTGCCTGATGTTCCAGTATGGATGTATGTAATTATCATTCCTATTGAAGTGTTGGGTGTAGTATTGAAACCCTTCGTATTGATGTTGCGTTTGTTTGCTAACATCACTGCGGGACATATTATTATCTTAGGTTTCTTCAGCTTGATCTTCATCTTTGGTGCTATGAACCAAGGGTTGGGATATGCTGTAAGCCCCTTGAGTGTGGCATTTACGGTATTTATGGGGTTGTTGGAAATGCTAGTTGCTTTCTTACAAGCCTTCGTATTTACTTTGTTGAGCGCCATTTACATCGGAATGGCAGTAGAAGAACATCATCACTAAACAATCAATCAACCAAATAAAAAAACAACCAAATAATTATGAGTCTCATGAACACTCTCCTTCAAGCAGCAGTTGACAATTCAGCCGCTGCGTACAGCAAAATGGGTGCCGCTATTGGCGCTGGTTTGTCAGCAATTGGTGCCGGTATCGGTATCGGTCGTATCGGTGGTAGCGCGATGGAATCTATCGCACGCCAACCAGAATCAGTAGGCGATATCCGTGCAAACATGATTGTGGCTGCAGCTCTTATTGAGGGTGCTGTATTCTTCGCGATCGTTGTTTGTTTGTTGATTCTGTTTTTGTAAAAAAACCACGGGATTGGGTCTTCCGACCCAATCCCTTTATTTAAAAAAACGAAAAAAATGCAGTTAGTTACACCTGCCATAGGACTGGTATTTTGGATGCTGGTAACATTTAGTTTGTTACTTGTAATCCTGAAAAAATTTGCTTGGAAGCCGATTTTAGAATCGATTCGTGAGCGTGAACAAACCATTGAGGATTCATTGTCGTTGGCTGAAAAGACCAAGTCCGACATGATTCGTTTGCAAGGTGAGAATGAGTCTTTGTTGGCAGAAGCCCGCAAAGAGCGTGATGCACTGATGAAAGAGGCGCGTGAAATACGCGACAAAATCGTAGGTGATGCCAAAGCCACAGCAGATGAAGAAGCCAAGAAGTTGATGACACGTGCTCAAGAAGAAATTGAAAAGCAAAAGGCTGCGGCCATCGATGAATTGAAGCGTGAGGTTTCTGTTCTTTCTGTTCAAATTGCCGAGAAATTGATGCAACAACAACTGGAGAACAACCAAGCTCAACAAGCCATTATCGAAAAGCAACTTTCACAATTGAACTAATTCAACGCTCATTGTATGTCAGAAATTAAAATCGCCCGTCGCTACGCCAAAGCGCTATTCGAAAAGGCGTTAGAAGACAAGGCCGTTGATACGGTTGTTGCTGATGTATTGAACATACAACAGGCTTGCGCCGGAAGTCAAGATCTTATTGTGTTTTTGGAAAGCCCGATGTTAAGAAAAGGGGTGAAGAAAGATGCATTGGGCAAGATTTTCGCTTCTTGTTCTGACCTGTCTAAGAAGTTATTGATGTTGATGACCGATAAGAATCGGGAATCTTTCATTCCTGCAATGGCGGACGAGTTCATTGTATTATTCAACAAATTCAAAGGAATTACAACTGCAGAAGTGACTTCTGCTGTTGCTTTGAGTGAACAGGCCCTTGATGCCGTAAAGAAATATGTGGCACAGACCGCTGGTGCCAATGATGTAGTGCTCAAGCAGTGCATCGATCCTACCGTAATTGGTGGGATGAATATCGTTTTTGATGGTAAAATTTATGATGCTACCATCTCAAACCAAATTATCAAATTGAAAAAAGACCTTCAAATCGCATAAAAAACTGTTATGTCAAATATTAGACCCGACGAAATTTCCAGCATATTGAAAGACCAGATTTCTGGTTTTAATACCGCTGCGAGTTTAGAAGAAGTAGGTACCGTACTCCAAGTGGGTGACGGTATTGCCCGTATCTACGGCCTTTTGGGCGTACAATATGGTGAGCTTGTTGAATTCAGCAACGGCGTTCGCGCTGTCGCTCTGAACCTTGAAGAAGACAACGTTGGTGCCGTATTGATGGGTAGCAGCGGTGAAATCAAGGAAGGCGACAAAGTGAAGCGCACTGGTAAAATTGCATCGATCAAAGCCGGTCACGGTTTGTTGGGTCGTGTAATCAATACCTTGGGTGAGCCCGTTGATGGAAAAGGTCCTATCCCTGGTGATTTGTTCGAGATGCCTTTGGAGCGTAAAGCCCCGGGTGTATTGTTCCGTGAGCCAGTAACTGAGCCTTTGCAAACAGGTATCAAAGCGATTGATGCGATGATTCCAATCGGTCGTGGTCAGCGTGAGTTAATCATTGGTGACCGTCAGACAGGTAAAACTGCGATTGCATTGGATGCGATCATCAACCAAAAAGAGTTCTACGAAAAAGGAAACCCAGTATATTGTATCTATGTTGCTTGTGGACAGAAAGAGTCTACTGTGAAGCAAGTAGTGAAATCATTGGAAGATAGCGGCGCGATGGCTTACACAGTGGTTGTTACCGCTGCGGCTTCTGCACCTGCTCCTTTACAGTTCTTTGCACCGATGGCCGGTTGTGCGATTGGTGAATACTTCCGCGATTTGGGCTTGCCCGCATTGGTTGTGTATGACGATTTGTCAAAGCAGGCCGTTGCATATCGTGAGGTTTCATTGTTGCTACGTCGTCCTCCAGGACGTGAAGCATATCCAGGAGATGTATTCTATTTGCATAGCCGCTTGTTGGAGCGCGCTTGTAAATTGAACTCTTCAGATCATATTACTTGTAACATGAACGATTTGCCTGTTAGCTTGCAAGGTAAAGTGAAGGGTGGCGGTTCTTTGACCGCATTGCCAATCATTGAAACACAAGCGGGTGACGTTTCTGCATATATTCCTACCAATGTAATTTCGATTACTGATGGACAGATTTTCTTGGAGTCGAACTTGTTTAACTCAGGTATTCGTCCTGCGATCAACGTAGGTATCTCTGTATCACGTGTAGGAGGTAATGCCCAGATCAAATCCATGAAGAAAGTTGCTGGTACATTGAAGCTTGACCAAGCGCAGTACCGCGAATTGGAAGCGTTTGCAAAGTTTGGTTCTGATTTGGATGCCGCTACAAAATCGGTATTGGAAAAAGGATCACGCAACGTGGAAATTTTGAAGCAGCCACAGTTTAGCCCTGTAACCGTTGAGAAACAGATTGCCATCATTCACTTGGGAACGTCTAACCTATTGAGAAGCGTGCCTGTGAACAAGATTCGTGAATTTGAAGCTTCTTATTTGGAGTACTTGGATGCCAAGCACAAAGATACCTTGGAAGCATTGCGCAAAGGGGTTATCGATGACGCGGTAAAGGCTGTTTTGAACGCGGCTTGCACAGAAATCGCTAAGAATTACGCAGCATAAACGAACACCATGGCCAATCAGAAGGAAATTCGCGCCCGGATATCGTCGACCATCAGCACCCAGCAGATCACCAAAGCCATGAAATTGGTATCTGCCACCAAGTTGCGCAAGGCAAGTGAGGCCATTGTACGTATGCGTCCTTACGCAGAAAAGTTGCAAGGCATCATGGGCAATTTGAAGGATAGCACGGAAGATGATCGTTTGGCCGGATATTTTGAAGCCCGGGAAGCCAAAAAAGTACTTTTGTTGGTGATTACCAGTGATCGTGGTTTGTGTGGTGCTTTCAATGCCAACGTGGTTAAGCGCGTAAAGGTGTTGTTGGATACTGACTACCGCGATGCATACAAGGCCGGAAACGTAACCTTGATGTGTATGGGTAAGAAGGGTGGTGAGGCGTTAAAGCGTTTTGGATATGAAGTAAATTTGGATCGCGTGAATCTCACGCAAAATACCACTGCTGAGTCAGCGTTTGAGGCGATGCAGGGTGTAATCAACCAGTTTTTGGCTGGTGAGTACGACCGTGTTGAGGTGGTTTACAACAAATTCAAAAACGCAGCAACGCAGATTTTGGTAAACGAGAAATTGTTGCCTATTTCGGCGTCTGCGAGCGAAGCGAGCCAGACGAACAATGACTATTTGTTCGAGCCCGGTAAGGTTGCGATTTTGGAGGATTTGATTCCCCGAAGCTTAAATACGATGTTCTATCGCGCGTTGTTGGATTCATTGGCATCGGAGCATGGCGCTCGAATGGTGGCGATGGACAAAGCAACGGAAAATGCGGGTGATTTGTTGCGCGCATTGCGTTTGGCATACAACCAAGCCCGTCAGGCTGCCATTACCCGTGAGATTTCAGAAATCGTGGGTGGTGTAGCTGCTTTGGAAGGATAAGGAAAAATTTTATACAA
>DBCP01000074.1:0-146 GCA_002293105.1 Bacteroidetes bacterium UBA955 | reverse complement strand
TCGCAATCAACTGCTCAAGGTGCAGCAAGTCGTATATCATCACCTCAATTTTACCGCCGAATGTACCGTCTTCATTGCTGGAAATGTTGATGCTCCTCATGTTTACTTCCATGTCTTTGGAAATAATATCCGTAATCCTACTAACA
>DBCP01000108.1:6262-11322 GCA_002293105.1 Bacteroidetes bacterium UBA955 | reverse complement strand
TATGGCCTTGAATCATCGCGCACACTGCTTCGGGGGACATTGCGTCGGAGAGGTTACTGCAAGGCATGGGCCCTTTTGGTGGCGCTGGGATTTACAGAACCTCTGCGAGTGGGCAATTGGGCAACAGTGAACGATTGGTTTATTGATCGCACAGGGTACGGCAATACGCAAGATTGGTTTGCATCGCTTGAGTCTGATGATGAGACGATGGGTTTGGGTGAGTACGTGAAATTCTTGCGTTTAGACGAGGGGGCATTTGATTTGGTGGTTGCTGGTAAAACATCGGCCCAAATCTTGGAGGCGATTTTATTGGATCGATGGAAGTTGGGTGCGCTCGATAAAGACGAGGTGGTGATGGTTCATAAGTTTGATTTGGTGGATATTGATCATCAACGAAAACGTTGGTATTCGGTGTTGCAAGTAAAGGGTGAAGGGGGAGATCGCACGGCGATGGCTAAAACTGTAGGATTGCCCTTGGCGATGGGTGTGGAAACTTTTTTGGAAGGCATGGCGAGTGGCGTTGGAGCCGTTGTGCCGTTTGATAAATCATGGTATTCACCCATTCTTCGGAAGCTAGAGGGTCAAGGAATTGTATTCAAAGAGTACTTGGCATAAGTCAATTATCCACACAGCATCCATCGAAGGGGGTTTGGCGTTAATTTTGATATGAAAAGCCGTACTCCAACCCTATGAAAATGATTTCGATTTTTTTGCGTAATAAACCATTGATAGCCAGCGCATTGTTATGGGCAGCCGGCGCATCATTGAACCACTTGGTGGCCCAAACGAAACAGCCCGCCGCCAAGCAGTCAACCACGGTCAAGCCAGGTGGAGCTGGCAAGCCAGGAACCCCCGCAAATGGACCCGTTGGTAAAGGTGCCAATTCCGACAATAGGATACCGAAATCTGCTGTTACGGGTACGCCGGGTGATACGGCTTTGGTAGATTCTGCGGTGGTGGCGAATTTGCCTGTGATTTTGCACACGGATACCATTTTTGCATTGCAAGAAAAATTGATGGGGCATACCTCATCCACAGAATCCGCCGCAATATCACCCAACGGTAAGTGGGTTGCAACCGGGGGTTGGGATAGAAAGGTTTTATTGTATTCTTTGGATAGCAATGGCGTGTTCAAACTTGTCCAGACGTTTGCAGGCCACAATGGTGCGGTAACATGCTTGGCATTTGATGCGCAAAGCACCATGTTGGCGAGTGGTTCTAAAGATTTTTCCTTGCGCGTGGTTGATTTGGCCACGGGTGCGTTGAAGTTTCAAACCATGGATCACAAAGATGCCATTACAGCGGTTGAATTTGATGCGTCTGGTAAGTTCGCCATGACATCGTCTGCAGATGGGACCATTCGATTGTATGATGTAGCAACGCCAACCAATAACCAGAAACCGCGTTTTTATACCTATGGAAAGCCAGTAAACGATTTGATTACGGCTCCAAATGGCAAAACGTTTTATATCGCCAATAATAGCAATAATGACGTGGAATCCATTGATTTTACAGGGAAAGTGTACCAGCGTTTTGCGGGAGTTCATATCATGCCAGTGAACTGCCTTGCAATCTCCAACAGCAAGCGCTTGTTGGTGACGGGGGGTAATGATAAGGTTGTTGTAATCTGGGACATCGCAACAGGTAAGCCTCTAAAAACATTGGTGGGACACGGTTGGAAGGTAAACTCAGTTAGTTTTTCTCGCAATGATCAATATTTGGTTTCTACAGGAAACGATGGGGAAGTGCGTGTTTGGGATGCCAATACCGGCATTTGTGTATCGGTTCAAAAGAATTTGATTACTGCGGCTCGTGAAGCGGTGTTTACGCCCAATATGAAGCGAATGATTGTGGCAGGTAAAATGGTCGCTCAGGGAAGTACGTACGGAGCATTGGTTTATAGCACACCTCCAATTTGGCATATGGCAAAGCCCAAGCCTGTGAAGCCTGAACCTATTAAATCGGCTACGCCAGGTGCGAAGCCAACGCCAAAACCCGCTCCAAAGCGCTAACTTTGCATTATGTCTGATCAGAGCATTAACAGTGGTAAAGCCCCAGAACCAGTGGGTTTGTATCCCCATGCAAAACGGGTGGGAAATTTGTTGTTTTTGAGTGGGGTGGGTCCGAGAGAAAAGGGTACCAAGAAAATTCCCGGAGTGGAATTGAATGAAACCGGTGAAATTGTGAGCTACGATATCGAATTGCAGTGCAGAAGCGTTTTTCAGAACGTGCGTTGGATTTTGGAAGATGCGGGCAGTAGTTGGGATCGAATTGTAGATGTAACGGTATTTTTGACCAACATGAAGGATGATTTCCCCATTTATAATCGTTTGTGGGCTGAGTATTTCGGTGAAAATCCTCCATGCAGAACCACATTGGAGATCAATTGCTTGCCAACCCCGATCGGTATTGAGTTGAAGGTTCTGGCTACCATCGATTAATTGATCGCGCCATGATTGAATCGCAGCGTAAGCAGTTTTTGGATTACATCGCCAAAACAAAACGCATGTCGGTTCATACCGTTTCTGCCTACAGCGGAGACTTGTTTCAGTTTACAGATTTTTTGGCCACCCAGTACGTGACTGCTTTGGTGGATTGCAAACCCATACATATTCGGGGTTTCATGGCGATGTTGCTGCAGAATGGCCTTACACCTCGTTCGGTTCACCGGAAGGTTTCCAGCGTGCGCGGTTGGTTTAAGTATTTGCGGAAGCAAGGCGAGTTGAAAATAGATCCGATGAGTAAGATCATCCTACCCAAAATGCCCAAGGTCTTGGTGAAAGACATACCGGCTGCGGATCTTCACAATCTATTTGCGCGCTTTCCATGGAACGAGGTGGAACATGGCGATCGTGACCGATTGCTGTTGTTGCTTTTATACACCACAGGGATGCGTTTGAGCGAGTTAATTGGGTTGAAGGTGGGTGATATTGATTTTCATCGCAATTCGCTGCGTGTGTTGGGTAAACGGAATAAAGAGCGCATCATTCCTATGCATCCTGAAATGGTGGATTGGTTGAAGGTTTATTTGGTGGGACATACCCATGTCCATTTGTTTGTTACTGACAAGGGTAAGCCGTTATACCCGGTGTACGTGTATCGCTTGGTGAATCACTATTTGAAGTTGTTTTCACACGCCGCAAAGACGAGTCCGCACGTTTTGCGACACAGTTTTGCAACACACATGTTGAACAATGGCGCCAATTTATTGGCGATTAAAGACATTTTGGGCCATGCGAATTTGTCGGCCACCCAAGTGTATACCAAGAATTCTTTTGAGAAGTTAAAGCAGATTCACGCTTTGCATCCCCGGAAATAGGGTTGGGCGATGGGTTGCGAGTGAATGTCGGATAACAAAAAAAGCCACCCAAAGGGTGGCTTCAATATCTTTCAACTGGGTAGAATTATCCTTCTACGTCAGCGATTTGCATTTGCTGTTTGTAAGCCGCACGAATTTTCTGCATACGCTTGGTGATACAGGGCTTTTCGAAAGCTTGACGAGCGCGAAGTTCTTTTACAACACCAGTTTTTTCGAACTTCTTCTTGAACTTCTTCAAAGCTTTTTCGAGCGAATCGTTTTCTTTTACGTTAATTACAAGCATGTTAAATTTTATTTTGGGTCACAAAAATACGCTTTTCTTTTCAAATTGGCAAGAAATTTTAATCTTTCAAGATGTTTCTTGAAATCACCAATTTTTGAATTTCGCTGGTGCCTTCACCGATGGTGCAAAGTTTGCAATCGCGGTAGAATTTTTCAACGGGGAAGTCTTTTGTATATCCGTATCCACCAAAGATTTGCACAGCTTCATTGGCGCAATATACGCTCACCTCTGAGGCGTAATATTTTGCCATCGCACCTTCTTTGGTCATATTGAGTCCTTTGTTTTTGCGATCGGCGGCTTCCAATGTTAGTAACTCAGCGGCCTCGATCCGCGTAGCCATGTCGGCCAATTTGAAGGCTATTGCCTGAAATTGGGCGATGGGTTTGCCAAATTGTTCGCGTTCCTGGGCGTATTTCACGCTGGCCTCGAAAGCACCTTTGGCGATTCCCAACGAAAGGGCAGCAATCGAAATACGTCCGCCATCCAATACTTTCATGGCTTGGATGAAACCGTCGCCAACATTGCCAAGAATTTGGTTTTCATGGATGCGACAGTCTTCAAAGATCATTTCGGCAGTTTCACTGGCGCGCATGCCCAATTTATTTTCTTTTTTGCCTCCTCTGAAGCCTGGGGTGCCACGTTCCACCACGAATGCTGTAATGCCACGCGAATCAAGCAACTCGCCAGTTCTAGCCAATACCACAGCTACATCGCCGGTGATGCCGTGTGTGATCCAGTTTTTTGAGCCGTTCAAAACCCAATATTCGCCATCTTTTTTGGCGGTACATTGCATCCGAAGGGCGTCTGATCCGGTGTTGGCTTCAGTAAGACCCCAAGCACCAATCCATTCGGCGGTAGCCAATTTGGGCAACCAACGCATTTTTTGTTCTTCGTTTCCAAAGGCGAGTATATGTCCAGTACACAAACTATTGTGCGCAGCCATGCTCAAACCAACAGAACCACATACCTTGGCCAATTCTTCGATGCCGGCGGCATATTCAAAGTAGGAGAGTCCAGAACCGTTGTACTTCTCAGGAACCAATACCCCCATTAAGCCCAATTCTCCCAATGCTTTAAAAATGTGAATGGGGAAAGTTTGTGACTCGTCCCAATCCATCAAAAAGGGACGGATATTTTTTTCGGCAAAATCTCGTACGGTTTGACGTACCATTTGCACACTTTCGCTTTCTTGAAAACTTGCCATAACTACACAACAAAGATAGAAAATGAAAGGGATGAAAAATCCTAAGAAATGTCATTTCCGACCAAGTTCGTGAGCGCTCAATTTTCTTAGTCAGTGAATTGTAAATAGGGGGCTATTTTTTCTTTATCGCTCGGGTTTAAACCTTGCATTTTATTCCAAGTGTCTTGATTCAGATTGGGGTACAGGGTAAGGAAGGGATGGAGAATTTTGGCTTTGGCTGGACCAATGTAGGGGTGTTTGTAGAGGGTTGACCA
>DBCP01000108.1:0-6173 GCA_002293105.1 Bacteroidetes bacterium UBA955 | reverse complement strand
GTGTCAAGTTTTGGTATTTCAAGGAGTTGGTTGGGCGATGTGAATCCCCCGAGTTTATTTCGGTATCGGATGATTTTACGTGCTGTTGCTGGGCCGATGCCTGGCAGGGCGTCCCATTGGGTACTATCCATACGGTTCCAGGCCAAAGGCCTGGAACCGTATGGATTCGTGCGTCGGACCGACGTCTCCAGTTGGCGGCCCAGCCGAAGGCTGTCGGCCGCCAACAGTCGCGCGGACCTCCCCAACTCCGTCGATTCCCCCTTCAATACCCCAGCAGTAAACCCTCTGCCACCAGAAGATCGCAATGCCAACAACAATTCCAACGCCAATTTGGGCGACAGCGGTTTCCCCTTGCTACCCGCATACGACGATACAGCATCCGCCACATTCAACGTGTCGCGCCCACCACGGTTGTGCTCCCATTTTTTCCATCGCCTTTTTCTGAATTTGTCGTAATGGGGTTTCCCTAGTAATGTATCCGATAACATGGCACTGTCTGATACTGCCGCATTCGACAATTGCTCATCCATGACAGCCAACCTGTGACATCGTACAATGCCCAAAACAAAAAGGGTCGTTATGGCGAACCAAAACGACCCTTGCGAGATATTCTTTCGTAATTCCATCCTCCGCAGCCGTTATCCAACGGCAACGAAATTAGGCGAACTCAGCCAGTTTTTCTTTGCGATATTCGCCAGCGTCCAATTTGCTTTTGATAGATTTAAAAGCTTCGATGGTTTCATTTACATCTTCCAAGCTGTGAACAGCTGTTGGAATCAAACGCAAAATAATCATGCCCTTAGGTACAACAGGGTAAACCACAATGCTGCAGAATATGTTGAAATTCTCACGCAAGTCGTGGGTCAAGTGTGTGGCCTCTGGAATGGTTCCGTTCAATACCACCGGCGTTACAGGGGTGGTGGTGATGCCAATGTTGAATCCGGCATCGCGCAAACCATTCTGCAATGCGTTGGTGATCGTCCACAATTTCTCCTTCAACTCAGGCATGGTACGGATCATTTCCAATCGCTTGATCGAACCTATCACCAAAGGCATTGGTAGCGCTTTGGCATAAATTTGAGAACGCATGTTATAACGCAAGAACTTAATCACGTGTGGCTCCGAAGCAATGAACGCCCCAATGCCAGCCATTGATTTCGCAAAGGTTGAGAAATAAACATCTACGCCCTCTGTACACCCTTGTTCTTCTGTTGTTCCCGCGCCCGTTTTACCCATGGTGCCAAAACCGTGTGCGTCGTCTACGAGCAATCGGAAATTGAATTTTTCTTTCATGGCAACAATCTCTTTCAGCTTACCCTGAGATCCGGTCATCCCGAAAACACCCTCAGTAATGACCAAAATGGCACCACCCGTGGTCTCAACCATCTTGGTGGCGCGCTTGAGTTGTTGTTCCAAACTCTCCATGTTGTTGTGGTTGTATACAAATCGCTTACCCATGTGTAAACGAACCCCATCGATGATACAAGCATGCGATTCTGCATCGTACACAATTACATCATGGCGGTCAACTAGGGCATCAATCGCACTCAACACGCCTTGATATCCGTAGTTTAATAAAATGCAATCGGGCTTTCCAACAAAACTTGCCAAATCGCGCTCGAGTTGTTCATGGTAATTGCTGTTTCCGCTCATCATACGAGCACCCATCGGGTAAGCCATGCCAAATTGAGCCGCCGCATCAGTATCTGCCTTCATCACATCGGGGTGATTGGCCAATCCCAAATAGTTGTTCAAACTCCAATTCAAACGGGTTTTGCCTCTGAAAATCATTCGGGGTCCAATCGGACCTTCCAGCTTCGGAAAAGTGAAATAGCCGTGTGCGTCGTCGGCGTGCTGGCCCAAAGGACCCATACGCTCATGCAATTTTTCGAAAATATCTCTCATGATGATGGACTACAATAAGTATTTATGCAAATTTAACAAGGTCTTTATGAAATTGTATCATAAGTTGTTCTCCGTTTGTGAATAAGGTAGTAGACTGTGCTAACGGCCCACCACGAAAACGCAGGGACTTTTGCCAAAAGTTTCGGTTTTTTTCTTCCAATCGGCGATGGTTTGGGTGCGAATGGATTCTCCCTCTGTGTGAAGATCTTTTGCGATGCAAAGCAGCATATCGCTCGGCAAATTTTTACAAAAGAACTGAAGTAAACGGTCTGTGCGATAGGGGGTTTCGATGAACAAATGACTGTGTTTGTCGGTGGCTTTGTTCTGCAACAACAAGGTGAGTTGTTTTAACTCGTTTTCGTTGATCGGTGGATACCCGTGGAAAGTGAATGTTTGTCCGCTCAATCCACTGGCAGCAAGGGCCAGCATCAAACTGTTGGGTCCCATGATGGGTTTGATGTCCCAACCCCGCTGATGCGCCAATTTTACCGCCAATGCACCTGGGTCAGCGATGCATGGCATGCCTGCTTCCGAAACTACACCCACGTGGGTTGCACCTTTGATCTCCTTAAAGAACTTCTCTAGCTCTTGCTTGGGGGTGCGGATGTTGAATTCGAAAATATCCAAATCATTGATGACGATGCCCAATTTCAAACTGGAAATAAAGCGTCTGAGCGTTCTGGCATCTTCGGCCACCCAGTGTTTGATGGGCATGATGGCGTCGATGTAATTGGGGGTGTTCATCCATCCCCAGCTGAGTTCGCCAATGGGCAGCGGTAGCAACACGAGTTGTGTGGGTTGTGGCCCTGAGGGTATCTCGGGTGCGCTCGATGCAATGATTGGCTCTTCCATGCCGCGAATTTCCCATTAATTGCTGAAACATTTCGTCATTTCGCCACAGAAGTGAAAAATAGTATCAAATTGTCATTTAAATGTAATGTGAATTCAACTGCTCATGTTTATGAAGTACCTTTGTTGGGTGAGCTTTGTAAATCGTCTCAAACAGCGTTGGAATGTAGAGAAAGCCTGGATGGTATGGGTAATCTTGTTGGTATTCGCCTTAACCGGTTTTACTGTGATGTACCTGAAGAAATTTTTTAAGCCCTACATGGGAGAGGATTGGTGGGTGGATGTCGTTTATTACGTCTTGATTCTTCCCGTTTACAATATTTTGTTGCTCACCTACGGATTTTGCTTCGGCCAATTCCGCTATTTCTGGAACTTCGAAAAACGATTTTTCAAACGCATTGTTGATTCCTTCAAATGATTACCCAAGAAGCTGTCCTCAAGGCCTTATCGCATGTTGATGATCCCGATCTGAAAAAGGATTTGGTCACCTTGGGGATGATCGAAGACTTGGAGATCGGACAGAATATTTCCTTCACTTTGGTGCTTACAACACCCGCATGTCCCATGAAAGACATGATGGTGAACGCATGCAAAACAGCCATTCGAATGATGGTGGACCCGAACATAGAGGTCATTGTGAATACCACTTCTCGGGTTCGTGGCAGTATTCCTGTTTCTGAAGTGTTGCCCGGTGTCAAACATGTCATTGCCGTGGCTTCTGGCAAGGGCGGTGTAGGCAAAAGTACGCTTTCTGCCGCGTTGGCGCTTTCACTTCATGGCATGGGAGCCAAAGTGGGACTCCTCGATGCTGATATCTACGGTCCCAGTGTTCCAACCATTTTTGGCGTTTCAGAATCGCCACGGATGTACATGAAGGGCGATAAACAGATCATGATTCCCATCGAAGCCAAAGGGCTGAAGTTGTTGAGTATTGGGTTTATGACGGCGCCCGGACAACCAATTGTATGGAGAGGTCCGATGATTTCCAGTGCGTTCAAGCAGTTTGTGCAGGACACCGATTGGGGAGATTTGGACTATTTAATCATTGATTTACCTCCAGGAACGGGCGATGTGCAGTTGAGTTTGGTACAAAACGTACCTTTAACGGGGGTTGTGATTGTAACTACCCCGCAAGAAATGGCACTGACCGATGCGCGCAGGGCGATGGGTATGTTCTCGATGGAAGCGGTGAACAAACGCATCTTGGGTGTAGTGGAGAACATGAGTTACTTTACGCCAGATGACGCCCCTGACAAAAAATATCGCTTGTTTGGTGAAGGGGGAGGACAAACACTCTCCAAAGAATACAATGTGCCCTTTTTGGGTGAATTGCCTTTGAATCCTGCCTTGATGCAACACATCGACCAAGGAAATATTACCGCAACATCGCCAGAATTGGCACCATACTATCCTGTAGCGAGTGCTTTGGCGCAGCAAGTGAGTATGTTGCAAATCACAAAATAATATTACTTTTGCTCACCATGAGCGCCATTGATACCCAAGTAGAGCAGGTCCTAGAAACCATCCGTCCTTATTTGCATGCCGATGGTGGGGATGTGGAGTTGGTGGAGGTCAACAGTGAATTGGATGTGGTGTTGCGATTGACCGGAGCATGTAGCACTTGCAGCATGAGCGAGATGACGATGACAGCGGGGATTGAGGAGAGTTTGCGCAGGGCGATTCCGAATATTGGAAAGATTACGGCATTAAAGGATTAAGCATGATCGCTAGACTCCTGGTGGCATTGCGGAAACAGGGTGCATCACAGGGGAAACCGTTTTTTGGCACACAGGCAATGGGAATTCCATTGGTAGCTGCTGTTTTTATTTTGTTGCGGGTTTTGTTGTTGTCAAGGCTGTCCTCCGGTCCAACAAATGTTCTTTCTGAAGGGACCGTTTTAAACGGGTTTAGGCAGTTGCATCTTGCAGATTTTTTGCTACTGAGTTGTTGTATTTGGGTGTATACTGTCGATTTTTTTAAGGATGTGTTGCATTGGGATGCGCTGGGATTTTCTATGCGTTCGTGGCAGGTGTTTTGGGTTTTGTTTTGGGGGTTGATGCCTTTTTTTGGGTTATTATTGGTTGCCCCTTTCATAACTGTGCTCAGTGTTACGGTTGTGTCTAGTGCTTTTCGATGGGCGATATTGGGAGGGATGGGCTATGTGTTTGTTCATCGTTTGGGCGGAAAAATTTCGGCTTTACTTGGGCCATTTTTAATCGCATTTACGTTTGCTTTTGCCTTGTTTTGGGATGTGTCTGGGCCATGGGAATTGCCTTTGTGTCGACAAGGGGTGCTCGTTTTTATTTTGAATGTTTGGGTGATGCAGTGGTTTGAGCAGGACAAGGATGGGGTTTCGCATTCAACCAATATTTGGCGGTCATTCGGAACGCGTGGGCTCACCATTTCGATGGTGGCGGTGACGGCTTGTTTGATGGTTTTGTGGGGCGGGCAAGCCCAGCGGAGCTGGGGTCTGCCCGCCTTACTTCTCCTTTATTGGACCATCATGTGGTTTCCAAATATCGTGAGGCCGTTTCGACTATACAGGCTTATCATCGACGGCGGGCTCCTGTTGTGGTTACTATGATTTAAATCATATTTCAACCTCTCGGATGCCTCAATCAATTTGATGATCATGGGATGCCTGGGGAATTGGTCAAGATTGCCAATATTGAAGATTGGTCTTGACATGCACAGTAAATCCACTTCGCTCCCGATCGGAAGGAAGGAAGAAAATTATAAATCGTTTTGAGGAGTTTTGATGCTCTTTATCGCGGCAAGGCGAATACCCATATCCTTTTTGAATAAGGCAGAGTTTACATCGTAAATCTGGGGCGTAAGCCACATGTGTATGATGCGTGATTTATGCAAAGCAATGAGGTTGCTCTTGTGGAAGAATCCCAATTTGTATAAGGAAGAACCAGAAAAGGCCATGTTCGCCCCTTTGAGGTGTAGTCTTTTGAAATGGGTTGTCTTTTTTCGCCACTGTTCAACGCGCTCTGGGAGTAATACCAATATGGCTTTTCCACCCATGCTCAAATTCCAGATTTTCTTGGCGAAATTCTCATAGCGAAAATCTTCTGAGGGTAAAACCGCTACCCAGTCTTTGAAACTAAGGTCGGTGTTCAAAACCACCTCCTCGTCAAATTTGGAACGATTGTCAATTGGAATATAATAACGCAGTGCACCGGGGATGTTTTGCTTGCTGATGAAGTTATTCAACGTTGCAAGTGTAGCTTCTGGTGTTTTGTGCGGAATCAGTAAGCGGAATTCTGCAAAGTTGCATGTTCGTAAATACTGCGCATGCATCATCAGACGCTCATTCAGGTTTGAACCAGAAAGGTCACCGTCCTGCAAAAGCAGGTAATCTTTGTGTAATATTTGACCAATTTCTTCCATTCCAGGTTGTACGACTCTGCAAT
>DBCP01000129.1:21494-22887 GCA_002293105.1 Bacteroidetes bacterium UBA955 | reverse complement strand
GCGTTGCCCATGGATGCGATGGCAAAAACCCTGCAATCTGCCTCGAACAGCGGCAACAAAAAATCCCAGGAGCGCCTAGACTTGCTCGTGTTGCACACCAATGACCTCCACTCCCGCATAGAACCCTTCCCCGCCAACCACCCCATGGCCGGAAAAGGAGGCATCGCCAACCTAGCCACCCTCATCCAACAACACAGAAAACAACACCCCCACGTGCTGTTATTAGATTGTGGCGATGTGTTCCAAGGCACGCCCTATTTCAACCTGTTTGGTGGCGCAGTGGAATATCAGTGGATGCAAAACATGGGCTACCACGCAACCACCATGGGCAATCACGACTTCGACAATGGCATCGAACACTTGGCCAATATGCTGGAGAAAAATCCCGGTGTTGGGATGCTCAATTGCAACTATCAATTGCATAACACCCCGCTCAAAGACCTGGTTCAACCCCACAAAATTATTCAGATCGCCCACAAGAAAATTGGCATCACCGCCGTGGGTATTAGCCCCGAAAATCTCATTCTCGAGCGCATGATCCCTGGTTTGGTATACCAAGACCCCGTGACACAAGTACAAAAAACCGTGGATTACCTGCGAAATGAGGCACACTGCGATGCCGTTTTTGTAATTTCTCATTTGGGGTATTCGTATGACACCAGCAAAATCGATGACCTAAAACTTGCCGCCCAAACCCATGGTATCACTGCGATTGTGGGCGGACATACCCATACCTTTTTGGAAAAAGCCACCGAGGTTACCAATGCCAAAGGACAAACTGTTTTGGTAAATCAAGCCGGTTGGGGTGGATTAATGCTCGGACAACTGCGGTTTAGCATTTAATTTGCACCGTGAGTTTAGCAGAAGAAGAAATCCTCGACGAAGGATTATACGAACACTACGCGTTTACCGCCGATCCAGGGCAAGAGCAAATGCGCATCGACAAGTGGTTGATGCACAAAATTGCCAATGCAAGTCGCTCTAAAATCCAAGCAGGAATCGAATCAGGCGCCGTGGTGGTCAATGACAAACCCACCAAGAGCAATTACAAAGTGAAACCGAACGATCATGTTCGCGTCTTGTTACCAACCGCACCCCGTGATACGGAAGTTTATCCTGAAAACATTCCCATCAACATTGTATACGAAGACGATGATTTGTTGGTGGTGAACAAAGTGGCAGGCATGGTGGTACACCCTGGTCACAATAACTATTCCGGCACGTTGGTGAATGCCTTGGTGTATCATTTTGGACAGCTTCCCACCAAAGACCAATACCACAGACCGGGTTTAGTGCATCGCATCGACAAAGACACTTCAGGATTGTTGGTGATCGGCAAAACGGATTACGCTTTGTCGCATTTGGGCAAGCAATTCTACGACCACAGCATTCA
>DBCP01000129.1:20461-21462 GCA_002293105.1 Bacteroidetes bacterium UBA955 | reverse complement strand
TGGGGCGAACCCAAACCCAAGGATGGCACCATTCGCAGTTATTTGAACCGCGATCCATCAGACCGCAGAAGATCGAAGTGCTTTGAAACCGAAGAAGAGGGCAAATTGGCCATCTCTCACTATAAAACCTTGGAAAATTTTTACTTCGCGTCGCTGGTTCAGTGCGAATTAGAAACAGGAAGAACGCACCAAATACGTGCCCACTTTGCAAGCATCAAACACCCGCTGTTTTCCGATGAATTGTATGGAGGTTTGGAAATCCGAAAAGGTTCTGCACTACCCAAATTCAAGCCATTCATTGAAAATTGCTTCACCATTATGCCGCGCCAAGCATTGCACGCCAAAGAATTGGGCTTTATTCACCCAACCACCGGCGAAAAAATGTTCTTCAGCAGCGAATTGCCTGAAGACTTTAGCACAGTATTAAACAAAATTAGAAAGTATACCCAAGCGGCTCCAGCCATGGAAACCGATGATGAATAAGCCTCTGCTTATTCGTACTTCAGCGTAATTTCGGCACTTCTAGGTACTGACTGGCAAGTAAGCACATACCCTTCGGCGATTTCAGCATCGCTCAATCCTTCGCGCTCCAACATGTGCATTTTTCCTGCCGTCACTTTGGCCCTGCATGTGGTACAAACGCCCACGGTGCAACTGTATGGTGGATCAATGCCTTGCTTCATCGCCGCATTCAAAATGGTGGTGTTTTGATCACACGTGATGGTGTGGGTTTTGCCATACACGGTCAATGTTACCTCAGAAACACCATTGAAATCTGTACTTTGTGAAGGCTTTTCATCGGCCACACTCTTGCTTGTGGGTGCCGAAAAATATTCTGTGTTTACGCGATCGCCTGAAATACCCAAATTGCGCAAACCGTCTTTGATCACCTCCATCATCGGGCCCGGTCCGCAAATGAAGTACTGATACTGATCAAATGATCCGCCAATTTTCGATTTCACAATGGATTGCACCTTATCCGCGGTCAACATCCCCTTCAA
>DBCP01000129.1:14950-20350 GCA_002293105.1 Bacteroidetes bacterium UBA955 | reverse complement strand
ACTGAATCCGGATTTCTATTGGCGTATACCAAGGTCACCTTGCTGTTGGGCTCATCCGCCAAAACGGCTTTTGCGATACCCAAAACAGGCGTGATACCACTACCTCCACCAAACAACACATAGTGCGCAGCGCGCGAAGCATCGGGAACCACGGTAAATTTTCCCATGGGGGGCATCACCGATAGCACATCACCTTCCTTGATTTCGGCATTCAAATAATTACTCATCTTACCACCATCGACCTTTTTCACGGTCACGGCGGGCATTGCATCTACACCGGCATAGGTGCATAATGAATATGAACGACGAACTTTCTCTCCAGCCAATTCAACCTCAAAAGTCAAATACTGTCCCGCAGTATACACAAAGGTATCTTTCAGGTTTTCAGGAATTTCGAAGTACAATGTGGTGGCATCCGCGGTTTCACGAACCAATTTCTTCACGGTTAAGGGGAAAAATCCTTCTGTCATATTAGGTGCAAATTTAACGCTGTTGCGTCGAGTAGAACACAATAAATCTGAATTGGTTCAGCATTTCGCCGAAAATCACATCAAACGCTGGTAAGCACGCCACCAACGATCAGGCATTTCATCGGCACATACTTGTTCGTAATCGCGGTAGGAACAGCCAATAAAAAACGTCCGCTTATCATACGGATGCGGTATTTCCATCCACCAACGATTGCTCTTCCGACTCTTGTAAAACACGATTTCATGTCCGGTAGAACTCAATCTATTTCGGTAAATCAAAAAATCGGTCGAATCATGGGTGGGATGATCGTGGTACCGACTGGTAAAACCATCCACAAAATACCAAACCATTTGCGACAGTAAATCCACCGTTGCTTCATCCTGTTCATCAGGTTTTAATCCATAGAAGAAGGCCGACGATAACTGATTTGATATCCCAGCATAACGCGAAATTCTGGCAGCTTCTTCCGCATACAACCCATTGGGCGAACCCAAAATAGTCGATGGTGCATCGCAGCGGCGAATCGAATTCATATCAAACTGCAACATGTGCGCACTGCGCAGAATGGGCTCTGTTTCCTCAATCGCATCCCGAACTTCCCCTAAACGGTGGTTTTCGAAGTACATTTTTTCTAACAATGCCGCCGTGCTCTCCGATATAAAATAGGCTTGCGTGCCCAAGAAATCAATGTTGAATAAATTCGACGGTTTTTCCACCAAAATAGAGCGCAAAGGGGTTCCCTCTTCCATATCAATACCGGGTGCAACCTGAACTATCTCAACGGGTGTATCATGCTGTCGGTAAGCCTTGTAATGTCCATACATAAGTCCTGCGCTACCACCAACTACCACCACATGTATTCCCATCCCCAGCAATTCACCCATGGCCTCGCTCAAAGCAAACTGTCGCTGCGTTTCATCTTCTGTCTCCACCAAATTGCCCAAATCTGCCATGACCAAATCGCCAAATCGCCATTGCAATCGATAAAAGGATTTGCGAAAGGCATCGGCCTCCGGACCATTGCCAATCAAGGCCAGTTTGGTTTTCTTCAATTTCGGGAACGACTTCCCATGTACCAACAGTTTGCCACCAACCGTTTCTTTGCGATCGCGGTGGGGGGCCCAAACCGACTCATCAATGGAAGTAAAAAATGCGTCCAACATGCAATACGAAATTCAAACAAGCTTCCTCATTTGACAAATCAATGAATCCACATGACTACAATAGTGGAATCGCCGGAAGCCGCCGCCTAACGGCGAAGGGCTTTAAGGCACCAAAGAGGTTTCTATCCAATCGTAAGAACCCAAGGCACCCACCGCGTCGTTGCTCCAATTGGAGAACAACAGCACGGGCTCGGCAAAAGGATTGTCTGAGATTTGCAAATCACGCAAGTACCGCTCCTTGTAGCCCTCGTCCATCACCCAGAAAGTTCCGACAACCTCTCTCAATGTCAATGGATCTGTGGCGGTACTGCTTCCACCGCCACCAAAGCCACCCATAAAAATGCGGTCATTGAACAAATAGCGCAACGTATCGGCCGTTTTTCCCTCGGCAATGCCTTCGTTGCTAAAAAACAACTCCGTACCATAAAAATCGCCAATTCCATCTTCCAACACCATTTCAAATTTGGGTGCGTAATAAAATCCACTCAAGGTAGTACCCGATTTTAACTCCAAACCCACATTCACCTCTTGCCCACCCCAGTCATTGGTTGCCAATTTACCAATGCGATACTCACCAATTGTCAAATCGTTCTCTTTCAAGGCCGGCGGTACTGTGGTCTTTGACCAATGAACGGTTCCGTCTTTCATGATTACATCCACCCGGTACTCATGACCATTTACAATGGGCAAAGCAAACGCCCTGATTCGATACAACATAATGGAGGAATCAAACGGCAAAACGACTGATTTACTGGCTGTTAAATCTGTGATGGTCACTCTTGCATCACCAATCCGCGGAATTTCACTGGTTTGCTTACCGAAATACGGCATTGTATGGCCCAACTCAACCGTAATGTTTTGATCCTTGGGCGACAAATAACAGGTGATCGCTGTGCGTTTGTTGTAGGTTGGCAAATCAACCTCTGCATCTTGATCATAACAACCCGTGTTTGCCACCAGCAGCAACCCCAATATCCAATGGAAAAAATACTTTTTCATGTGCTCAATTAACGAAATTTAAAGGTCCAACTCAAAGAAGGTATCATGGGAAACAATGTTGCCTTTTTCAAGGTCCTAACGGTTCCCGCATCGTTCAGTTGTCCGTAGTAAAAGAACGGATTGAAACGATTGTACGCATTATAAAAACTCAATTCCCAGGTTTGAATGCCTCGTGTTTTTTCCTTTTTAAACTGCAAACCCACATCCAAACGGTGATATGCCTCCATTCTGAAGCTGTTGCGCTTGCCATAGTCAATCAACTCATTGTTGAAAAACCCGCTTGCTGCATCCCAAACTTCGGGAAAAGAGCCCATGTAATGCCCAGAACCGCGCAGATACCCTTGGGGCATCGTGATCGCATTGCCCGTGCCATAAACCCAGGTAGCCGAAGCCGTAAACAACTTATTCAAACGGTAAATACACACAATAGAAGCATCGTGTCTGCGATCGTATTTTGCATAGTACTTTATTCCTTGATTCACTTCATCAAATTGCAATTGCGTCCAACTCAACGTGTACCCAATCCAACCACTCAATTTACCCACTTGTTTCTGTAAAAACACCTCAGCGCCATAGCTCCAACCCAATCCGCTGGTAACCTGACTCTCCCACGCCTTGTCGTTTGTGGGTACACCTGGATTAAAGAAATCATCGCCCAGAAGAAAGGATGCCCCCTCTTTGTAGGTGATTACGTTTGTCATGGTCTTGTAATAACCCTCAACACTCAACGAATAGCCCTTGTTAAAATCCTTGGCGATACCGGCGGCCAACTGTTGACTCTGCATGGGTTTCACATTCGCCGTCGCTGGCACCCACAAATCTGTTGGTAGGCCAATCCCCGTGCTACTCAACAAATGGATGTACTGATTCATCAACGCATAGCTGCCCTTCAATGCCAAATCCTTTCGAATGTTATAGGCCAAACTCATCCTTGGCTCAGGATTGATTAGCTGCTTGCCATCCACCACATAATGACTCACCCGCATCCCAGGATAAAAATTCCAAGCCCCTTCCCGCCACTGATCCTCCACGTATACCCCACTCTCATAGGTATTGATCACCTTAATTTTGCGGTTGAAATTGAAATTTGATCCCACTTTCAATACGATGGCGCTGGGACTAAACTGATGGTTAATGGTTGAAAAACCCGCCCTTACCATGTGCTTCGGATTGGGGCGATAATCCACGTCGTATTTCACACCATAATCGTTGATGGTACTGGAATAGCCCAACTCGAACTGACTGGTGTCGTTTTCCTTTTGCAAAATATTAATGCTCAAATCGTAATGACTATAAATCAAAGCGGCATTCGCAAATGTGCGCGGATTAAATTGATGGTTCCAACGACCCGTCAAGGTGCTATTTCCCCAGCCAAAATTGGTCTTGAACTGCGATTGATTCTGTTTGTCGTTGAGGTAAAATTTGTCGCGCCCAAAATAGCCCGACACATACAATTTGTCTTTGTTCGATAAAATGTAATTGGCCTTGGCGTTCATGTCATAGAAGTAATATCCAGCATTGGCCCCATCAGTACTCGCCATAATCAAAGGTTGCACCAAGGCATCCAAGTACGTACGTCTTCCAGATACCATGAAAGAGCTTTTGCCTTTGACAATCGGACCTTCGAAAACCGCCCTAGAACTTATCACGCCGATACCCACCTCACCAGCAAACTTCTTATAGTTACCCTCTTTCATGTTCATGTCGATCACACTCGATAACCGTCCGCCATACCGCGATGGAAAACCACCCTTTACCAATTCCACACTCCGCAAGGCATCGCCGTTGAACAGCGAAAAGAACCCAAACAAATGACTCGCATTGTATACTATGGCCTCATCCAACACAATCAAATTCTGGTCTGGACCCCCACCGCGAACATAGATGCCCGACTGTCCTTCACCGCCTTTTTGTACCCCTGGCATCAACTGAATCACCTTCATGACATCTTTTTCACCCAACAACGCCGGAATGTCTTTGATCTGCTGCACGGGAATATCTATTCTACTCATGTCTGCTCGATCCGCTATCGTGGTCTTTTTCGCACGAATTTCCACGGCACCCATCGATTCTACCGCTTGCCTAGCCGACAATTCAATGTTTACTGCCGTATCCGACTTGGCCGACCAATACAAACTATCGGTATCAAATCCCGGGAACCGGAAATACACCCACTGTGACTGTCCTTTGGCCAAGGTAATTGAAAAGAATCCATAGCTGTTCGATAAAGTTCGCGTATTGCTCGGCGCCGCAGCAACCACCACATTACCCAACATTTCACCGCTGCTCTTCTCCCGAAGATAACCGCTAATACTTGCTTTTTGAGATGGGGTTTGCGCTTGAACCGCAGTGGTAATCAAACCAATCAACAAACACCCGATTCTACACAAATGATCTAGTAATCGACAATTCATAAAGGTACAAATTTACGAATGTGTAATAGGAATATCACCGAACTACCCTCGCCGTTCGACGAATTAACCGGTTAAACGGCCACCGGTGCCTTGATTCCAGGGTGGGGATCGTATCCCTCCAACGTAAAATCTTCAAATTTGAAATCGAACAAATCCTTCACGTCAGGGTTCAATTTCATGGTTGGATAGGGCCTGGGCTCCCGCGACAACTGCAACTGAACCTGATCCATGTGGTTGCTATAAATATGCGCATCGCCAAACGTATGTACAAAATCACCCGGTTGCAATCCACACACTTGCGCCATCATCAAGGTCAATAAAGCATAACTCGCGATGTTGAATGGCACACCCAA
>DBCP01000129.1:13111-14867 GCA_002293105.1 Bacteroidetes bacterium UBA955 | reverse complement strand
TAAAACTGAAACATGGTATGGCAAGGCATCAATGCCATCTGCTTGATTTCGCCCACATTCCAGGCATTCACCAAAATCCTACGACTATCAGGACTGTTTTTAATGAGCGATAAGGCCTCAGCAATTTGGTCGATGACACTGCCGTCTTTGGCCTCCCATGAACGCCATTGCTTGCCATATACCGGACCCAAATTACCGTCTGCATCGGCCCACTCATCCCAAATGCTCACGCCATTCTCTTTGAGGTAAGCGGTATTGGTTTCCCCTCTCAAAAACCACAACAATTCGTAAACGATACTCTTCAAATGCACTTTTTTGGTGGTGATTAACGGAAACCCTTGCTGCAAATCAAAGCGCAGCTGTCCGCCAAAAACACTCACTGTACCCGTTCCGGTACGATCCGATTTGTGGTCGCCGTGGGCCAGTACATGCCGCAAAAAATCTTCGTATACAAATGCTGAACTCATGGGTAGATAAGGGGTTGCACAAATTTAACCGATTCAACCCGTTATGTTCAAGGCCGCGACGAATATTCTCCAAAAACATTTCAACAACCCACCCAAAACGCATCGCACAATTGCCTTACAAGCGTTAAAATGACACTTATTGTTCCGTTTGGTGTCCAATATCCCCGAAAAACTCTACAAGAATTGATAAAATCAGCGGGCAAAATACCTTGTAGAAACAAAAAACGCGTAAGTTTGCAAGTCAATACGATTATGGCAGAAGTTGTTAGATTACCCAAGATGAGCGACACCATGACAGAAGGTGTCATCGTTAAGTGGAACTACAAAGTAGGTGATTCCGTGAAAAGCGGAGACATATTGGCTGAGGTGGAAACCGACAAAGCCACGATGGACATGGAGGTATACGCCAAAGGCACAATCCTTCACTTGGCTTTGAACGAGGGCGATGCTGCACCCGTGGATAGCATCATTGCCGTTGTGGGAAACCCCGGTGAAGATTTTCAATCCCTTTTGGGTTCAGCACCTGCAGCACCCGCTCCAGCAGCGGTATCTGCACCCGTTGAGGCGTCAGCACCCTCCCCAGTAGTAGCCGCATCGGCGCCCGTTGTAGCACCCGTTGCGCCGGAACCAGTGTCTGCCAACAGCAACGACGAACGTTTGAAAGCCAGTCCACTCGCCAAGAAATTGGCTGAAGAGAAAGGCATCGATATCCATCAAATACAAGGAAGTGGTGAAAATGGTAGAATTGTCAAAAAAGACATCGAAACCTTCACCCCATCAGCAACTGCAAAAACTGCAACCGTTCCGGTAGCTGCATCGGGCACAGAAAGCTTCCACGAAGTAAATGTATCGCAAATGCGCAAAACCATCGCTGCACGCCTTGGTGAAAGCAAATTCTCTGCACCACACTTCTACCTTACGTTAGAAATCAACATGGACAAAGCCACACAAGCCCGCGAGCAAATGAATACCGTGAGCGATGTGAAGATTTCCATGAACGATTTAGTGATCAAAGCGGCAGCCGCCGCGTTGCGCAAAAATCCAAATATCAACTCAAGTTGGCTGGGCACCAAAATCCGTTACAACCACCACATCCACATCGGGGTGGCCATGGCTGTAGAAGATGGATTGTTGGTTCCCGTAGTTCGCTTTGCCGATAACAAGTCGTTGAGCCAAATCAGCAGCGAAGTGAAAGAATACGGCAAGAAAGCCAAAGAGAAGAAACTACAACCCCAAGATTGGGCAGGCAACACATTCACTATTAGCAACTTGGGCATGTTTGGCATCGA
>DBCP01000129.1:0-13040 GCA_002293105.1 Bacteroidetes bacterium UBA955 | reverse complement strand
ACCGTAAAAGACACCGTGGGTGTTGTCAACGGTGAAATCAAACCGGTGAAAACCATGAAGGTAACCCTGAGCTGTGACCACCGCGTTGTGGATGGTGCCATGGGAGCCCAGTTCCTCAAAACACTCAAAGAATTCTTAGAAGAGCCCTACCGATTGTTGGTATAACAAAATCAAAGGGCTGCAATCGCAGCCCTTTTTTATGCGATGAAAATTAAATTTAACCACATACAAGACCTCTCCGACGCACGGTACGCCGCTGCTGCTATGTCGGAATGGATCGGCTTCCGCGTCGGCGAAATACCCCTAGCCAGCGTACAAGAAATTATTGGCTGGTGCGCTGGACCCAAACTCACCTTGGAACTCTACAGCACAGACCTCAAAGAAACCGCCATCAGCTGGTGCGATATCCTTCCAGTAGAAGCCATTGAGTGCAAAGCAGAGGATTTGGCATTTTGGCAAGAGGCCCTGCCAAACCCAAGATATGAATGGATTACCACAGATGGCCAAAACGCCACCGTGCATAGCCTACCCCCCATAACCATCACCCGCGTTGATCCAAAAATCACATCGCCCCAATCCATCAAAGACCTACAAGCCGAAGCCATCTCCTTGAATTGTGAAAAAGAAACTGTGGTGGGCATGAAAAATTACGACCTTTGGAATGATCTCCTTGAAACCCTAGATATTTGGTAACCATGAAATATACCTTCCCTTTAGCCTTGATTGGCTGCATCGCCCTCGGCTTTGCCGCTTGCTCCAACAACCCAGAAGGAGCCTTTAACGAATCTGAAAAACACACGCAAGACTCCCTGGATTCCTTGAGCAACGAAGCCATGTTCCAAGATCTCTACCAAGATTCAACCACCAGTGATTCCGCGGCTGCCAAACAGGGAGATGTAACCACTGAAACCCTGCCCGCTACACCGCCAGACAACACCCCTTTGCAACCCCAACATCGATGAGAATTGCTGTCGTTGGCGCCACCGGTTTGGTGGGCACAAAAATGCTTGAGGTGCTTGCAGAACGCAATTTCCCCATCACCGAATTGCTCCCCACCGCCTCGGAAAGAAGCGTGGGCAAAATCATCCAATTTCAAGGCAAAGAATACCCCATTATTTCACTGCAACAAGCCGTTGACGCCAAACCCCATATCGCTATTTTTAGTGCCGGTGGAAGCGTAAGCACAGAATGGGCACCCAAATTTGCAGCGAACAATACCTTCGTCATCGATAATTCCAGTGCTTGGCGCATGGACCTCTCCGTGCCCCTTGTTGTGCCTGAAGTCAACCCAGAGGCCATTCAACCCCACCACAGAATCATCGCCAACCCCAACTGCTCTACCATCCAAATGGTGGTAGCACTCAAACCCCTACACAACGCCTATCAACTGCAACGCGTAGTGGTGAGCACCTACCAAAGTGTTACCGGAACCGGCCAAAAAGGGGTTACCCAATTGCTCAATGAACGCGCCAACGTCAACGGCGATACCGTGTACCCCCATCCCATTGATTTCAATGCCCTGCCACACATCGATGTGTTCATGGACAATGGCTACACCAAAGAAGAATGGAAAATGATGGTGGAAACACGCAAAATTATGGACATTCCCCAACTCAATATCACCGCCACTACCGTGCGTATTCCTGCCATGGGCGGTCATTCGGAGAGTGTCAATGCATCCTTTGCGCATCCCTTCGATTTGGAAGAAGTGAAAGTCCAATTGAGCCAAGCACCCGGCGTTACATTGCAAGACAATCCCGCTGAAAACCTCTATCCTATGCCCATTACTTGTCACGATAAAGACGATGTATTCGTGGGTAGAATCCGTCGCGACGATAGTGCTCCCAACACCCTCAACATGTGGGTAGTTTCAGACAATTTGAGAAAAGGTGCTGCCACCAATGCCGTTCAAATTGCCGAATTGTTGCTACAGAAAGACTGGGCGCTGGAACAATTTGCCCATTGAGTTGTTATTTCTTTCATGCTGGCCAACGACACCCACGATACCACTGACGAATCTACGCAAGACAACAGGCCGCTGGTGTTGAAAGACGCCCTATTTCAAGGCGAAGCGCACAGTTCGCCCTATGCACTCAGTGTTAGTTCGCCCAAAATCGAACCCATCGACAAGCGAATGCTGGTGGCCAATGCCCACGAAAGCATGCAGCACCAAGCCGAACAGCAAATTTCTATGCTGAAAAAACAGGCCGAACTGCTGATGAAACAAGCCAAAGGCATCGAAGAACGTCTGGCCCTTTCGCACGCCATCTACAAAGCAGATATCAATTTTGAGCCCGTCATTCACGGCATATATCACGTATACCAAAAAGATGATGGCACCCAAGTGCTCAGCATGGTTGCTCCCTATGAATGGGGTAAAAATGCGCCTTATACCTTTTTGAATACTGTGCGATTGTTGGCCGATCGTACCTGGGAAATTCTTGCCTAAGTCCCAACAGTTAGCAACTACCCAACCCTAACCCTGCTGCTCAAAACGCCACTGATCAACTGCCTTGCGCACCGATCCGGCCGATAACAAACGCGACTTGGCTTCTGCTTCTGACAAACCCGTTTCGTCCATCACCATGGTTGTTCCGCGTGCGATCAACTTATGGTTGGTTAACTGCATGTCGATCATTTTATTATCCTTCACATGCCCCAATCGGATCATCACACTCGTGGTAATCATATTCAATACCATTTTGGTGGCCGTGCCCGCCTTCATTCGCGTGCTGCCAGTCACAAATTCCGGACCCGTTTCTACCTCCACACACACATCACACACTGCCCGCATTTGGCTCTCCTTGTTGCATACAACACCTCCCGTGGCGATGCCGCGCTCCCTGCACGCCCGCAATGCCCCAATCACATAGGGTGTTCTGCCCGATGCCGCAATGCCTATCACCACGTCCTTTTCATTCACACCAAATTCCTCCAAGTCTAAAATGCCCTGGTCCCAATCGTCCTCAGCAAATTCCACGGCTTTGCGGATGGCCCCATCGCCTCCGGCGATGATCCCGATCACTTTATCAAACGGAACTCCATAGGTAGGCGGACATTCACTGGCATCCACAATCCCCAACCGCCCGCTGGTTCCCGCACCCATATAAAACAGTCTACCGCCGGCTTGCAAACGCGAAAAAACCAATTCACACAACGCCGCGATGTGGCTCGCTTCGCTCGCCACCCGTGCATGCAACAAAGCATCCTCCTGGTTGATGCCCTGCACCAACGACAAAAAATCCAACGCCTCTAAATTCCGGTGATGTGAACTCGATTCAGTCTGCATTACGCAAAAGTATCCTTTTGGTAGCGACTCCCCAAAAACAACAGCCACTCATTGTAAACCGCCTCGGGCATTACCCGCGGAAACTTCGCCTGTCCGCCCAACTTACCCCGATGATCCATGAAATCCAAAAAATCCGACTCCGGCAACCAAAACAATTCCATCCGCTTCAATACGTGCTTGCGCTCCGTGGCATAGTCATCGTTCAGTTCCACCAACGCCTCATCCAATATGCGCTGCGCCTCAACAGCATCCGGTTTCTCCACGCCCGCTGGATAAGCCAAAAACCACCGATGACCCATCTCCCCCTGCTCGTGCTTCAAGCCCCTCACCGTAAATTCGGGTATCGGAAAACCCAACGACTGGCCCAATGACTTGGTGGCGCGATTCATGTTCTCCACCGACAAATGTTCACCACACAAACTCAAATATTGCTTGGTTCTACCCGTGATCTTGATCTCACAAGCATCCACATCCGTAAATTGAATCACATCGCCAATCAAATATCGCCATGCTCCGGCACAGGTCGTAATCAATATGGCATAACTCACCCCGGCCTGCACTTGGTCAATGTCTAACGCCTCAGCACCCGGCAAAATATCGCCCGACTCACTGAAGTTTTGCCCATTAAATGGCACAAACTCAAAGTACATTTTGTTCCGGAATACCAATCCCATCCCCTCACTGCTCAACTTGGTCTGGTTGGCAATAAAGCCCTCACTGGCCAAATAGGTTTCAAAATAATAAATGGGCCTACCCAACATCGCATCAATCTGATCCTTGTAAGGCGTGAGCGATACAGCACCCCAAGTATACACACTCAAATGGGGCCAGATCTCATGAATGTGTTTCAAATTATAACGCTCAATGATGCGCTCAAACAACATCTTCACCCACGCAGGCCCGCCAGCCACCATCGCCACATCCCAATTCGGGGCCTCACTGACCATAATTTCCAACTTCTGATGCCAGTCTTTTTCACGTTTGATCTCCTCCGTAGGCTTGGCAAAACGCTCGATCCAATAAGGCAAATTCAAGGTGGTAATGCCACTCAAATCACCCGAATATTTCTGTCCGTCAAAACTCAAATCGGTACTACCACCAATCATCAAATAATCTTTGGTGAAAAAATCCTTGGGTACATCGGTCTTTGCGATGGCAAACAACTGTCTCCGACTTGCTCTGGCAATCGATTTCAACTGGTCCTGCGTTACCGGGATATACTTACTGGCCCCTTGTGTGGTGCCCGAACTCAAGGCGAAATATTTAGTACTCCCAGGCCAGGTTACATTGTCTTCCCCACTGTATTCTCTCTGCCACCAGTCGTGCATGCCCTCGTAATCGGTGATGGGTACATTTTTCTTGAATTGGGCGATGGTATCTTCGGCAATCAACAACGATTCAAACTGATGCAATTTGCCAAAAGAAGTATCCCTCGCTTGGAACAACATTTTCTTTAATGTCCTATCCTGCCATTTTTTAGCCCGTGCCCGTTTTAAAATCAACACATCGGTCACGTTCTTCGCTCGCTCAAATAGGGGAACTAAAAAACTTTTGGGTGATGCCATATGCTTATTTTCTTGCCCCAATGTTACAAAAATTACGCCACGCTTACGCCACGAACAAATAATTGTTGACCTTTGTATGCAGAATGGCAGACGGATTAATGCATGAAATCAGGGATAAATGGCTACAAGTGGTGGCCTTTGTGGAAGAGAATTTTGAGAAAAAGCCCGACCTCAATGCCATTTTATTCCTCATTGGTGTTCGAGAATTGGGGGAGTTGCGCGACAAACCCTTTTCAAAAGAGGAAAAAGTGCACTTGATGCACATCGCCACCTGCAAAATTTTGAGCTTCAGTGGATATTATGAGCATGTAGGATTCGATATCAATGGTTGGCCCGCTTGGGAAAACAAAACCCCGCTGCCCAATCTGGGATACCTCGAACAAGAGAGTCTCATGCGACAGCACATTGTTGAGTATTTTGAAAGTGAAGAAATCATCCAATTCCAATAATCAAACGCAATTCGTAATATTGAAACTATGTTGAAAAAGACATTGAAGTTCCTCCCCGTCGCGATGATCATGGCGGGAGCCCTGGCGCCCAACACTGCTTGCAATTCTAACAGCAAAAGCACACAGTCCGATTCAGCCACCGCGGCAGTACCCACGAACGGCGGTGAGGATTACAGCGATAGTACAGCGCCTGAAAACTGGACGCGTGTTTCCATCAAAACAACGGTGGGTGATATGGTTTTGGCCCTTAACCCCGAACAGAAACAACACAGCGAAAACTTTATCAAACTCGTCAACCAAGGATTCTATAATGGCGTTTTGTTCCACCGTGTGATCAAAGATTTCATGGTTCAAACGGGCGACCCAAAATCAAAAGGTGCCGCGCCAACAGCTCAGCTCGGCGATGGCGGCCCAGGCTACACCGTACCCAACGAAATCAAAAGCGAATACAAGCACTTTAGAGGCGCGCTCTCCGCTGCCCGTCAGAGCGACGAGATGAACCCCATGAAAAACAGCTCCGGCTCACAGTTTTTCATCGTCACCGGAACCAAAGTTGCAGAAGCACAATTCAAACAAGCCCTGGAAACGATCGCCTTCGACATCTTCAGAACAGATCCAGCCAATGCAGAAACTGTGCGCAATGGTCAGATAATGAGTCAGAGCGGAAACATGGCTGGCTTGCGGGCCATCGAACTCCAAGTGCAAGAGAGAATGAAACCCATTATCGATAAGTTGTACGCTGAAATTCCCGAAATCGATAAAAAACGCTATGCCAACTGGGGCGGTGCACCCAACTTGGATAACAACTACACCGTTTTCGGAAAATTGGTTTCCGGCTACCACGTCCTTTCTGCCATCGAATCACAACCCACAAACATGCAGGATCGACCAACCAGAGACATAAGCATCATTGAAGCCAAGGTCCTGAAATAATTTGGATATTGAGGGAATATTTCGTATATTTGCAAAACTTTTCCAATTAACCTTAGGAAGGGGACAAGCCAAAAGCAGTCCCCTTTTTTGTTGACTATGGCAAACGTAATACAGAAACTCACCGCCCTCGTTGAACAGGAAGCACCCGCTTTCGGATTGTTCTTGGTTGCCCAAACAATGGGCCCTGCCAAGTTATTTCAGTTCTACGTAGACAGTGAAGAGCCCCTATCGATGAAAACCCTGTCTGATTTTACCCGTCACATTTCTGAAAAGATCGACGAAGAAGATTCAGACTTGAGCGAAGAGGCCTTCACCTTTGAGATTTCATCGCCCGGCGCAGAACGACCGCTGACCAACAGAAAACAGTACACCAAACATGTGGGTAGGTCGTTTGAGTTCCAACTTGCCGAAAAACTATTGAGCGGCAAATTACTGGAAATCAAAGAAGGCGATGTATTTGTAATTACCGAAACCGTCAAGGAAAAAGGAAAAAAAGCCATAGAGGTAACCCATGAAGTTCCCTTTTCACTCATTCAATCTGCAACCATCATAATCAGCTTCAAATAATATGAAAGTCAAGGCAAAAGATCTCGGCATCAACCTTGTGGAGAGTTTCTCCGAATTTAAGGAGTTCAAGAACATCGACCGCGCTACAATGATGCGCGTACTTGAAGACGTTTTCCGGAACATTCTGAAAAAGAAATACGGAAACGATGCCAACTTCGACATCATCATCAACACCGAAACCGGTGACATCGAAATGTACCACCTGCGCCTCATCGTTGAGGAAGGTGAAGTGGAAGACCCCAACTTGCAAATCGCGCTGGCAGAGGCCCAAACTTTGGAGCCCGATTACGCAGTAGGTGAAGATTGTATCCAACAGGTATTCCTCGATGATTTCGGTCGCCGCAGCATCTTAAACGCCCGTCAAGCCCTCATGAGTCGCATCATCGAGTTGGAAAAAGACGAGTTGTTCAAGAAGTACAAAGACAAGCGTGGTGAAATCATCACCGGCGAAGTTTACAACGTATGGAAACGTGAAATTATGGTTCTGGATGACGACGGCAACGAGTTGTCGCTTCCCAAAGAACACATGATTCCACGCGATATGTACAAAAAAGGCGATACGCTTCGCGCTGTAATTCACGAAGTAGAGATGGACAAAGGATCTCCAAAGATTGTATTGTCACGCACTTCTCCTGAGTTCTTGGAGCGATTGTTTGAATTGGAAGTTCCTGAAATCTTGGATGGTTTGATCACCATCAAAAAGGTTGTTCGCGAACCTGGTGAGCGCGCCAAAGTGGCTGTAGAAAGCTACGATGACCGCATCGATCCAGTGGGAGCTTGCGTAGGCGTAAAAGGTGCACGTATCCACGGCATAGTTCGTGAATTGCGCAACGAAAACATCGACGTGATCAACTACACCACCAACACCAACCTATACATCCAACGTTCATTGCAACCCGCAGCCATTTCACGCATCGAGTTGAACGACGATAAAAAGACGGCTGATGTATTCTTGGATGCAGACCAAGTTTCTTTGGCGATTGGCAAAGGCGGACACAACATCAAATTGGCAGGCAAATTAACAGGCTACCAAATTGAGGTGTACAGAATGGCCGTTACCACCAATGACGAGGACGATGTGGATTTGGACGAATTCTTGGACGAAATCGATACTTGGATCATCGAAGAATTCAAGAAAATTGGTTTGGATTCAGCCAAATCTGTCATCAATACCCCAGTAGAGGATTTGATGCGCAGAACCGAGTTGGAAGAAGAAACCATTATTGAAGTTCAGAAGATTCTGAGAATAGAATTCGAAGATTAACATAGCAAACAAAGCCCCACAGACCCCAAGGATGTGGGGCTTTGATTCAAACCGCCCCCGTTCACCCCGATGAATTGGAGCAAACCTTGGGATTTATTGACAATAGAACTAATTTTGAAAGAAAATATGGCGGAATACCGTTTAGCAAAAGTAGCCACCGAGTTGAATCGAAGCTTCCAAGTACTTGCCGATGTGCTCAATCAGCGAGGCTTCGATGTAATGCCCAAACCCACTACGAAAATTACCGAAGACATGTATCAAGCATTGCTTCGTGAATTTTCCGCGGATAAGGCCGCAAAAGACGAGGCGAAGCTGTTGAAAACCAACCGCGATAACAAGTCTACACCGCCACCTGTAGCAGCACCTGTAGCCAAAACTACCACACCTGCACCACAACCCGTGGTTCAGCCGGAAGCAAAAGCACCAGAACCTGTAACCGAAAAGGTGGTCACACGCTCAGAAGAAGTTCAAGGGCCTAAAGTTTTGGGTAAAATCGACATCGGCGGTAAAAAGCCGAAAGTAGAAGCCCCCAAAGTAGAAACTGCACCTGTTGTTGAAGCTGCACCTGCCGCTGAGGCTGCACCCGCTATTGAGGCTGTACCTGTGGTTGAAGCTACCCCTGTAGTTGAAACAATGACAGTAGCTGCATCCGCTGTTGAACGCGATGCACAATCCGCAGCACCTGTGGCAGAAGCCCCCGCTGCGCCGGAAGAACCGGTAAAAACCGCAAAAAAAGAAAAAACTTCCTCGGCCAAACCCGAAGAAGAGGATATCGAAAAAATCGATACCAAATTCGAAATGCTTTCAGGTCCGAAAGTCCTGGGAAAAATAAACCTGCCAACCCTAGCACCTACCGGTGTGAAATCGCTGGCCGGTGAAGCACGCGACGATCTACGTGAAAAACGCAAACGCAAACGCAAAGCCGCAGGCACTGAAAAAGTGGCTGTACAAGAGCGTGTAAAACAAGATCAAAATGCCACTGCGGCCAATACCGACAATCGTACAGCACCCAAAGCTGAGATCACGAAAGAAGCGGTACAGCAAAAAGTGAGAAATACCATGGGTCAAATGGGCAACGCCGGTAAGACTCGTGGAATGAAGCAGAAAATCAAGCAAAAGAACAAGGAAAACCGCGCCAACGACCGCAGAGAAACTACCCTGCGCAAAGAAAAGGAAAGCAAAATCCTTAAGGTGACCGAGTTCCTTACCGCCAACGAATTGGCAACCATGATGGGTACCAGCGTTACGCAGGTTATCTCTTCATGTTTCATGTTGGGCTTGATCGTTTCTATTAACCAACGTTTGGATGCTGAAACCATTCAAATTGTATCTGATAACTTCGGTTTCGAAGTAGAATTTGTGGATGCAGAATCACAAATTGAAGCCGCCGATAACGAAATGGACGATGAAGCAGACTTGCTCCCTCGCGCACCAATCGTTACGGTAATGGGACACGTTGACCACGGTAAAACTTCATTGCTCGATTACGTGCGTAAAGCCAATGTAATTGCAGGGGAAGCCGGTGGTATTACCCAGCACATCGGGGCCTATGAGGTAACCTTGGTGGATGGTAAGAAAATCACGTTCTTGGATACTCCCGGACACGAAGCGTTTACCGCGATGCGTGCAAGGGGTGCCAAAGTAACGGATTTGGCCATCATCGTGATTGCAGCAGACGACTCCGTTATGCCACAAACCCGTGAGGCCATCGCCCACGCGCAAGCAGCAGGGGTACCCATGGTTTTCGCATTCAACAAAATTGACAAAGAAGGCGCCAACGCCGATAAAATACGCGAACAACTTTCCGCCATGAACATCTTGGTAGAAGATTGGGGCGGTAAATTCCAGTGCCAAGAAATCTCAGCAAAAAAAGGTCTCAACGTAGACAAATTGCTGGAAAAAGTACTTTTGGAAGCGGAAATGATGGACCTCAAAGCCAATCCTAACCGTAGAGCCAAAGGAACCGTGATCGAAGCCACCCAAGAAAAAGGTCGTGGTATCGTTTGTAGTATGTTGGTTCAAACCGGAACGTTGCGCATTGGAGATCACGTAGTGGTTGGACCTTATTACGCCAAAGTACGTGCGTTGTATAACGAACGCGGTGGTAAAATTGATCATGCACCCCCAAGTACCCCAGTAAAGATGCTCGGATTCTCCGATGCCCCTACCGCTGGTGATGCCTATGTGGTGTTTGAAGATGAAAGCGAAGCAAAAGCCCTTGCCAACAAACGCCTACAATTGGTGCGCGAACAAGGTATTCGTACCAAGCGTCACATCACATTGGATGAAATCGGACGTCGTTTGGCCGTTGGAAACTTCAAAGAATTGAAATTGATCGTAAAAGGTGATGTGGATGGTTCCGTTGAAGCTTTGGCGGATTCATTGTTGAAATTGACCACTGAAGAAATCGCGGTGAACGTAATTCACAGCGGTGTGGGTCAAATCACAGAGAGCGATGTATTGTTGGCTTCAGCCTCTGATGCAATCATCGTTGGTTTCCAAGTTCGTCCTTCAGCAAAAGCAAAACAAATCGCCGAAAACGAAGAAATCGATATCCGAACCTATTCCGTAATTTATCAAGCCATCGACGAAATCAAGCAAGCCATGGAAGGCATGTTGAGCCCCGATGTGGTTGAAAAAATTATTGGTAACGTGGAAATCCGTGAGGTATTCAAAATATCTAAAGTGGGTACCATCGCCGGGTGTTACGTTACATCGGGTGTGATCGAACGCAAAGCAAAATTGCGCGTAATCAGAGATGGCGTTGTCATCCATACCGGTGAATTGAATTCGCTCAAACGTTTCAAAGACGATGTGAAAGAAGTTGCCAAAGGATACGAATGTGGTTTGCAAGTAGAACGTTTCAACGATATCGAAGTAGGAGATTACCTCGAAATCTTCAAAACTGAAGAAGTAAAACGCAAACTGTAATTTTTGGTACAGACTTTGCTTTATACACAAAAAATTAACACGATGAAAAAAACATTGACTCTTTTGGCCGCCATTTTGGCTTTTGTGACCACCAGCTTCGCACAAACAGAAGATGGTATCAAATGGGAAAAGAAATCACACGACTTTGGTTCTATTAAAATGGGTCCCAAGGCCGAAGTAACCTTCCGATTCACCAACACAACCAAAGCGCCTTTGGTAATTACAGCCGCCAACCCTTCTTGTGGTTGCACCGCTTCTGATTACACAAAAACCCCCATCATGCCAGGCAAAGTAGGTGAAGTAACCGCTAGTTATGGTACGGATGGTCGTCCAGGATTCTTCCAAAAGTCAATCAAAGTAAGTTTCGATAACGGCACCTCTACTGACCTAATTATCAGTGGTACCGTAAACTCAGAAACAGCACCTGCTCCAAAGAATAACGAATTGAAGTAATGAGACTGATTGTTGCTTGCACCCTGTTTATTGTTGCCCTTGCAGGCAATCAGGCCATTGCGCAAGTGGTAACCAGTCCCAATGCCGTTACCACCAAAAGCAGCAATGCCAGCATCAAATTTGAAAATACTTCACACAGTTTTGGCAACATCATTGAAGGCCAAATCGCTCGTTACGATTTCAAATTTGTCAACACCGGCACCGAGCCATTGATTTTATCAAACGTATCGGCCAGCTGTGGTTGTACAACACCAAAATGGCCCCGTGAAGCCATCGCTCCAGGCAAATCAGCCGTTATCACCGCTGAATACAATAGCCAAGGTCGTCCCGGAACCTTCACCAAATCCATTTTTGTAAAAAGCAATGGCGGCGATGTTACCCTGACCATCTCTGGTAATGTGGTAAAAGAGCCTGAGCAACCTCGCTCACCCATCATCATACGATAATCCAAAAAAGACTGGCTTCGCCAGTCTTTTTTTTGCCCCGTGCAACACATCCCCCATAGCATCTGTCTTACCTTCACACCAACAACACCAAACCCGTTGCCATGAAAAAAATCCTCATCGCCACACTCTTTTGCCTCCACACACTCGCAACCCTGTTCGCACAACAGCCCCTTTCCAAACCCGTTGAAGTGCTCGGATCCACCGTGGTAGAAGTCAATGCCAATGTGGGCGATATGGTTGAAGTGGTCTTCGCTGTGCGCAACAACTCACTCGATGATTTTTACATCGCTCAAATCCAAACCGATTGCCATTGCATATCGGCCGTTTTCCCCAACTCCGTAAAACACCTCACCACCGACTCTGTCACCGTGGTCCTCAATACCAACAACGTCCCCCCAGGAACCTTCGTTAAAAAAGCCTACCTCGAAACGCCGGATGACAAAGTCATTGAACTCGTTCTTCAAGGCAACCTCAAAGTAGTAAAACCCATTACCAAACCAGGCACAAGGCCCATCATTTATAAGCCCGTGCACATTCGATTGCACAACAACGAAAGCAACCTTCCCCAAGTACAGTGGCTAAAAACTGCCCACGACTTCGGATACGTTAAATCACCAGAGCCCGCCAAAACAGAATTTACCCTCAGAAACCTAGGTCCCGGTGCTATCGAAATCAAAAGTGTAGAACCCGGCTGCAGCTGCACCATATCCGATTATACCAAAGGATCCATCGAGGCCAATCAAACAGCCACCGTCACCGCGGCTTTTACCACCAAAGGGGCTTTCGGGTATTTTAAGAAGTTCATCAAAGTGGAACTCACAGACGGTAGAGTATACCAACTGGCCATCACCGGCAATGTGGACCCAATGTGATCATACGATTTGTTGGAAACAGATGAGACTCGATTGCTCTTGATTTCATCCAAACTTGGCTGTTAACGACACCAAAAAATACTACTTAGGCTGGCACAATACCCCACCCGTGTGTAAAAACAGCACTGGGAAAACACCCGTTGCATCGGACAATACTGTCCCCTTCTTCGCCTCAACTTCCAGCCATTCATTGAGCGCAAACAGGGCCTTTCCTGTATAAACCCAATCGAGAGGAACATCGTTGCGCGCAACCACTTGATCAATAAATGCA
>DBCP01000105.1:3998-4314 GCA_002293105.1 Bacteroidetes bacterium UBA955 | reverse complement strand
TTTGAGCGATCAAATTCGCGATGCTTTGAAGTTGAAGGGCTTTGAAATCAAAGACGGTAAAGACGGAACTACTTGGAATAAGTTATAATGTAATTTATTTTATATTAATTGATTATGCCCGGTCACTTCACCTTTTACTGTAATTCAATTCAAGGAGAGGTTGCTTTTTTTGATGAAATAGAAGCGAAACATGCTTTGCAAGTATTGCGGTATGGTGTGGGTGATGAAATTTCTTTCACTGATGGTATGGGGAATCTCTATGAGGGGCTAATCGCAAGGGGCAACAAGCAGGGTTTTGAAACGAGTATCACCAAAA
>DBCP01000105.1:0-3952 GCA_002293105.1 Bacteroidetes bacterium UBA955 | reverse complement strand
TTGGATGTATGTGTTTCTATTTTGAAATCAGGCGATCGCATGGAATGGGCGGTAGAGAAATGTACAGAACTGGGGGTGAGCTCCATGGTGTTTTTTCAATCGCAGAATGGGGAGCGGGGTAAAATCAATTTGGCGAGAATGCAAAAGGTGGCGGTTTCTGCGATGAAGCAGAGCCATGGGGCCTGGATGCCTGAAATTTTGCAATACAGTTGGAAAGAAGTGTTAGAAGCGAACAAAATGGGGGATCGATATATTGCCTATTGTGGTGAACGAGAGAAATTTTCGGTGTCTTCTATTTCGTTGCCGGGTACAATATTGATTGGTCCGGAAGGCGATTTCTCGAATGCCGAAATTGAAGAAGCCATCCAAGCAGGTTGGAAGCCATTGGATTTGGGCATGCAAATTCTTCGCACGGAAACGGCTGTAGTGGCTATTTCAGCCGCCTTGAGGCTGAGATAATTGTGGGTAAATCCCTTATTCATTGCCCGTTTGAAGGGGTGTTGCGTTTGAGGGAATTGGGTATCTTTGTTTTGTGAATGTATTGCTATTAGGATCGGGTGGTCGTGAGCATGCTTTTGCCATGAAAATGGCTGAAAGTAATCGACTTGATCAATTGTATATCGCCCCAGGAAATGCGGGTACCGCCAATTTTGGTATCAATGTAAACTTAAATCCTACCGATGTAGCTTCGGTATACAATTTTTGCAAAGAGTACCAAATTGCTTTGGTTGTTCCAGGCAATGAAGACCCTTTGGTGGCCGGCATTACAGATTATATTGAATTGGCTGCAGCTGCCGATGGATTGCAGATATCTGTAGCGGGACCAAGTGCTTGGTGTGCGCAGTTGGAAGGGTCTAAGGATTTTTCAAAGGCGTTTATGGGCCGACACAATATCCCAACGGCAAGGTATCAGTCGTTTCAGTTGTCGCAGTTAGATGAAGCGGCGGCATTTTTGAAGACGCTGGAGCCACCTTATGTCTTGAAAGCCGATGGATTGGCTGCCGGAAAAGGGGTTATTATCACACCATCTTTTGACGAAGCGATGGAAACATTGCAAGCGATGACCGATGGCAGTAGGTTTGGTAAGGCCGGTGAGGTTGTTGTGATTGAAGAGTTTTTGAAGGGTATAGAACTGAGTGTTTTTGGTATCAGTGATGGCCACGATTGGAAGATATTGGCCTCGGCAAAAGATTATAAACGCATTTTTGATAACGACGAAGGTCCGAATACAGGCGGAATGGGCGCGATTTCCCCAGTTCCCTTTGCAGATGAAACATTCATGCAGAAGGTGGTGGAACGCATTATGAAACCCACGTATGAGGGTTTGGTGGCGGAGGGTCATCCGTATAAGGGATTTTTGTTTGTTGGGTTGATGAATGTGAATGGCGACCCTTATGTGATTGAGTACAATGTACGCATGGGTGATCCCGAAACGGAAGCGATTTTTCCAAGGTTGCAAACCCCGATGTTGGATTTGTTGGAGGCGATGGCAACTGACAATCTTTCGACAGTGGATGTGAAGTTGGACCAACGAACGGCAGCAACCATATTTTTGGTATCTGGTGGGTATCCTGGAGACATCGAAAAGGGAAAAGAAATTCAATTTCCGGCATCGCAGGGTAAGGACCAGTGGCTCTTTCATGCGGGTACCAAGCACGATGGCAATCGGGTGGTAACGAACGGTGGTAGGGTGATTGCTGTTACTTCGCTGGGCGATAACATTGCTGCGGCACTTCAGCGCTCGAATGAATTGGCATCGCAGATTCAGTTTGATGGAAAATTCAATCGTACGGATATCGGTTTGGATTTGATGCGATTGATATAAATGAATAAAAACAACATGACAAAACCACACTTTACGCCATACGATCCGCTGCTTAAATCGCGGTTGAGAACACCAGGACAGTTGTTTATCAGTTATTTTTTGCGTGGCTTGTTGGTGGTATTGCCGGTGGCGATTACCGTGGGCATTTTGGGCTGGTTGCTTAAAGGTATTGGCAAGTATTTGTATTTGGACCAACTATCGGCGGGCGCGATTTTGTTGTATGGAACCACTGGATTATTTGCCATCGCAGTGATTGGGTTTTTTACCAAAGGGGTCATTGCGCAGCAGATCATGGGATTTTTGGAGGGCATCATCGACAAGGCGCCTGGATTGAATTTTATTTTTGGTACAACAAAGGACATGACCGAAGCCTTTGTGGGCGAAAAAAAGAAGTTCACAAAACCGGTGGTGGTGGAAATTTCCGAGGGTGTCTACAAAATTGGATTCCTTACCCAGGAGGACATGAGTGCGGTTGGTTTGCCCAACTGCTGTGCGGTTTATCTGCCTTACAGTTACACGCTATCGGGCGAAACCACTGTGGTTGAAAAAAGTCGGGTTCGACGGATCGACAAAGAAAGTGGCGATGTCACCAAATTTGTTTTGAGTGGAGGTGCAACCAACTTGAAATAGTTCCCCGTTGGATGGGGATAATTTTTGGGTTCAAATGGCGTTATACTGTAGATTTTAGGCCTTAATTCGCAATCTATGTTATCACTAGCATTCACTTTACTTCAGGCGGCCGTGCCGCAAGATTCAGCCGCTGCTGGCGCAGCTGCCAAAGCCACAGAACATGTCTCGGCTCCCGTTTTGGAAATTATGACCAAAGGGGGTGTTGTTATGATTTTCTTGGCGTTGTGTATGTTGATCGCCATTTATTTCATCGTGGAGCGATTCATTTACATCAATCAACGCACCAAAATTGACCACAATTTGGTGAGTGTTATCAAAGACAACTTAAAAGAAAACCGTCCGGATGCAGCCTTGGCTTACTGCCAGCGCACCAATACGGCACAAGGGCAAGTGATGGCAACAGGTTTAAATTTCCTGGGCAGCAATATGCGTGAAATTGAAAGCGCCATGGAAACCAGGGCGAATGTTGAAATGAGCGCCATGGAAGGCAACTTGGGTTATTTGAGTTTGATCGCTCGTATCGCGCCGATGTTGGGATTTGTGGGAACGATTTGGGGTGTAATCAATATTTTTTATACCATCGCCCAAACCAACGGCTTGGAAATTGGTGGTATCTCTGAAGGGTTGTATATCAAAATGGTAACGAGTTTCGCGGGTTTGTTGGTGGGAATTATCTCTTTCATCGGCTATCAGCTGTTTGTTCGCAAAGTAGACCGTTTTGCTGAGCGCCTTCAAGAACAGAGCTTGAGCTTCTTGGAAGTGCTTAACAAGTCAAACCATTAATTCTTGAAACCATGAGAGTAGGCAGACGCAGACGGGAAGAAGCCGAAGTGGAAGCTTCGTCAATGAACGATATCATGTTCTTTTTGATGTTGTTCTTTTTGATTGCAAGCACCCTGGCCAACCCCAATGTCATCAATATTATGTTGCCCAAGGCCTCTACCACCACCCAAATGGAAACCAAAACGTTGCCATTGACGGTAAAAATTGAGAATAAAGGTTCTGGAGATGCCGAAGAATTGGGTATTTACATAGAACAAGATCGCGTGGCTTTTGACGATTTGGACGATATTTTGGCCGAAGAAAAAGAAAAAGCAGGCGTGTCTGATGAAGGCAAAAGTTTGTTGAATGTGGTTTTGCGCCTCGACAAAGACCTCAAAGTGCAGGACATGGTGGATGTGATGCAGGTGGGTGCGAACTTGGGTATCAAAATGGTACTTGCCACCGATAAAACGAGTAAGTAATGTTTCGTACGTCGCTTGGTTTGATGGCATTTGTGCTTCTAAACCCAGTGGTAGGTGCGCAAAGTTCCGTTTCAGTCAAGGACCCAGTGAATTCGCTGGATTCAACTATAGAAGACGCAGGGGTTGCCTATGCGCCCATTGTGAATCAGTCGGCCGAATGGTCTGTTCAACCTTTCCGAGGATTTTTACTACCCCATCACTCCGATATGATGGCGATGTATAAACACGTGAACGGTATCGGTTTTCGCTACCG
>DBCP01000062.1:4013-12488 GCA_002293105.1 Bacteroidetes bacterium UBA955 | reverse complement strand
CGATAAGTGTTTGGTGGATGCTCAACAAGCGCGTCGTGTTTTAGATCGTTTGGTGGGCTTCGAATTGTCGCCCATTTTATGGCGCAAAGTACAACCCAAATTGAGTGCCGGTCGAGTACAATCGGTCGCTGTAAAATTGGTTGTAGAGCGCGAACGTGAGATCAATGAATTTGATGCCAAATCCGATTTTCGCGTACAAGGTCAGTTCAAAACAAAAGAAGGTAAGACCCTGACCGCAGACAACGTAAAGAAGCCAAGCAATGCATCGGATGCCAAAGCATTTTTGGAGTCTTTGGTAGACGAAGATTTTCAGGTGACTGGGTTGGAAGTAAAACCCACTTTCAGAAATCCTGCGCCACCGTTTACAACATCCACCTTGCAGCAGGAAGCTTCCAGGAAATTGGGTTATGACGTGACAACCACCATGCGTATCGCGCAGAAATTGTACGAAAACGGACACATTACCTACATGCGTACCGATTCCGTCAATTTAAGCAAAATGGCCATGGGCGCCGCCAAAGAAGAGATTGAAAAATCGTTTGGCGAAAAATATTCACAAGTAAGAAATTACACCACCAAAAACGAATCAGCGCAAGAGGCTCACGAAGCCATCCGCCCTACCAATTTTGGGGTTCAGTTTGCCGGTGACGATAACCGTGAGAAGAAGCTCTATTCTTTAATTTGGAAGCGTTCTATCGCCTCGCAAATGGCCAAAGCCGAAATGGAAAAAACGGTGATCACCTTGGAAGATGGTAGTAAGAAATCCAAATTTCAAGCAGAAGGTGAAGTCATTCGATTTGATGGTTTTTTGAAAGTTTACATTGAATCCAAGGACGACGAGGAAGAAGATGGCGAAAATGATGGTTTGTTGCCAGCAGTAACTGTGGGTGATGCCATTGAGCGTTTAAAGTTGACTGCACTGGAACGCTATGCCAGACCGGCACCGCGTTATTCAGAAGCGTCGTTGGTGAAAAAATTGGAAGAATTGGGCATCGGCCGCCCATCAACCTACGCGCCAACCATTACCACAATCCAAAAAAGACAATATGTAACGACCGAAACCAGAGAAGGAAAACAACGTAAAATTGCTGAAATTACTTTGGAGGGTGTTGATATTAAGGAAGTTGTAAAAACCGAGAACTTCGGTGCGGAAAAAAACAAGTTGTTCCCCTCCGATATGGGCATGTTGGTTACAGACTTTTTGTCGGCCAATTTCGATGCCATCATGGATTACGGATTTACGGCCTCTGTTGAAAAACAATTCGATGAGATTGCGGCAGGGAATCAGGCATGGCAAGACATGTTAACTGGTTTTTATGGTCCATTTCATGCGGCGGTAGATACCACCATGGAATCGGCGGAAAGGGTCACTGGCGAGCGGATTCTAGGTGTTCACCCAACCAACGGAAGGCAAGTTAGCGTGCGAATGGGTAAGTTTGGTCCTTTTGTTCAAATTGGGATGAAAGACGACGAGGAAAAATTGCTGTATGCCAGTTTGCAACAAGGACAAACCATTGAGACGGTTGATATGCAAACTGCATTGAAGTTGTTTGAACTTCCAAGAGAAGTTATGGTGTACAATGGTGAGCCGGTTATTGCAGGAATTGGTCGTTACGGACCGTATTTGAAGCGTGGCGAAAAGTACTTCAATGTGGACAAAGGAACAGATTTGATTGAGATGACACCAGAACAGTGCACAGCCATCTTGGATGAGGCGCTACAAGGTGTTCAGTTTCCATTGGCGATAGGCGATTATAACGGAGTAACCTTGGAAGTGAGTAAAGGGCGTTTCGGACCGTATATCAAATATCAAGGGCAGTTTGTGAGTATTCCAAAGGGACAGGCACCAGAAACGGTGACTCTTGATCAGGCAATAGCTTTGGTGGAGGCCAAAACAGCGGGCGACAAGGCCGCCGTGTTAAAGGCGTTTACTGAAGATGCGAACATACAAATTTTGAATGGTCGTTATGGTCCATATATCAAGAGCGGTAAAGACAATGTGCCTATTCCCAAGGACAAACAGTGGGATGCGCTGACGTTCGCTGAAGTGGCAGATTTGTGCAAGAGTTTTGTTAAGAAACCCAAAGCGGGTGGATTCAAAAAGAAGAAATAAATCAGAGAACCCTGTTTATAACAACCAATTACCGGTAGTCATGGATGTGTCGACCCTCAAAGCGATGATTCGATTGCTTGATGACCCCGATGAGGCGGTGGTTGAGGCCTTGGAAACGCGTTTCATGGAAGAGGGGGAAGCGCTCATTGATGAATTGGAGGCCATTTGGTTGGCCAACGAGTTTCCGTCAGTTTCTTTGCACATCGAATTGCTCATCAAGCGCATTCAAAAGCGTGGATTGCACAGGCGATTTAAGAATTGGTTTGAACAAGAACAACCGGATTTGATTGAAGGTTGGTTTTTGGTGACCCAAGTTCAGTATCCGGGTTTGAAAATTGATGATGTTCGAAGGACGCTCAGCGATATCAAGTTAGATGTTTGGTTGATGATGGGAAATGTGGAGAATGACTTAGACAAAATTCAAATCCTCAATCATGTTTTCTTTGATCAGCAAGGGTTTCATGGCGATAATAGTCAATACCACTATACCGATAATTCTTTTATTAATAGGGTGTTAGAGCGGAAGTCTGGCAACCCAATTAGTCTGTCGGTGGTGTACATGACGGTGGCTCAAAGTTTGGGATTGCCCGTGTTTGGGGTGAATTTGCCTCAGCATTTTGTGGTGGGATTTTGCCAGTTAAAGGAAGGATTAGAGGGTGTTAAGAATTTGAAAATTGTTGGGGTGGAGGATATCGAAAAGACTTTGTTTTATATCAATCCATATAGCAAAGGACAGATATTCACCAAGGAAAATGTGGATGCATTTTTGAAAGTGGTGAATGTGAGTCCCCAAAAACAGTTTTATCATCCTTGTGGAGTGAAAGAGATCGTGAAGCGGATGCTGAGAAATTTGCATTTTTCTTATGGAGAGATACAAGAGCTTGAAAAACAGCAAGAAGTATTGCAGATGATGAAGTTGGCAGGGATGTGGGATGAGTTAGAGGGTAAGTAAAGTGAGAATTTTATCCCAAAAAAGGGAATTTAAGCGGTCATTTTGTGAGTTTCGGTGCAGTAGTTTGGCGGTGAACTGAAAAATGCCGATTTTTGTGGTCAATTTTTATGGCAGAAAAACCCATTGTAATGCCCAAAATGGGCGAGAGCATCGCGGAAGCGACCATTATTCGTTGGTTAAAAAATGAAGGCGATCGTGTAGAAAAGGACGAACCCATCGTAGAGATTGCCACCGATAAGGTTGATAGTGAAATTCCGAGCACTGAGGCGGGCATTCTGGTAAAACAGATGTACAAGGATGGAGACGTGGTAAAGGTTGGAGAACCTGTGGCCATGATCAACACCGAAGGAGGGGCCTCCGCTGTCGCTCCGGCCCCCACTGCAGCGCCAGCAACTACCCCTGTAGTAGAAACGCCCGTTGCCGTAGAAGCCGCTGTTACAGCCATTGAAAACCAAATCCAAGCCGCACAACCCGCTGCTGAACCCCTGAGCAATGCCGATGGTTCTCGATTCTATTCTCCGTTGGTCCTGAACATTGCCCGCACCGAAGGTGTAAGCATGTCCGAACTCGAAACGGTGCCCGGCACCGGAAAAGAGGGTAGAGTAACCAAATCCGATATCCTGGCTTATGTGGCCAACCGTGGAAATGTGCAGCCTGCGGCTGCGGCTGCTTCAGTGAGCGCAATGCCCGTTGCACCGGTCGCAACGACACCCGCTATATCAACACAAACACCCGCCAAAGTTGAAGTGAAATCGCACATTTCACTGAATCCTGGCGACGAACTGATTGAGATGGATCGTGTACGCAAACTCATCGCCGACCATATGGTTATGAGCAAACATACATCGCCCCACGTAACCAGCTTCGTGGAAGCCGATGTAACCAACCTCGTGAATTGGAGAAACCGCGTGAAAGATTCGTTCAAAAAGCGCGAAGGGGAGAACATTACCTTTACACCCATCTTCATTGAAGCAGTAGCCAAAGCCATTAAAGATTTCCCAATGATCAATGTGAGCGTAGATGGAACCACCATCATCAAACGCAAGAATATCAATGTTGGGATGGCCGTTGCACAGCAAAATGGTAACCTCATCGTTCCGGTAATTAAGAATGCCGATACCATGAACCTGCTCGGTTTAACCCGCGCCGTTAATGAAGTCGCCAACCGCGCCCGCATCGGCAAATTAACCCCCGATGAAATCCAAGGCGGTACCTACACCCTCACCAACGTAGGTAGCTTCGGAAACGTGCTCGGAACCCCTGTAATCAACCAACCCCAAGTTGCCATCATGGCCGTGGGTGCAATTCGCAAGAAACCCGCCGTCCTCGAAACAGAGTATGGGGATGTGATTGCGATCCGACATATGATGTACCTTTCTCATAGTTACGATCACCGTGTGGTGGATGGTGCCCTAGGTGGTATGTTCGTGCGTCGCGTGGCTGATTATTTGGAGCAGTGGGACGTTAACCGCGAGATATAACATCGCTCAACACGCTTTTACCTAACTTTGGCGTAGTGGAACGCAAAATCCTTCTATTCGCCAAACTCATGAGCCTCTTCTTTGCAGGAATGGGATTGTTTTCCCTGTGTGATCTTGCTCTAACACCCAAATCGCAAATCCAATATGTGCTTGCACATGAAACGGAAACTGGATATCGCTCAACCAGCAAATACGGGGCACAAAATTTCCGTGATAATTACTTGCATTGTGTCTCTTTCCGAAGCCATGTGCCATACCGCCTCAGGCCTGGTTATGAGATTGATACCTTGCTCCTTTATCAAACCCCTGAAATTCGGACCCAAGAAGCCAAGGACTATCTTTTGGCTCAAAAGATGAATCAAGCCCGAAATACAGCAAAATTAGGTACTCAATCATCGCTTAATATTTCGGATGAAACGGAGGATTTCCTTGTGAGCAAAGTGCCTGTGGATCTCAAAACTTACTACGACCTCGAAGATGGCGATTCTATTCGTTTGTTTGTGAGTCCGCTACGATCGAAAATTGTGGGCTACACCCAGTTTCATTGGCACGATTGGCTCAATATGAGCGAAAAACAAATGCAAGCATCGATGAATGTGATCAATCCGGATCTCAAACAGTGGCTGTTAACCACCCAAGTGTTTTCTTTGATTGCCCTGGTACTTTGTGGTATTACCTGGATGGTAAAGCAATTTCACATATCCGTAGGACTGTTTGTATTTAACTGCGTGATAACCGCCATGTTGCATTGGGTGTATTAAAACGATAAAACAATGAAGATTTTGGTCATTTCCGATAATCATGGCTGGATGGATGATGGGATTCTACACCACGCCGCTTGGGCCGATGAAATATGGCATGCCGGTGATTGGCTCAATACGAAAATGCATGATGCCATCGCCGCGATTGGAAAACCCATTGTTGGTGTTCATGGCAACATCGATGGTATGGATGTGAAAGTGGACTATCCCGACCTTCAGTTGTTCGATCGGGAAGGGTTCCGAATTTTCATGACGCACATTGGCGGAAAACCTGGAAGATATCCCGCCCAAGTCAAAGAAATCCTACAAAAAACCAAGCCCGATATCTATGTGTGCGGCCATTCCCATATGCTGCAAGTACAAAGAGATCCGAAGATGAACAACCTATTATTTCTCAATCCTGGAGCCTGCGGATTGCACGGATTTCACAAAGTGCGCACCGCGCTGCGCTTTGAATTGGAACCACAAAAGATTCATTCCATGGAAGTTGTAGAATGGCCCAAAAATATTATCAAATAATCTTGGGGTAATATTTGAAATTGTGCGAAAAAATGGTAATTTTGCATCCCGTTCTGAAAAGAATACATGCCCAGGTGGCGGAATTGGTAGACGCGCTGGTCTCAAACACCTGTGGGTTCACCCCCGTACCGGTTCGACTCCGGTCCTGGGCACCAAATTGTGAAAAACAATAAAAATTTTCAGATCAAAACAATCGACGGCCAAATGGCCGTCGATTTGTTTTTGCCCCCAACCGAAGGTCCGCATCCTGTGTTGGTGTACTGCCATGGCTTCAAAGGATTTAAGCAATGGGGGCATGTCCCTTATATACATGAATATTTTGCCACTGGCGAATACGCTGTCATTACCTTCAATCATTCACACAACGGCGTCATTGGTGATGCTGAGGATTTTCAAGCGCTAGACTTGTTTGCCGTGAATACCGTGAGCAAAGAGCAAAACGACCTAGAGTCACTCGCCAAATGGATTAGAGAAAATGGCAAAGACCTAGATCTCAACGTCGAACGCATATCTTGGTTGGGACATTCTCGCGGTGGTGCCAACGTCATTGTATTCGCAGCCCGTTGTCAAGATTACGTTGAAAAAGTCATTGCTTGGAATCCGATACCATCCTACCAGTATCTATTCGAATCCCACAATAAAATTGCGTGGAAAGAAAAACGCACGATTTATACAGAAAATGCCCGTACCCAACAGCAAATGCCCATGGATTACAGCATTTGGGAGAATTTGCTGGCTCATGAAGAGGAATTTGATGTCGTAGAAGCTGCTCGTGGCCTAGGTCGACCTTTGCTCATCGTGCACGGAGAAGCCGATATTGTTGTACCTCCTGCATTGTCTGAGCCGCTATACGATGCCTGTTTACACAGCCTTAGAATGACGGTGCCCAAAGGTGACCATACATTCGGCATGAAGCATCCATGTAACGGCATGGAAGATTTTTCACAAGAATTGTGGGTTGCACTCGATAATACACTGTCGTTCTTAGAAGAAATCTAAGAATTTACCTCAGTGGAGATTCGTTTTTGCTGAAGCCCGTTTCAATCGGTCGTTGATCGCCCGGCCCAAACCCTTTTCTGGAGCCCAAGTAAAATACACGCTGTCACAGCCGTCCTTATCGAATTGTCTCAATGCACCAAACAAGTTCATTGCGGCTTCGCGGTCATCACCGTCTTTTGAAAGCACATAGTGTTTCGAATTGATGAGGGAAGTGGAATTCATGGCCTCTTTCTTATCGGCTTGTGAAAACCACAAAAATCCGGTGGTGTTTGTAACCGACTTGTTTTCAGCATCGGGGTTAAAATTCAAAAAGGGAATCATCGCACAGCCTGGTGAATAATGCTGATCAAGCTGTCCCGGTGCCTTGGGATTGCTATGCATGCTTAGCGATTCTTCCAATGGGTACCCTATGGCCTCGGCGAGTGTTTCAAGGTCCAAACCACCCAGCCTGAGCACAGTAACGCGGTTTTGGGTGTCTATCGAAACAATGGTGCTTTCAATGCCAATGGAACAGCTGCCGCCGTCGAGAATATAATCAATATGATCACCCAACTGATCGGCTACGTGTTGTGCGTTGGTGGGACTAACATATCCAAACGGATTGGCGCTGGGCGCTGCAAGTGGAAAGGGAAGGCGCTGCAATAATGACAATGTCATTGCGTTGTTAGGCATTCGAATCGCTACAGTTGGGTGGTCGGAAGTGACCAAATCGGGGATGTGACTCGCTTTGGGTAAAACCATGGTCAGCGGGCCTGGCCAAAAGCGAGATGCCAATTTTTCGGCGGCCTCCGGCCAATCCAAACACAATGATTTGGCCTGCGCTATACTCCCAACATGCAAGATGAGGGGGTCGAAAGTAGGACGGTTTTTTGCCGCAAAAATACCTGCCGCCGCTTCTGTATTTAGTCCGTTTGCCGCCAAACCATACACCGTTTCCGTAGGAATCGCAACGAGTTTGCCCTGGATAAGCAAATCCGCTGCGCGGTCAAGGTCTATGCCAATCAAAGCGCCCATGAATTAGCGGCGTTTTAGGCTGTACTTCTCAATTTTGTTGTACAAATGACTCCGTTGGATGTCGATTTCTTGTGCCGTTTTGGCCACATTCCATCCGTTTTGAACCAATTTGCGTTCGATAAATACTTTTTCAGCCCAATCGCGGAAGTCTTGAAGGGTTTTGTAGTCATCCACAACACCAAATGGGTCTGCGCCTCGCTGTGCCGGATTAGAAAACATGTAAACGTCTTCACCGGATATTTTATCACCACACAGAATCACCAAACGCTCAACTACGTTGCGAAGCTCGCGGATGTTTCCAGTCCAGTTTACATCTTGTAAGGCCTGGTATCCATCCGGGGTGAAAGACTTCACTGGAATACTGTTGTCGTTACAGATATCCACCAAGAAATTGTTTGCAATCAAAGGAATGTCTTCGGTGCGTTCGTTTAGGGTAGGAACGTGAATCAAAATAACGCTCAAACGGTGGTACAAATCCATGCGGAAGTTTCCTTTTTCAATCTCTTCGAGCAGGTTTTTGTTGGTTGCCGCTACGATGCGCACATCCACCTTGATTTCTTTGTCTCCACCCACACGGGTAATTTTGCCTTCTTGGATGGCACGCAACACCTTGGCTTGCGCCGCCATACTCATATC
>DBCP01000062.1:0-3884 GCA_002293105.1 Bacteroidetes bacterium UBA955 | reverse complement strand
CTTTCAATCAATTCTGTAGGTATGGATGCGCAGTTTACTTCCACCAATGGGTAGGAGGCGCGGTTGCTCTTTTCGTGTAACCAACGGGCCACCAGTTCTTTGCCAGTGCCGTTTTCGCCGGTGATCAGTACGCGGGCTTCTGTAGGCGCAACCTTCTCAATGGTCTCTTTGATTTTACCGATGGCGGGTGTTTCGCCGATGATGTCGAACGTTTTTGCGACTTTGCGCTTAAGGACTTTGGTTTCACTCACCAAGTTGTTGCGGTCGATGGCATTGCGAATGGCAATGAGCAGCCGGTTTAAATCTGGTGGCTTTGTAATGAAGTCATAGGCGCCTTTTTTCGTCGCATCGATGGCCATTTCCACATTGCCGTGACCTGAAATCATGATAAAGGGGAGGTCGGGCCGCAAGGCTTGCGCGCGGTCTAAGAGTTCCATGCCATCGATACCCGGCATTTTTACATCGCAGAGAACTACATCGTATTCATTCTTCTGAATCAGTTGCAGTCCTTTGTTGCCATCATCAGCCGTAGTTACGGTGTAATTTTCATATTCAAGGATTTCCTTGAGGGTTTCACGGATCGGCGCTTCGTCGTCGATGACCAATATTTCAGCCATGTTTTGTGTATATATTAGAATACAATGATACGGCCTCGGTAGGACACTCACCGTTGAACTTTTCCACCAGTTATTCCCGATTTTTTTTTTGACTTTTCGATGAGTGGTATTGGGTGCGTTATTTATTGGTCACTGTGGTTGTTTAGTGGTTTCAGAGGAAGTGAAATATCTTGAACAAAAATTATCCTTAAGTACTTGATAATAAAATATTTGAGAATATTATTTTGTTTTCATTGGGGGCGATTAACAGAGATGATAGTCTAGTTTGAATTGGGGGTAGAGTATGTGCTGTGCGACGATAATTGGCGGTCATTGGTTGTCTGTTGTGCATCACCTTTTGTAAAAATGTTTGGGAATGTGGCGATTTTGGCTCATTTTTGTTTTTGAGAGATAGTCTAACTGAAGCATGAACAAACAAATACTGGGAAGAATACTGGCCATTGCGGCGTTATTGGCTCCTTGGATGGTGCAGGCGCAACAAGATCCAATGTTCACGCATTTTACGTACAACAAATTGTTCTACAACCCGGCATACGCAGGGGCTTCAGGGCAATATTGTTTGAATGCCATTACCCACCAACAGTGGTTGGGATTTGATGACCAAACCTCCTTTTTGAGAACGCAAAACGGGGATCCAATAAACATGGATTTGGATAAGATGCGTACAAACATCGCTCCTCAAACCATGGGATTGGGATTCTCAGCGCCAGCGATCTACAAAGACAAAAATTATGGTGGTGCGTCATTCTCCTATGTTTCTGATAAAATTGGTTACGAGAGTAGCTTGTATATGAAAGGCGGTATCGCGTTGGCTTATCCCATGTTGGATGGATCGAACATACGTTTAGGGGTAGATTTCGCCAACGTGACAAAATCATTGGATGGTGCGGGTTTGCGTGCACACGATCCCAATGATCCGATGATTCCTTCTGGTGAAGTGAACGATAGTAAAACAACTTTGGGATTGGGTGCTTACTATACAACGCCCAACATCATGGATGGTGCATACATTGGATTATCTGCAACGAATATGACACCACAAACATTCGTATATGGTGCCAGTGGTACGGTTACTGCAATGACCAAAAGACATTATTACTTGGTTGCCGGATATAAGCAAGAGAGTTTCTTGGGTAATCCAGCATTGGTGTTAGAACCAGCGATGTTGATTAAATCTGCGGCCAACTCAGGATTTATCAAACCCCAGTTGGATTTGCAAGGAATGGTAACTTGGAACGATTTGTTCGCCGGTGGTGCTAATTTCCGTGTATATGGTACGGGTGTTGAATCATTTTCATTGATGTTTGGTTACTATCCGCCATTATTGGGCAATGCAGCAGGTGCCACACAGCGTTTGCGCGTGGGTTACTCGTACGACATTCCCATGAACAACTTGATCAGAAGTCAGAGCGGTACGCACGAAATCCAAATAAACTACTGTTTTACCTTCACTTTGCCTGAGCGTCCGGTGAAAGTTTATCGTCACCCGCGTTGGATGGAGCGTTCACCTGAGTTCGATTAATTGAAAAAAATATTTATCCACACAAAATAAACATTCCGATATTGCGTTTATATCCTACACGAAATAAAAATAATGTTGATTTATTCAACCCAAACTTTATTTTTGCAACTTTAGAACAAAAACGCAATATCAAAACTGCATAATGAAAAATACAGTGATGAGTTTCTTCACAAACAACGAGTTCGCTAAGAAAGCATTGAATTTCTTGGGCAATCGAACCCTTCGCAGGGCCGCGGTAGTGGCTTCTGTAATGGTCTATGCATGCGGACCTGCCGACACAGGCGACCTAACCGGTGTGTTGGGAAGACGACCATGGTTTCACCCACAGCCTCCGGGCATGGTGTATGTGAAATCAGGTACTTTCCATACAGGACAAGGAGGACAGGATGTTTTCAACTCATACTTAGAGCCAAATAAGCAGATGACAATCACTGCTTTCTGGATGGATGAGACAGAAATCACCAACAACGAATACCGCCAGTTCGTCAACTACGTAGTAGATTCCTTGGCTCGCATCATGTGCGACGACGATGAGTACTACTTCCCAGAAGATGAGGAGGGCAATCGTTTGATCAATCCTTACCGTATGGTGGATTGGGTAAAACACAAAGAAGAGTTGGCTGATATGTTGTATCAGGGCGATGAGCGTTTCCAAGGTAAGCATCAAATCGATACCCGTAAATTGATTTATCACTTTATGTGGACGGATTATGAGGCGGCTGCTAAGTTGGATCGTGATAAGTATGCGCCGATGGATCGTTCTCAGTTCATGCGTACAGAAGATGTATTGGTATATCCTGATACATTGTGCTGGGTTCGCGACTTTACCTACTCATACAATGAGCCAATGGCGCAAGTGTATTTTCATCACCCCAAATATGACGAGTATCCTGTTGTAGGTGTGTCTTGGCACCAAGCATATGCTTTCTGCCGTTGGAGAACCGACCGCAAGACTGCATATTGGGAAATGAATGGTTACTTACCCAATACACATGATTTCCGTTTACCAACCGAATATGAGTGGGAATATGCAGCTCGCGGTGGACGAATTGGAAACAAATACCCATGGGGAGGTCCATACGCCCGTAACAGCAAAGGTTGTATGTTGGCGAACTTCAAGCCATTGCGCGGTAACTATGGTGTAGATGGTGGTGTATATCCAGTGCGTGTTGATAGTTACTTCCCGAACGATTTCGGTTTGTATAACATGGCCGGTAACGTGTCAGAATGGACCCGTACTTCATGGGATGAGGCCAACAATGCTTTCGCACACGACCTGAATGGTGAATCTTACTCCTTCATCAAGGAGCGTGGAAAAGAAGGTAAGCGCCAGGTAAAAGACATTCCTATCAACGAAAAGCGTAAAGTGATTCGCGGTGGATCTTGGAAAGACGTAGCGTACTTCATCGAAAACGGTGCAAGAACCTATGAATATCAAGATACGAGCAAATCATATGTCGGTTTCCGTTGCGTACAAACTTACATCGGTCGTTCAAACACCGACAGAAAGTAATATCTGCTGTTAGAATAATCCTTGAGATAATTCGTTTAACTATTCAACTAACTATAACTAAATAAATAAACATTATGAGCAACAGTTTCTTTGAATCAAAAAAGTTTAAAACCACCATGAACTTCGTTTATGGTATTGGTGCAGCGGTAGTAATCGTGGGGGCATTGTTTAAAATTCTTCACTTGAAAGGTGCGGATCTTATGTTGTCTGTAGGTCTTTTGACTGAGGCAGG
>DBCP01000016.1 GCA_002293105.1 Bacteroidetes bacterium UBA955 | reverse complement strand
GTGCGACCACAATCCACCGGATGGCGTTGCTCCAATATCAGATAGCGCAAGCGTTTTCATGCCCATACACAATTGATTTGGCATCGCCTTGAAACGTAGTTGGGTAGTATCGATGTTTATGTCTGTTTTGAACGACGTGTAGCAGCCGTTGTTGGAACTAAACTCCGACAAAACGTAATACCGCGCGTCTTTGTAATAATAGACCAAAACGCTGTCGCGAATACTATAAATCGTGCTTCCACTGCCATCAATCACGGAGTATTGGCCCAGCCAGTAATTGCTGGAAAAAGTAGATGTCGCAGCGAGGGTAAGCGTATCTGGGCCGCAGTGCGATAAACTGCTCGCCTGCTGCAAGCTGTAAATCGTATCCACAGGCAACACGAAAGTCTTGGTCGACATGCAACCAGAATCGTCACGAAGGGTTAATTTCAGTGTTGTGGCACCCGTGAAGTTCATGGAAAGGGTGTCTTTGAGGCCAAACAAAGATTGTCCGTTCACCTCCCAGCTGTAATACACTTTGGATTTGAAATTCTTGACGTTGCTCGCGAAGTATACTTTGGAAGAATCCTTAAGACAAACCGTATTGCGATTTAGTCCAAAGTCCAAGCCTGGCCACAATTTTTTCATATCCAGCGAGTCGATCACCGTTTTGCCCGTGCATTTGCAGGTTGCGGCCACGGGTATCACGAAGCACTTGATAAAGTATTTCTCGGGGAGCAAGCCTGAGTATACCAACTCTTTGGCGGTGCTGGTGAAGATGGCAGGTGCAGAGGGTGACTTCTCGTGGATGGTCCATGTAACTTTTACAGGTACATCGGTATTCACGGATTTGAGCACCCCTTTGAGGTTGTTGCAACCATTGGCGGACACAGCGATTACCGGAATGATGGGCTTATGCACATACACAGGTACAGAGCGGGCGGCTTCGCCGCGCGCCCAATTGGAATCGGCATGCACACGCAAAGTAACGATGCCTGGAGTTGGAGAATAATCGCCCGAACGCGCTACCACTTTGATTTTGAAGGTTGGCGTTGAATTGCCGGTACTGTAGTCTGTAGTTACTGAAGCATCAGGAAAGTTACCATCCACGGAGGCGGTGTATTTATTCAGCAGCTGAGTTACTTGGGTTTTGATGTTTGTGGTGGATTCATCTCCCTCGCATAAATCGATAGACGCTGGCATCACGAATGTGGGAAATAGAGTGCACTCAGATTTATTGGTGATTTCAATCCAAGTATACATAGCATGGTGGAGCTCGGTATATCCCAAATATCGCCACTGTCCAGATGCATTTTTTCTGTAATGATGGGCTTTCATGGCATACCGTCCCAATTGTCGTTCTCGTGCTGACGCGAAAACAAAATCTCCATTGGCCGGGTTGAAATAAAAACCTTGCGGCGGGGTGGCATTGGGTTTGGGGGTACAGGTATTTGAACTATCCAAACAGTATGCATAAAAAGGTGCGGCAGCTGAATATCCCTTGGTATAGGCATTTGTCTTGCCCGGCAATTCCTCCGGTTTGACCAACTCCATCACCACAGAATCTCCGTATTTGCCATAGGCACCGTGATTCATATAATTCACTGCGCGGTAGGTGTATGTATTATAATCTAGTAGCTTGCTAAATCCAACGTGAGAATACACCAAACTCGTTTCATTGATTGGGAGCTCTTTCAGGTATACACGTGTCCGTGAAATGGGGTTTTCGTAACCCCTGTCCATATTGAAAGTAGATACCGCATATGAGCCTAAAATACCTCCAGTGTAATTACAATAAAACTCTAAAAATGAGGAATTTACATTTATTTTTGACTTGATATAAGTTGAATTCAAATCAACCGTGCATCTAAAGGTGTTTTTATAGTGGTTATTCCAAAGGTCCTGGTTTGGATCCATCAACTTGTTGGCGGTGTCTTTTTGGGTGTAAAAACAGCCATCTAACAAGGGTGTAGTAATATTAACATAGTTTTGGGCAGAATCATAAATCCGCAATTCAACAGAGGTATCACGCCTCACCCTTTTATGGTGGTTGGGCACAACCGATAACGCCCCACTCAACGACATTAGCAATTGGCAGTCAACTCTATATTTTGCATTTCCCAAAGGTGTAACTTCAATCCAGCCACCAACTGTGTTTACTGTTCCACCGCTTTGCGAATACCCATGTTGAGAACAAAGCATGAAAATCCAAATCCAAATAGTGCGTAGTTGTTTACTCATAGATTTATGACGCATTATTTTGTAAAGGTTGCAGCCTAATTGACTGTATATTAACGGGAATGACTGAGTATTCATAACGCTTAAAATTGAATCTGCACCAATGGGCACAATTACAAGTATAGGGATTACTCAATTAATTCAAATGATTACATGTAACTATAACTAAAAAAAATCATCGTACACAGTACAATGTAACTATCACATGCACTCCCCGAGGGCGTTTACTACATCGTATTCAATTACAACGATGGTCATCGCCCCAACCTATCCAAGAACATTTATTTAAAGCGATAAATCAGTCCCGCAACTCCCAGAGTCCAACATTCTCCACGTGATGCGTATGTGGGAACATGTCTACCGGCTGAACCTTCACCAAACGATACGCCGCATCCAACAACGCCGCATCGCGGGCCTGGGTCGCTGGATTGCAACTTACGTAAACAATGCGCTTGGGTCTAGCCTCCAGCAATCGCTCAACCACACTCGGATGCATGCCATCGCGCGGTGGATCTGTGATTACCACATCGGGTCTTCCGTGCTCCGCAATGAACTCAGCCGTGAGAATATCCTTCATATCGCCTGCGTAAAATTTGCAGTTCTCCACCCCATTCAACAGCATGTTGTCCTTGGCATCCTTGATCGCCTCTTCCACATACTCAATACCCACAACTTCCCTCGCTTGATCGGCCACAAACAAAGCAATGCTGCCCGTTCCCGTATACAAATCATACACCAACTCATCGCCCGTTAACCCGGCAAAATCCTTGGTGATTTCATACAAATTCTCGGCCTGCAACGTATTCGTCTGAAAGAAGCTCTGCGGCCTCACCTTATACGTTCTGTTGCCCAATCGCTCCGTTAAATAGGGCTTGCCCGCAAACAACTGCACCTCCAAATCCTGCAAGGTATCGTTCCGCTTGGGATTGATCACGTACACCAAACACACAATTTTATCAAAAGTATCGGCGATGTACTGCATCAACCCCGCATTCTCTTCGCGCGCCTCGTGAAACGATACCAAAACCATCCACTCGCCATCGCGGTTGCATCGGAACATGATGTTGCGCATCTGCCCTTCCTGCTTAATTACGTTGAAAAAGTCTATTCCATTCGCCTCGCAATACCCCTTCACCCCGCGCTGAATCAAATTCACATAATCAGGCATCAAATGACACGCCTCAATATCCAACACCTTGTCGAATTTTCCCGGCATATGAAACCCCAACGCCGTTGGAAAAGGCTCCCCCTCGGCAGGCATTACCGTCACCCAACTGCGATCGGCAAACGTCAGTTCCAGCTTGTTGCGATACCCATAAACTTGACCACTACCCAAAATCGGCATCACCTCAAATCCTTCCACCTTGCCAATCCGCTCCATCGCATCCACCACCTGCTGTTGCTTGAATGCCAACTGATCCGCATAGCCCAAATGCTGCCATTTGCAACCGCCACAAGTGCCAAAATACTGACACGTAGGATCAACCCGCATTGCAGATTTCTCATGAAACTTGATGATTTTGCCCTCCATGAAGTTCTTTTTCTTCTTCACGATTTGCACGTCCACCACATCGCCCGGCGCGGCGTATTTCACAAAAATTACCTGTCCGTCGTGACGGCCAATACTATGTCCCTCGGCCCCAGCCGATTCAATGGTTAGTTTCTCGAATAATCGAAACTCTTTTACTTTTCTTGTCATAAAGGATTAATGTCGCTTTTTCACCTCCGCCAACAACTTCAAAAACTGATCGGGGGGCAAATAACCTGCCTGTGAAGCCCTCTCATCGTTCTTGGTTGGATGAAACACAAAATAACTGGTGGGATATCCCCCGGGCTGACCGTTGGCCAACCAATACAACAGCTCGTTGCTCTTCAAATTGTATTTGCCAAAGCTGTGAGTCATCTCCACTTCTGGATTGAATTTCACACACACAAAATCTTGGTTCAACGCAGCGATTACTTCGGCATTGGTATAGGTTTCGCGGTCCATGACTTTGCACCAACCACACCAATCTGTATAGGCGTCAACCAACAAAATCTTGTTCTCCGCTTTGGCCTTGTTATAGCCTTCCACGTACTCAAACCACTGTAGTTTGTTCGATACCACTTTTTTCGTCGCAACCGCACTATCGCCCACAGGGGTTTCTGTACTTTGCGATGTTTCAGCACCCACCGCTTGCGCTTCTGCACCTGTTTCCGCGGCACTCACGCCATCAGACGCTGCACCACCCTCCGATTTCGCATTGCAACCACTCTGCGCACCGCCAACAATCAGCGATACCATCATCAGCCCTGAGGCAAACAAAATATTTGATATTTTCTTCATGATACTACTTTCGTTTTAAAACTGATATCCAACGACATCACACTGTGGGTGAGCGATCCCAAAGAGATGAAATCAACCCCAGTCTCGGCATAGGACCGCAAATTGCCCAAATGGATACCCCCTGAGGCCTCGGTTTCGCAACGACCAGCGATTTCCTTCACCGCCAC
>DBCP01000039.1:15940-29794 GCA_002293105.1 Bacteroidetes bacterium UBA955 | reverse complement strand
CATTTTCTAAAGCGGTAAATTCGGGCAATAATTGATGAAATTGAAATACGAATCCCAAATGTTTGTTTCTGAACTGCGCCAATTTCTTGCCGCTGAGTTGCGTTACATCGGTGTTGAAAATTTGGATTTGTCCTTCATCTGCCTGATCCAAGGTACCCAATAACTGCAACAAAGTGCTCTTGCCAGCGCCACTTGCACCAACGATGGCTACGATTTCACCGGCTTGAATTTCTAAGTCAACGCCCTTCACTACGTGTAAATGACCATAGTGCTTGTGTAAATTCTTGCAGAAAACCATCATGAAATCGCCAAAGTGTGCCTTTAATTGGGTCAAAGTTAGTTATTTTCGCGTCGCAATAATCTAGCATTCTCGCATCAACATGAATATCCACGAGTATCAAGCCAAAGAAATCCTGAAGAAATACGGTGTAGCCGTACAAGAAGGATTCGTAGCAGAAACGCCCGAGCAAGCCTTGGAAGCGGCCCAAAAAGTTAAAGAGCATTACCAATCTGATTGGTGTGTAGTAAAGGCACAAATCCATGCCGGCGGTCGCGGTAAAGGTAAAATTCAAGGCAGCGAGCAGCGCGGTGTTCAGGTGGCTAAGAACCCTGAGCAAGCGTCAGAAATTACCAAGAATTTGTTGGGTGGCACATTGGTGACCATTCAAACCGGCGCTGCAGGCAAATTGGTGAGCAAAGTATTGGTAGCCCAAGACGTGTTCTACCCTGGCGCTAGCGAACCCAAAGAATATTACATGAGTGTATTGCTCGATCGTGCTACCAAGCAAAACGTGATTATCTACACCACCGAAGGCGGTATGGATATCGAAGAGGTGGCCGAGCAGCACCCAGAAAAAATCCACAAAGAGTGGGTGAACCCCGCTGTGGGTTTGCAAGCATTCCAAGCGCGTAAAATCGCATTTAACTTGGGTTTGGAAGGCAAAGCATTCAAAGAGATGGTGACATTTGTTACCGCTTTGTACCGCGCCTACGACGAAACGGATAGCGCCATGTTCGAAATCAACCCCGTGTTGAAGACGTCAGACGATCGCATTATCGCCGTGGATGCCAAAGTGAACTTAGACGATAACGCTTTGTACCGCCACAAAGACTTCTTGGAGTTGCGTGACTTGGCCGAAGAGGATCCAACAGAAGTAGAAGCCGGTAAATTCAATCTGAACTATGTGAAGCTCGACGGGAACGTGGGTTGTATGGTGAACGGAGCGGGTTTGGCGATGGCTACCATGGATATCATCAAGTTGAGCGGTGGTGAGCCTGCGAACTTCTTGGACGTAGGAGGTACTGCCAATGCAGAAACTGTAGAAAACGGGTTCCGTATCATTATGTCGGATCCCAACGTGAAAGCCATCCTAATCAACATATTTGGTGGTATTGTTCGTTGCGATCGCGTAGCCAATGGCGTGGTAGAAGCTTACCGCAAAATTGGGGATGTACAAATCCCAATCATCGTTCGTTTGCAGGGTACCAATGCGGTAGAAGCCAAGCGCATCATCGATGAGAGTGGTTTGAAAGTATACAGTGCCATTACGCTTTCTGAGGCAGCTGCCTTGGTTGAGCAAGTATTGAAAGGATAATTCTATTTTTATCGATAAAAAAAGGGAGCCCATCGGGTTCCCTTTTTTGTTACTGTACAATCAAACGGGCAGTGCGATTTTGGGTGAATAAGGTGAAAATATCGCCGCCGGTTTGCCGTTTATCTTTGAATTATGAGATTGGCATTTTTTGTCGTGATGTTGGCCGGGTTATCGCCCTTGTTCGCTCAAGAAAGCAAACAAAATCAGTTCCCTGCAACCCATTTTGATCGGGGGGTAGAACTGTATCGCGAAGGCAGGTTTAATGCAGCGGTTGCACAGTTTCGGAGCTACCTCAATTTGGTGCCCGATGGAACCCAACGTGCAGAAGCGGAATACTATTATTCCATTTCGAAGTTGAAGGCCGGACATACCGATGGTGTGCCGTCATTGCAGCAATTCCTTGACCAGAACCCCGGTTCGCTAAAAACAACAGAAGCCAATTTGGCCCTGGGCGATTTCTATTATTTGAAGTCGAAGTATTCCAGCGCGCTGCGTTATTACAAGAACGTCGACGAGAAAGCCATCGACAAGCCACTGCGCTCACAGTTTAATTATCGCAAGGGATTTTGCTTGGTTAATGGCAAGAAATACAAAGAAGCCGTTGAGGTTTTGAAGGCTGTGGCCGATGCCCCGGGTGAGTATCGCGACCTCGGTAGTTACTACTACGGTTATGCCTGTTTGATGATGGGGGATTATCCACAAGCCATTACCGCGTTTGAAAGAATTCGGGATAAAGGGTACGATAACGTCCGTTTTTATTTGGCCCAAGTGCACTACCAAATGAACAACTATGACTATGCGTTGGCTGAGTTAGAAAAGGTGGGCAAGAAAGTGCCACAGAACCAAGTGCAATGGTTGAAAGGGAAGTGTTATTTCCGCAAAAATGCCTTCGACAAAGCGGCTGAATCGTATCGCTTGGCTGAATTATCGCCCGATACCTTGAAAGTGGAAGAGAAATATGAAATTGGGTATTCTTTTTACCGCACGGGTGATTACGAGGGTAGTGTGGTTTGGTTGAGTAGTGTGGCCGCAATGGGTGATAGCTTGTCTCAAATCGCCAGTTTTCAGTTGGGCAATGCGCTGATGAAGCAAAAGCACAACCGCGAGGCGATGAACGCCTATGCAGAAGCCTTCCGTACGGGTTACAATCCCGACATCGCGGAAATGGCCCTGTTTAACCAGGCCAAATTGGCGATTTTACTGAACGACAACCAAAGTATTGGTTTACTTGATAAGTATGTGAAATTGTTCCCGAACAAGGCCAATGCCAAAGAAGCAACCAAATTAAAAGCGCGTTTGTTGATCAATACCGATAGTTACCGCGAGGCGGTGGCGTTGTTGGATGGATTGGGAGAGTTGGATGCGCAAACCGAGGAAGTCTATCAGAAAGTGACCTTGGCCCGTGGTATGGAATTGTACAAGAGTCGAAATTTCTCTGGCGCTTTGGAGTTGTTTGAAAAATGCGCAGCGCGTAGATCCAATGCCGATTATGCTGCCCAAGCGCTGTTTTGGAAGGCAGAAGCATTGATGTTGCAGGGCAATGAAGCACAAGCAGTGGTAGCGTATCAATCGTTCTTGGATAGACCAGCAGCATCGGGCACAGAAGTCATGCCTTATGCCTATTATGGATTGGGTTATGTGAAATTTCAACAAAAGAAATACAGTGAGGCGAGTGAGCAGTTTAGTAGTTTCACGACCAAGGCGGCGCAGGGTCGGTATGAGGAGCGCATGGTGCACGACGCCTATTTGCGTTTGGGCGATTGTTACTTCATGACAAAGCAATTGAACGATGCGGTAAAGGCCTATGCCTATGTGAGTGGAAAAAATGGTGCCGATGCCGATTATGCGTTATATCAGAGTGGTTTGATTTACGGCCTGATTGATAAGTCGGAGGAAAAGGTGAGTGCAATGAAGCGATTGATTCAGGAATTTCCCAATTCTCGATTTGTGGTGGATGCCTATTTTGAAGCAGCGGAAGAATACAACGTGATGGGTAGAATGGCCGACGCTGAGCGCTACTACTCGGAGATCTTACAGAAATACCCGAGCAATCCCCGCGCAAACAGGGCTTATTCAACGTTGGGACGGATTTATTACAACTCAAAGAAGATGACCAATGCCGTGGATATTTACTCCAAGCTATACGACAACTACCCAGGAACGCCTGAGGCGAAGGTGGCCAACGATATGGTGAAGAAGATTTATGCGGAACAGGGCGATGCCAAGCAATATGTGCGATGGAAAAAGGATCGCGGGGGCATTTCCAATGAAGACCAAGATAGTTTGATGTATGAAGTGGGTTACAATGCCTACGAAAAGGGTGATTTTGGCATCGCACAGAAAGGGTTTGAGGCCTATTTGCAAGAATTTTCAAAAGGTGGATTTTACTTATTGGCTCATTATTATTTGGCCCAGACATTTGAGGAATTGAAGAATAAGGCAGCGGCCATAGAGCATTATTCGGTGGTGGCATTGGCCAATTCAGGAGATTTGAAAGAAGATGCCGCTTTGGCTGTGCTGAAATTGAGTGGTGAAAATCCCACTTGCGAACAGGTGTTGGCGTTTGTTGAGGTGTTGGAGCCCATCACGCAGAGCAGAGAAACCAAACAAAATTGCTGGCAGACCATGATGTATTGCTATGCGAAATCAGGCAATACCGTAGGACTTGAAGCGATATCAGCGAAGGTGTTGGCTGACAACGGTACGCCCGCGGAAATGAGAACCGAGGCCAAATTGACGTTGGTAAAAGCAGATATTAAGTCGGGCAAGACAGACAATGTACTCAACGATTTGAAAGGCATTTACAGCAAAGACAACAACCGTTTTGCAGCAGAGGCCAAATATGTAGAGGCACAGTATCTGTATGCTATTGACAGTTTGGAATTGTGTAAAGCTTCGTGCTATGCGGTATTGGATGAGTTCAATGGATACGATTTGTGGGTGGGTAGGTCGCTGATTTTGTTGGGCGATGCATTTAAAAAAGAAGGCGATATGTTCAATGCAAAAGCTACTTGGAACGGGGTGATTGAGAATTTTGATGTGGCAGAATTGAAGAAAGAAGCCAAAGCCAAGTTGGATCAACTGGCGAGCGAACAAGCGAACAAGCCGTAAGGCAAAAATTGGTCGATTTCATATGGTTACAAAGGGGCGGCAACGCCCCTTTGTTTTTTTCGGTCTATATTCGTTATAAGTCAAAATGTATGAGGATCATATTGTTACTATTCATAACCTGCTTGTTTCAAATTTCGGGTATGGCGCAGCAGCCGATTTGTGGGTCAAATAGTTTGACGAAATACGTACAATATCAACTGCTAGAAACGGGATACCGAAATTTGGAGGTGAACGGAATACGATATTTTAATCAAGGGTATTGGGTTTCTGGATTTGTTGAAAGATCAGCCAGCGCCAATAGGGATTTTTTCTTGTCTAAACTCAATGATACCGGGGGAGTCGTGTTTAGTAAAGTGATGGGTGATGTGGCTCAAGAAGGAGGATATTGCAGCGCGTTGCCCGTTTCTGATGGTTGTTTGATTTCAGGTAGAAGTAAGGGTGCCAAAGATGTAGCGATTATCGCCAAAATAACCAATACGGGAAGTATCGCATGGTCGAGAACCACCGAGTCTGTTTCGGGCAGTTATGATGCCATTCGCGGGGTTCACATGGATGAGGCCAAAGACCAAATTGTGGCGGTGGGAACTGGGATGCAGCAAACAGGCAAAGCCAATGTGATGGTTTTGAGTTTGGATAAGAATGGAAACACCCTTTGGACGAGAAATATTGATTTGGGTGGCGCACAGCACCATTTAAACGCCATTAAAAAAATTGACAGTATTTATTATGTCGCTGGCTGGGCACAGTTTTCGGGTGTTTGGAAACCTACCTTGATTCAAATCTCTGAGACCGGGCGACTTGTCAAAGGACAGTATGCCGATGTTGCCGGAAATTCCATTTACGTGGATATGGAGGTGAGTCCATCAGGCAAGCTATATCTGTTGGGGTTTTCCGTTGTTTCTGGCCTGCAGTATGGGTTTCTTACTTGTATGTCGAAGCAAGGCAACGTGATTTGGCGGAAGTATTTGGGGTATGGGAACAGTGATTTTGGCGATAATCTATTCTATGATAACGGTGAATTGTGGGTGTTTGGACAGACGACGGTTTCAGGTGTGGGGAAGCGGGAGTTTTTTGTTAAGTACGATACACTAGGGTCGGTTCAGAGCAGAGGAGGGCTGTATGAGTCGCCTTTTGCTTTTGCTGCGAAAATCAATGGATGGCCTGTGGGTCGTTCGCACTTTGGGGGGATTGCGGTGGTTGGTATCGACAATAAGACATCGAACACTACGCACTTTGAAATCATGTTCACCAATCCTTGTGATCAGAGCGGTTGCTCTGTGAATCCTGAATCTGATTTGATATCTGAGAATTACAGTGTCTCAGAGAAAAGTGTGAGTTTGCCTTCCACGAATTCCACCAATGGGGGGTTAATCGCTGTTTCAATAAGTTCGTTGGGATTGAATGTCTCTGAGAAGTTCTCGTGTTACAGAAATTGTAGTTTTAACGCAATTCGCAGGGTGCCAGGCTTGTTGAAGATTTGTAACAATGGCACAGATAAAGTTGCGGTAAACGCAAGCGCGGCTGATTGCAAATATCTTTGGGAAAACGGCGATACTGCGGCTTCTCGGGAGTTAGTGAAAGCCGGAACTTACTGGGTGAAAACCTATAATGATTGCGGCATCAGGATAGATACCATTGTGGTAGTGGGTGTTGATCAACCAGCTAAAATAAGGCTATCAGACTCGCTGTATTGCTACAAGGGGTGGTCTTACTTTGCAAATATTGCTTCGATGCCGGAAACCACCATCGCATGGGAAAACGGTGATGCTTCTTGGAGTAGGAGTATTGCCCAATCTGGAAAATATTGGTATGAAGTCAGCAATCGCTGTGGGGTTTGGCGAGATTCGTTTTTGATTATGGAGGATTCTGCGCCAAAATCGGTGTTACCCAAACAAATGAACTTGTGCAACGGGAGCAATGCATTGCTCGATGGTACCCAGTTAAGCAAGGGGATATACCAGTATCGCTGGGAAGACGGGAGCAAAGTGCCTACAAGTTGGATTGCTGGTTCGTCGCTGAAAATTTTAAAAACATGGAATCTCTGCGGGAGCATCAACGATACGGTGAATGTGGTGTTTGGCGAATGCAACTGCAGTTTTTGGGTTCCCAATGCATTCACGCCAAGGGCGAGTGTGGGTAAGAACGATGGTTGGAAGCCTGTTTTTAACTGTGCCGCGGATGCCACATTCAGCATCTATTCTCGTTGGGGAGAGTGTTTGGTTCGTGATCAGCCCATTGATGTGCCTTGGGATGGCTATTACTTGGGTGATTTGGTTCCTGAAGGCGTATATATTTACATCATTCAGGGTAAATACACCAGTAGCACAAAAGGTTGGCAGAGAATGGACAAGAGTGGTACAGTGATGGTGTTAGACGGCGTGAAATGATATTGGCCGTAGGGTATGAAGTAAAACGAAGAAGGGGGGCGCTGTGCGCCCCCCTTCTTCGTTTGGAGATTCTATATAACAGAATACAATTATTTCAAATCCAATAGGGTGGAACCCATTTTATAGCCCTCTGAATAAATCTCAACCACATACTTGCCGGGCTTTAATTGTGCGTCTGGCTTCCATACAGTGGGTTGTACGGGCTTCAATTCGTTTTCGAATACACTGGTGAGTTTGTAGGTGTACTTCGATGATTTGCCGTCGAAATCAAATGTGCCGCCCTGTCCGCCATTGGCCAAAGTAACGCCTTCCGGACCGGTGATCTTTACATACAAGGTTTTTTCACCCGCTTCCGCCACGTTGTTTTCGTTGATACTGAAACTAATGCGGAATGCCTCCACAGCGCTGGCTTTCAATGTGCCGGTTTCTTTGCCGGTGAGCCATTTTTTCTTCAACGTCTCAATCTTTACCGAACTTGCTTGTAAGCGCGATGCCAAACTCTTCAATTTGGTTTTCTCAACCGTGAGTTTGTTGTTCTCGTTGTTCAAGTTTTGGTTTTCGCTGTTTAATGCGTCGTTCTTGGCGATCAACTCCTTGTTTTCAGCTTCAACTTGTGCCAAACGTGCCGTAAGATCGGCCAACTGTCTATTCAACTCGTCAATGCTGGATTGACTGCGGGCTTTGTTGCTTTTCAAATCAGCCACCAATTTGCTGATTTCCTTTTTACGAGCAACCAACTCCTCAGACAAAATCAAATTGTCGCCGGCCAAAGCCAAACTATCTTTCTGATACTGTTCCAATAATAACTCCGCTTTCGCCAAGGCTTCTTCTTTGCCTTTCAATGTCTCTTCAACCGCTGTCTTGGCCTTTTCAGTGTTGTCGCGTTCTGTGCTCACATTGTTCAACATGTACAGAAGCACCCCAATGATAATCACCAAAATCGCGATGATGGTGTACAGAAGGGGTTTGTTGTTGGATTCGTTTTGGGTTTGCATATGATTATGTTTATAAAACTTGTGCAATTAATACGCAAACTTCTTGCCAAAGCGAATTTTAACCTTGTGATTTGCGATTAATTATGCGCATAACGGAACTGTTGCCCAATTTATTGCTCATCGAACCGAAAGTTTTTGAGGACCATCGGGGGCATTTTTTTGAGAGTTATCGCCAAGATGCTTTAATGGATTACGGAAATCCCACGTTCGTGCAAGACAACCAGAGTTTATCGCATGCTGGCATACTTCGGGGTCTTCATTTTCAGCGGGAACCCCATGCCCAAGGCAAATTTGTCCGCGTTATTACCGGCGCTGTGTTGGATGTAGCCCTGGATATTAGAAAGTCATCGCCAACCTACGGACAGTTTGTTGCGGAAAAACTCACCGCAGCGAACAAGCGCATGCTCTACATCCCTCCAGGATTTGCTCATGGCTTTTTAACCCTCGAAGACAACACGATCTTTACCTATAAGTGCACCGACTATTATGCGCCCGCTTCGGAAGGGGGTGTGCTTTGGAATAGTCCGTCACTGAACATCCCATGGGGTGTAGAAAATCCTGTTTTAAGCGCCAAAGACGAAATTCTTCCCGATTTTTCCGTGTTTGAGAGTCCTTTTTAATTTCTGTATCCACCCTAAGATATGTCTGAACAGCCAAACGAAATTTCAATGAGTTCGAATGCCGCTGTCCTCACTTTGGGCGATGCACAAGCGCTGGTTGATGCTTGGATTAAAACCGTGGGTGTTCGATATTTTTCGGAGCTCACCAACACGGCCGTGCTCATGGAAGAAGTAGGCGAATTGGCCCGTTTGATGTCGCGCAGCTACGGTGATCAATCCTTTAAAGCCGGTGAAAAGCAAGGTTCAGAAGCGCTGGGTGAAGAAATGGCCGATGTTTTATTTGTGTTGATTTGTTTGGCAAATCAAACTGGAGTGGATCTCACGAAGGCCTTTCAGAAAAGCATGGAGAAGAAGACGAAGCGGGATGCGGACCGACACAAAAACAATCCCAAATTGGGATAATTGCATTTTGTTGAATTTTTGAAAGTCTCACTGCGGTTTTGTTTAAGAAAACAAAGCACGGAGATAATCGTTAACTTTGCATAACAGTGACAAATTCGACCATTAGCTCCCGAAAATTGGACCATATTCAGTTGGCTTTCGAATCGCAATTAAGCGATGCGGATCAGCGGTTTTATTACGAACCGATGCTATCGGCCCACCCCGAATTGACCATCATTCCCAGCTTAACCCTGGCCGGTGCAACCATGCAGATTCCGTTGTGGATTAGCAGCATGACGGGCGGTGCGGAGATGGCCGGAAAAATCAATTTGTTGTTGGCAGAAGCCTGCAAAACCTATGGTTTGGGTATGGGATTGGGCTCTTGTAGGCCGGTCCTTGAAAATTCTGAATACTCCCGTGATTTTGAAATTCGCAAACACATCGGTGAGCAGCCGTTGTTTGCCAATTTGGGCATTGCACAAATTGAGGAGTTGATTGCACTAAATCAATTGCAAAAATTGGTCGATATGGTACATCGCCTTGAAGCCAACGGATTGATCATTCACGTGAATCCTTTGCAAGAATGGATGCAGCCTGAAGGGGATCGATTTGCGCTATCTCCGCTGGAAACGGTAAAGCGGGTTTTGGATGCGGTTGATTTTCCAATCATCGTGAAGGAAGTGGGACAGGGTTTTGGTCCGAAAAGTCTTGCGGCCTTGTTACAATTGCCAATTGCGGCGTTGGATTATGGTGCATTTGGCGGAACCAACTTTAGCAAATTGGAAAACTTGCGCAGAGAATCCGTGGAGCGAACTTTGCTTGAACCCGTTCAACATGTAGGTCATACCGCCATTGAAATGACTGACTGGGTAAACCAATTGCATGCATCGCTCGGAAACAAGGTGTTGTGTGAGAAAATCATCGTGTCGGGTGGGGTAAGTACATTCCTCGACGGATATTACCACCTGCAGAAATTATCGATGCCCGCTTTGTACGCCCAAGCATCGCCCTTTTTAAAATACGCCTTGGAAGGAGAGGCCGCCTTGCATCAGTTTGTGGAAGCACAAATCAAAGGACTGGCCTTGGCCTATACCTATTTAACACTCAAAGAGAACGCATGAAGCAGCCCATCAAAGGTTTTAGCAAACTCAACAAACAGGCCAAAATAGAGTGGCTTGTATCGCAATATACATCGGATCCCAGCGCCAGCCTCGATATGTTGGAGGGCTACTGGCACAATCAACCCGAGGTGCAAAAACTGCACGATGAGTTCATTGAGAATACCATCAGCAATTATTACATGCCCTTTGGTGTGGCTCCCAACTTTTTGATCAATGGGAAAATGTACGCCATCCCATTGGCCATTGAAGAGAGTTCCGTGGTGGCGGCTGCGGCCAAAGCGGCCAATTTTTGGCTCGATCGCGGCGGTTTTCAGGCCTCTGTGCTGAGTATGGTGAAGGTGGGACATGTGCACTTCATTTGGGAAGGCAAAAATGTAGATGCCCTGTATCGATTGTTTGAAGCCAACAAAGACCAATTTTTTACCAATACCGAATCCATTACCAAAAACATGCGAGCCCGCGGTGGTGGTGTCTTGAGTTTGGGATTGGTGGATAAGACCGATTTGGAGCCGGGATATTATCAAATTGAAGCTCGTTTTGAAACTTGCGACAGCATGGGGGCCAATTTCATCAATAGTTGTTTGGAATCGTTTGCCCAGACCCTGCGCGATTTGGCGGCTGCCAACCAAGCGGAATTGGGTGATGCTCCCTTGCAAGTAGTGATGAGTATTTTGAGCAATTTCACCCCCGAATGTCTGGTGCGCGCCGAAGTGAGATGTAAAATCAACGACATTGAAGAGGGCAGCGGTATCGATAACCAAGAGTTTGCCGAGAAATTTTGTCGGGCCATCCGCATCGCCTCTGTAGAACCCTATCGTGCCGTTACCCATAACAAGGGCATCATGAATGGTATCGATTCAGTGATCATCGCTACGGGCAATGATTTTCGTGCAACGGAAGCGTGTGCCCATGCCTATGCGGCCAAAGACGGACGGTATACCAGTTTGACCCACGCAGCCATCGAGGGCGATGAGTTTCACTTTTGGATTGAACTGCCTTTGAGTTTGGGTACGGTGGGTGGCATCACCAACTTGCATCCCATGGTGCGTTTTGCCCATGAATTGCTGGGTTACCCCTCGGCCAATGCGCTGATGCAGATTACCGCCGTGGCTGGATTGGCCCAGAATTTTAGTGCCGTTCGCTCCTTGATAACTTCGGGGATTCAGAAAGGACACATGAAAATGCACTTGCTCAATATCCTCAATCAATTGGAAGCCAACGATGCCGAAAAAGAGGAAATTGTAGCCTATTTCAAAGACAAAGTGGTGAGTCATTCAGCGGCCGTGGAAGCGTTTGTGCGCGTTCGTGCCCAAGGACAAGCCCAAGCTTAATCGAAAATATCACCTGTGAAATCGTATTTTTCTCACGGTAAAATCATGTTGTGCGGCGAATATGCCGTGACCATTGGTGTGGAAGCTTTGGCGGTGCCGGTTTCTGTAGGACAGTGGATGCATGTTTGGGAGTTTGATTCTCCTGGCGGTGAGCATCGCATTCTCTGGGAGGCCAAGGATCGCGAGGGCGCTTCTTGGTTGAATGAGAGTTTTGCATTGCCATTGGGCGATGTAGGATTGGAAGAACGGGATGAGCGAAAAATCATCCATCAATTGCTCGCAATGGCTCCTGAAAACACATGGAAACCCGGGAAATCGTATCGCATAGAAACCCAATTGGAATTTGATCGCAGCAGCGGTTTGGGTAGTTCCAGTACAATGGTATCAAACTTCGCACGATTTGCCAATTTGGATGCACAAGCAATTCAGCAGCAGTTGTTTGGCGGTAGTGGATATGATGTGGCCGTAGCGGAAGTGGGGAAGGGACTGGTGTTTTGGAAAGACGGTGAGAACAATCATTGGGGCCCTTGGACGATATCGCCCAGTCTAACACAAGATTGGAAGGTTGTGTTTTTGGGCGAAAAACAAAACAGCAGAAATTCGCTGAGCGATGTCAAGGCGCGTTTGCAAGAAATACAAAACGATGAATTTATGTTGCACCAATTGCAACAAGTGGCTGGCGCAGTGAAAATGGCCCAGCAAGTGAGTATGGTAGAAGCGGGTCTGGAAATGTGGCAAGCCCTGTTATCAATGGGTTTGGGACTTCAAACGCCCTATCAGCACTTTGGGTTTCAGCCAGTGAAAGGCGGCCTATGTAAATGGTTGGGTGCGTGGGGCGGCGATATGCTATTGGTGAACGACACCTTTGCTGCATCGCAAGTGGGCCCCTTGGCAAAGTATCAAACAACGCCTTGGAATCAACTGATAAAGCAATAAATGAACGTGGAGCAAGCACAACATCATACAGAGACTAATGCCGTGTATAGCGCGGGATACCAATGTCCATCGAACATCGCCTTGGTGAAATACTGGGGGAAAAAGTCGGGCGGGGTGCAATTGCCTGCCAATCCTAGCATCAGTTGGAGTCTGGGCGATTTGTACGCTTCAACCGTAGTGAATGCATTGCCCAGGGAAAATGGACAAGCGTTTGTGTTTACCTTGGCAGGTGAGTTGAAACCGTCGTTTGAGCCTAAAATTGCCAGTTTTTTGTCGAAAATAGCATCAGACTGTCCTTGGTTGGAGGATTTTACCTTGCACATTGATTCGCAAAACAATTTTCCTCACGGTACCGGAATCGCGAGTTCTGCAGCAGGTTTTGGTGCGTTGGGGCTGTGTTTGGCGCACATCGAGCAGTTGATTCACGGTTCAACAGATTTGAGCGCGCGTATTCAGGACATGGACTTCTGGCAGCGGAGTAGTTATTTGTCGCGCATTGGTTCAGGCAGTGCTTGTAGGTCTATGTTTGATAAGCCCGCGGTTTGGGGTCTATCTGATGCGGTATCGGGAAGCAGTGATTTGTTTGCGGTGCCTTTGGATGGCGATATTCATCCCCATTTGCAGGGTTGGAAAGATGTGGTATTGATTGTAGATGACGGAGAAAAATCGGTGAGTAGCACGGCGGGACATGCCCTCTTAGAGGCCCATCCCTATGCTACGGCGCGATTTGGGCAGGCGCAAAAGAATTTGGGCTTGTTGGTTGAAGCCATGCGGAATGGCGACGTGCAGCAATTTATAGCCATCGTAGAATCAGAGGCGTTGCAATTGCATTCCATGATGATGACATCGCTCCCGTATTATGTGTTGATGCGTCCGAATACCCTGGCCATCATCGAGAAAATATGGCAGTTCAGAGAATCGTCTGGACTTCCTCTTTGCTTTACCTTGGACGCGGGGGCCAATGTGCACCTGCTCTATGATGGCAAAATAGATGAGACGCTCATGAACTTTGTGAATAATACGTTGTTATCATATTGCAAGAATGGACAGTATCTTTGCAGTACAACAGGAAAACGTCCGGTTGCTATAGTATAGAATGGCAGAAATGATCAAAGACTCACTCTACTACGCCAAGATTTTGTTGTTTGGCGAATATGGAATCATTGAAGATTCTATGGGGTTGAGTATTCCTTATCATTTTTTCAAAGGCAGTTTTGATTTTGCGGCTACGCCCAACGAGGTTCAGCGCAATTCCAACGAGAGCATTCGTGCGTTTGTGGGACATTTGCATTTGTTAGAGACTCAAGGTGAATTGCCTTGTGAATTTGATTTTGCACGCCTTCAGCGCGATTTGGATGCGGGTTTGTATTTCGATAG
>DBCP01000039.1:15566-15835 GCA_002293105.1 Bacteroidetes bacterium UBA955 | reverse complement strand
ATCATGCAGGGAGATCGGTTGAGTGAGTTGAAAGCCACTTTGGCGAAATTGGAATCGTTTTTTCATGGCAAAAGCTCTGGCTTGGATCCATTGATTTGCTACTTGAATTTGCCCATTTTGATCAAAGGTCAGGGCGATTTGGGCACGGTGGGTATTCCTACGGAGAACGCTGAAGGCAAAGGAGCCATCTTTTTGATGAACTCTGGATCGCCCGGGAAAACACAAAATATGGTGTCGATTTTCTTGAACCGTTTGAAAGACGATGGTTT
>DBCP01000039.1:3538-15354 GCA_002293105.1 Bacteroidetes bacterium UBA955 | reverse complement strand
AGTGGAGGAGGAGGATTTATATTGGGATTTACCCAAGATTTTGAAAAAGCAGAATCTTTGTTGAAAGAGCATAAATTGCAGGTGATTTACAAAATGTAATCGCCCATGCTCGGCATTCGCAAAAAGCATATTACGGGGTTTTTATTGTTACTCGGCGTGGTGCGCTGGTACAACTTGGCGCTGATTGCGGCGTCTCAGTATTTGTTGTTTTGGTTGGCGTTTTCCGGACATGAATTGGGGAGGGTTTTCTATGATTTCAAGTTGCATTGCATTGTGGTGGCGAGTGTATTTTCTGTGGCTGCAGCCTTTATTATCAATGCGTTTTACGATGTAGACAAGGATTTGGTGAACAAGCCAAAACAGGTGTTGATGGGCAAGTTACTCAAGGAAGGGAGTTTGTTGAATTTGTATGTTGCCCTGAACTTTTTGGCGGTGGCTTTCGCCATGATGGCGTCGCTGCGGGTGATGGTTTTCTTTGTAGGATACACAGTGTTTTGTTGGTTCCATAGCCACAAATTACAGAAGTTGCCAGTGTTTAGGGAGGTTTCGGCGAGCTTGTTGACGATGATTCCTTTGTTGGCCATTTGGTTTCATTTTGGTCATTGGCATTGGGGGATGTTCTATTACATGGGGAGTTTGGCGATTTTGTTGTTTACGAGGGAGGTGGTGAAGGACATGGCCGGACACAAGGGCAATTTGATTTTTGGGTATAAAACGGTGGTGGTTGCAGCTGGGGTTCGCAGAACGCGGTGGGGTCTGGTGGCCATGAACACCGGTTTTTTGATCATGTATGTGGTGCTGAATTGGATTCAGAAAGTGGATCCTGTGTTGCCCAACTGGCGTCCGGATTATTACTTGATGATTTCTGGTGTTTCACTGTTTACAGGGTTTTGGGTGTCGTGGGGGATGTTTTTCATTCGCGATGATAAAAAAATCCCTGTGATGGATGCCTTTTTGAAGTTGGGCATTGTTGTGCATTTGTTGAGTATAGTATTGCAGTAGAAATCGGCCCGGTCGGGAAATAATTTGTAACTTGCGGTAGTGTCGGAATTGCAAACCCTTTTTGCCCATGTGCTGGTGCCTGTGCCGGTGCCAAAGGCCTATACTTATAGGGTTCCGCATGATTGGAACGATTGGATTCACGAGGGATTGCGCGTGGCTGTTCAGTTTGGGCCAAAGAAGATTTACGCTGGAATTATTCTGTCTTTGAGCGATTCACCGCCGGAGGGTTATCAGGCGAGTTATTTGTTGGATGTACTGGATGAATCGCCCATTGTCAACCAAAAGCAATTGCAGTTTTGGCAGTGGGTATCGAAGTATTACATGTGCTACATGGGCGAGGTGATGGCAACGGCCTTGCCGGCGGGCTATCGATTGCAAAGTGAAACCAAGATTTTGTTGCATCCAGATGCGGATTTGGAAACGGTGAGCAAAGTGGATGTAGAGGAGATGGAGTGGCAGATTTTGGAATTGTTGGGGAAGAAAGACGGTGTATCATTGGATGAGATCCACCAGAAATTGGGTGTGAAGAATGTGTTGAAGCATGTGAAGTCCTTGTATTTGCGGGGTTTGGTGGTAATGGAGGAGGAGTTGAAGGAGAACTATCGTCCCAAATTTGAAGAGTTTTTGAGTTTGAGTAGTTTGTGGGAGGATGCCGAGTTGGCCAATTTGCGGCTGAATGCATTGGAGCGGAAGGCCCCCAAGCAATATGAAGCCATTATGCAGGTGTTGGGTACGGGAAAGCGGGAGTTGGCGGTGGCTGATTTGGTGAAGGGGATGGCGTTGGATCGAACGGTGCTAAAGCAGTTGGAGAAGAAGGAGTTGGTGGTGATACAGAAGCGCCGCCGCGATCACCTTCAGGTGATCCGCGGCGGCGAACAAAAATTCGCCCTCACCCCTGAACAACTCAACGCAAAATCCCTCATCCAAGAAGCCTTTGCCCAGCAAAAACCTGTCTTGCTGTTTGGTGTAACGGGTTCGGGAAAAACCCACGTGTACATGGAGTTTGTCAAAGAAATCCTCGCCCAAGGCAAACAAGTACTTTACCTGCTGCCAGAAGTGGCCCTTACAGAACACCTCGTGGCCAAAATGCGCGCGTTTATCCCCCAAGAAATTGGGGTTTGGCACCACTTCTATAGCTCCCATGAACGCACAGAGTTGTACGATCGCATCCTCAAAAATCAAGTCCAATTTGTGGTGGGTACCAAAGGCGCCGTCTTTGCCCCCTTCACCGATCTGGGACTGGTGGTGGTGGATGAGGAGCATGAGTGGAGTTATAAGCAGTTCGACAAAAAACCTTTTTATCACGGGCGGGATGCGGCCTTTCAGTTGGCGAAAATCCATGGAGCCCATTTGCTCATGGGGTCTGCTACGCCTAGTTATGAAATGCAGCATGCCGTGATGTTACAACGCGTGCACATGGCCGAACTGCACCTGAAGTACGATGGCGGAAAACCCGCAGAACTCATGTTTTTATCGGTCGGGGAATTGAAGAAGGTCGGACAAATGAATGGCTTGTTCTCAGAACCGGTGAAAATAGCCATTGCCAAAGCCCTGGAACTGAAGCAGCGGGTTGTGGTGTACCACAACAGAAAAGGGTATGTGCCCTATATCGAATGTGAGGATTGCGGGTTAACCACCCAATGCAAGCATTGTGATATATCGCTTACCTATTATAAAAGTAGCGACAACCAACGATGCAGTTATTGCGGGTATCAGCAAGCTGTGCCGGCAAAATGTGTGGCTTGTGGTTCTCAGAGTTTGCAATTGAAGGGCACAGGGACAGAGAAGTTGGCGGAAGAATTGATGGCCTTGTTTCCAATGGCTAGGGTGGGCAGGTTTGATCAACAAAGTTTGCGCAAGCGCGATGATTTTCAGAAGATTCTCATGGCCTTTGAGCGTGGGGAAATAGATGTGTTGGTTGGGACACAGTTGTTGGCGAAGGGTATTGATATTGAGAACATTGGCTTGGTTGTGGTTCCGGATACCGATATGTTGTTGCACATTCCCGATTTTCGCAGTCACGAGCGGGCGTTTCAGCAGTTGCAACAATTGTTGGGTAGGGTGGGCAGGCGCGCGGAGCGCGGCCTGATGATGCTACAAACGCACCAGCCGCAGCACGAAGTGCTGCGGGCGCTTGCCGAAGACGACTACCGTGGCCTGATGGCCAATGAACTCGTGCACCGCGAATCGTTTGGCTATCCCCCCTTTACCAAATTGCTGAAAATTGATGTAAAGCACACCGATGCCCAAACGGCCACTGAGGCCAGCCGTTGGCTGGCCGATCAACTCAAAAAATCACTCGGTGATCGCATTTTGGGTCCGCAAGTGCCTTCCGTTGCCCGCGTGAAAAACCGCTTCATCCAACAAATCGTGGTGAAAATCCCCAAGGAAAACGCCAAAGTGAACGCCACCAAAGACCTAATCCAACGGGCCCGAGAAACCGCCCTGGCCCATGCCGCTTGGCGCGCCGTGCGCATCGATGTGGTTGTAGACCCCAATTAATGACCCATTACCAATAAATCTGTCCAAACCATCGGTCGGGGCACTAATCTTGCGCAATTCCCATACAGATTTCGTAAATTTGTATTTTATTGAACTTTCAACACCATGGAAACATCAACCTTAGAAACAGTAGCCACCGAAGTGGATTTTTTACCCTTAAATGGTACGGATCACTTGGAATTTTATGTGGGCAATGCCAAACAGAGCGCCTACTATTATCAAACCGCTTGGGGCTATAAGTTGATTGCTTACGCTGGTCCAGAAACCGGAGTGAGAGATCGCGCAAGTTATGTGCTTCAGCAAGACAAAATCCGTTTGGTGTTGACCACCTCGATGGATCCAAATAGCGAAGTGACAAAGCATCAATCACAGCATGGCGATGGCGTGAAGTTCTTGAGTCTTTGGGTAGATGATGCAACAGCGAGTTTTAACGAAACTGTGAAGCGCGGTGCAAGGCCTTATATGGAGCCCACCACCATGGAAGATGAGTTCGGAACCGTTGTCGTGAGTGGTATTTATACCTACGGAGAAACCGTTCACAAGTTTGTTGAGCGTAAAAATTATACAGGTCCCTTTTTGCCAGGTTACAAAGCCGTGCCAAACGCGATGGATGTAACCCCAGTGGGACTAAAATACGTGGATCACTGCGTTGGAAATGTGGAGTTGGGGAAAATGGATGAGTGGGTTGAATTTTATGAGAATGTAATGGGCTTTAAGTTGTTGTTGACCTTCGACGATAAGGACATCAGCACAGAATACAGCGCTTTGATGAGTAAGGTGGTGAGCAACGGAAATGGGTATGTTAAGTTCCCAATCAACGAGCCAGCCGACGGAAAAAAGAAGTCTCAAATTGAAGAGTATTTGGATTTTTATCGCGGTCCTGGTGTGCAACACATCGCCGTTGAAACCGATGATATCCTAGAAACAGTTGCCGATTTACGTCGTAGAGGCGTAGAATTTCTCTACGTTCCAGAAACCTACTATGATGATGTTTTGGATCGTGTGGGTGATATTCAGGAGGATTTAGAGTCCTTGAAAAAAATGAATATCCTTGTGGATCGTGATGATAGTGGGTATTTGTTGCAGATTTTCACCAAGCCGGTGGAAGATCGTCCCACGTTGTTTTATGAAATCATACAGCGTAAAGGTGCCAAGAGCTTCGGAAAAGGGAATTTCAAGGCCTTGTTCGAAAGCATTGAGCGCGAGCAAGCCAGCCGCGGTAATTTGTAATCCCAGCATTGATTTAATTGCCCCGAATGGGTATTGAAAATGCGAATCGTGCTAAGCGGAAATGTAATTTAGGTGCTCAAACCAATCAGCAATAAAACAGAAAAGGCCCCATACGGGGCCTTTTCTGTTTTATCATTCACCCTTTCGGCGAATTCGATTTATTCGAATAGAATTAGTTCGGCGTGTTGAACTTGCTGGTGTCGATAGAATAATGACGGCTCACCTTGTTGTTTTTGGCCATCAATGCCTTCACCGCGTTCGATTTTTCAATCATCTTTTCGCCATCTTTTACATCGTAGTCGTTGGCAATCAGTGCATTGCACTCTTCAATGGCTTTGTCGGGCATATCCAAAATGGTGTACAAAACCGCATTGTTATAAGAACAAGCATAACGCAATTTGCGATCACCCTTGTCCTCAGTGGCATACTTGCCTTTAACACCTGTCATGTACTCGATGCTGCTCATCAACTCGGCGCGGGTCGCGGCATCAATGCCGTTGGCCGTTACCTTGGCGATGCTGGCCTTCATTTTGGTCATGTTCTCAATGAATGCCACATTTTCAGGGTGCTTCTTTGAATCGGTGGTCCACAAAGTAACTTGGTCTGTGCTCACAGGGAATCCGTATTTGTCGTTGATGCTGTTGTTGATGTTGGCCAACATGGTTTCCATGTGGTCTTTCACCAATTTGTTAGAGATGGCAGCTCGGTTGTTGCTGAAATAGCGATCCGCTTCACCCATGCTTCTGAATTCAGGACTTTTCCATTCCATTTGGGTAGAGCTCGTGCCATTGATGTTGGTGCGGTTGATCAACGCATTCTCCTGCCAATCTTTGGCTGAATATGTGCCCCCAATGCTGTACTTTACTACAGACCAATAGTAGTAGTTGGTCGCAGTGACTACGCCTTCTTTGTTCTTGATTTCTTCTTTGCGATTTTCAATCTTCTGTCCGTCGAACATCAAATCATCAAAATTCACAGTCAATTGGGCGTGTCCGCCACCGTAAACCTTTTTCCAACCTTGCAAGTTGATGCGGTCTTCAATGGAAGAGGAAGACATCGCTCCAGAAATGGTGCTAGGTACTTCAACGCGAATGTTGTAAGTTCTCCAGGTACTGTCCAAAGGGGTAGATGGCAAATCGCGATATTGGTGTGCGACAAAAACACGGTCCAAATCAATTTTTTGGGCGATGGTAACATTGAACGCAACAACGCTCATCGCAAGGAACAATAATTTTTTCATGCGGCGCAAATTTACGTCTGTTCTTTGCTTTTTTTATGTGTGAGCTACAACTTGGCGATAAAATGACGTTCAACGAACGCTGTGCTTAAAAACTGGGTTGAAAGTCCCTGGTTAACTATGATACACGCCTTGTAATTCGTCGTGAACAAACTGCATCAATTCTTGGATATACTTCGCGGAAAAATCAAATTTTACACCAGCGGTTTCATACACTTTTGGGATGCTTTGGGTATATCCCAACTTCAAAAACGCTTTGTATGATTCAATCGCCTTGCTACCGTGTTGCATGTAGTTGCGCCATACCCCAATGGCCCCGAGTTGGGCAAAACCATATTCGATGTAATAAAAGGGTACTTCAAAAATGTGCAATTGTTTGTGCCAGCTGTTTTCCAATGCCGCTTCCATGCCGGTATAATCCACTTCGCCTGAACCAAAACGCTTTGATAAATCCATCCAAGCGGCGGTTCTCTCTTCTACGGTGTGGTTTGGATTTTCGTAAATCCAGTGTTGAAACGCATCCACCTGCGCAATCCATGGCAATGTGCCCAAAATGCCTTCCAACTGTTCTGCTTTGGCGCGGTTCAATAAGTCTGAATCATCGAAATAGGCATCCCAGGTATTCATGGTCAATAGTTCCATGCTCATACTGGCTAATTCTGCCACTTCACTCGGCGTATTTTTAAAGGCGTTCAAGCCCAATGGCGCCATTTGGAAACTGTGAATGGCATGTCCTGCCTCATGCACCAATGTCTCTACATCACGCAAATTGCCACTTGCATTCATGAAAATAAATGGCATGTTGGTTTTTGCCAATGGGTAGTTGTATCCGCCAGGTGCTTTGCCCAATCGCGAATCCAAATCCAACAGTTCGTGATTCTCCATGGTCTTGATGCACTCCCCAAAAAAGGAATCCACGCGGTTAAGACAGTCAATGCCTTTGTCTAATAATTCTTGTCCTCCAGTAAAGGGCTTCAGCGGCTCGCGACCCAACGGATCCACTTGTGTGTCCCAAGGTTTCAAGCTGTCTAATCCCATTTGTGCCTTTCTGCGCTGCATCAATCCTTTCAACAATGGCACCACGGCGGTTTCCACCGAACGATGGAAGTCCTTACAAGCGGTGACGTTGTAATCGTATCGCCCCATGGCCTTGAACATGTAGTCGCGGAAGTTAGCAAAACCGGCGTTCAATGCTACTTGGTGACGTAGTTGCACCATTTGATTGAACAAGGTGTTGAGTTTGTCGGTGTCTTCCGCTCTTCGCGTTTGCATCAATTGCCACACATTCTCGCGCGCTTGGCGATCGGTGCGCATCAATATATTGCTCGCTTGCTGTAGGGTAAGGGTTTGTCCTTCCCACTCCAACGACATTGCACCTTGGATGGCGCTGTATTCTTGGGCCAATGTAGCCAAATCGCTTTGCAGCGGGATATTTTCTTCGCGGAATAATTCTACGGCACCTTCCAAGCCCCGCAAATAAATTTCGTGGGCTTCCGATTCTGCACGCCATGCAACGGCCCATTCGCAAGAAACAATCTTTTTGTTGATTTGATCTTCCAACGGGGCCAAATGTGGCTGTATTTCCTGCACAAAGTTGAGATAGGCGGCTTCGTGGTCCTTGTTCTGCGTATCGCAAGTCATGCGGATATACCGCCAAGCCATGTCCTCTGACAAAGCACTTTCCAACTCACTTACATCGGACAGGAAGGTGCGAAAATCGGAGATGGATGACAGCGATCTGCCAATGAGTTGATTGTACAGGGGTAATACATCGTCTTTGCTGCTTACGATGAACGGATCGGGTAGGAAACTGGTAGACATAATGCCTTAGCTGCCCATTTTACGGGGCGTAGTGGTTTTGGTTTTTGCACCGGCTGCTGGCTTTTTGATGGCCGTGTTTTTCGGAGCAGCAGCGGATTTTTTCGCTTTGCTGTCGGTGGCTTTTGGTGCGTCTGTATCGGTACCTTCCTCAGATTCGGTTACTTTGTCGAGGTTACTCCAATCTAAATCAGTGCCTTTCAACATGCCATACCAAACGAACAATTTCTTCATGTCTGAGGTATACACGCGCTCACGGTCGTAATTCGGCAATACTTTCGCCATGAAAGCTTTTACTTCATCGTTGTCGGCTTTTGTATCTGGAATAGCAGTTCCAGCATCTTCAAGGGCTTTGATCGACATTAAGACAACGGCCAATTTCACTTCCTCGTCATCGGTAAACATGGCGATATCGCTCAACACGCTGATACGCTGTCTTGGGTTGGTTCCAAAACGCTTGTTATCGGTCAGGGATTCCAAAATCAATCCGCTTTTATTTCTACCTAAAATTTTGTGCAATCCGGGCATTCCCGTTACTGAAACAACGTCTTTCAATTCCATAAGATTACAAATTTCGCCAAATACGGCTGAATTAACAAACTAACTGAAATGCTTGCGGGTATAAACCTTTTGGAATTCGCGCAATACCACCGCTTTGGCCATGTTTTCGGGGGTGTTGCCGCCCATGCGTTGCACAAATTTGTATTGTTTTTCGGTGAGATCTACCCGATAAACCACCTTCATCCATGTTCCGTGGTGGTTTTGTTGCAGTTGGGCGATGCATTCTGTGAGTTCTGGCAGCAGCGATTCTAAGTCCAGCGGTAGCGGTTCTGTAAATGTAAATCCCATCAAGCCAAAGTCTTTTTCGATTTGGTCTTTCACACCCAAAATCAATTCTTGGGTGAGGCTGCTCGGCAACTCAGCCGTCCATTCGCTGGGCGATTCACTCATATCAATCCTTTTCCCACTTGTCGATGGCCGCCGTAGCCAATCCATTTCCCAACACGTTGGTCATGGATCTTCCCATGTCGCAGAAATGATCTATGGGCAATATCAAAGCGATGCCTTCCGCAGGAATATCGAACATCGTACAAGTCGCAGCAACAACCACCAACGAGGCGCGTGGTACCCCGGCGATGCCTTTAGAAGTGAGCATCAATACCAACAACATAGTCAATTGCGTGCCCAAATCCAGTGGGATTCCGTAGGCTTGCGCGATGAAAATGGAGGCGAAAGTCATGTACATCATCGACCCATCCAAATTAAAACTATAGCCCAACGGCAGGATGAAGCTGACAATTTTTTTGCGACACCCAAATTTTTCCAATTCTTCGGTGAGTTTGGGGAAAACGGCTTCGCTGGATGTGGTGCTAAAGGCCACCATGAGCGGCGTTTTTAAGTGGTTGAGTAGGGTGGTTAACCGTTTGCGTAGGATGAAATAACCCACGGTGAGCAACAATATCCAAAGCAATGCCAAGCCCACATAAAACGACCCCATGTAGTAACCGTACACTTTGAGAATGCCCAGTCCTTTGGTGGCAATAATCGCTGTGATGCCACCAAAAACGCCCAGCGGTGCAAACCACATCACATAACCCACCAAAATCAAGATGATTTTACTCAGGTTGTCGAGCATCTTCACAATGCCATCGCCCTTTTCGCCATATTGCGTGAGGGCCACGCCAAAGAAGATTGAGAAAACCACAATTTGCAAGATTTCATTTGTGGCCAACGCCTCGAACAAACTCTTGGGAAACAAGTGCTCGATAAAATGCTGCACCGAAAAACTCTGTGTTTTTCCAATGACATCGCTCGCCGCGCTGGTATCGAAACCGCTCACATTCAACTTTAAAGCCGCACCTGGAGCGAAGAAGTTGACCAACATCAAGCCCAACAACAATGACGCCAAGGAGGCACTGAAAAACCAAATCATGGATCTGCCACCCACGCGACCAACCGCCTTCAAATTGCCCATTTTCGCAATGCCAACTATCAAAGTAGTAATCACCAATGGGGCAATGATCATTTGAACCAATCGCAGAAAGACCGAAGTGAGAATCTTGAAATACTGTCCGATATACTCTGAGCGAACGATCGATTTTAATTCGCCGCTGGCGTCTTTGATTTGGATGGTTTCTGGAAAATAGGCGTGGATCAATTGTCCAACCACCGCCCCTACCACCATGGCCACCAAAATGTATACCGTAAGATTCTGTTTTTTCTGACTCATTGCTACTGCAATTATACGGCAATCCGTTGGGAGAATGGAATGTACATCGGGGGTTTCACAGGTGAAAAAATCGTTGTAGGTTTGTTGCGATGATCATTGTAACCGGAGCGGCAGGATTTATTGGCTCGGCCTTGCTGGGTCACTTGCAGCAATTGGGCTACGGTGAATTGGTGGCGGTGGATGATTTTTCCCATCCCGAGAAAGCCCCCAATTTGGCGGGGAAATCGTTATTTCAACGTATCGAACGCAGTGTTTTCTTGCGTTGGTTGCCCCAACATGCATCAAAAGTGCAGTTCATTTTTCACATTGGAGCGCGTACCAAAACCAATGAGTTCGACGAGCAAGTACTGCAATCGCTCAATGTTGATTATTCGCAAGCCATTTGGAACGTATGCGTTGAGCACAGTATTCCAATGATTTACGCATCTTCTGCGGCCACTTATGGCGATGGTAGTCAAGGTTTTTCCGATGCGCCCGATTCATTGAATGCCCTACAGCCGCTCAATCCTTACGGCAATAGCAAGCATCGTTTCGATTTGTGGGTGATGGAACAGGTTCTGTCCGGAAATACGCCCCCATTTTGGTCGGGTTTCAAATTTTTCAATGTTTTCGGTCCGAACGAATACCACAAAGACCGTATGGCCTCGGTGGTTTATCATGCCTTCAATCAAATCCAATCCGCTGGCTGTGTGTCGTTGTTTCGAAGCCATCGCAAAGAGTACGAGGATGGGACGCAAGAGCGCGATTTTATTTACGTAAAGGATGTACTTTCGGTACTCATCCATTTCTTTGTTACCCGAAAAAACAATGGGTTATATAACCTTGGAACAGGCGAGTGTAGAACCTTCTTGGATTTGGCGACAGCCGTTTTTTTGGCAATGGACAAACCCGTAAATGTGCAGTTTGTAGACATGCCTTTGGATATTCGCGATCGCTATCAATACCACACACAGGCCAATATGCAGCGCCTAATTGCGGCGGGCTTTAAACAGCCGTTTACACCCTTGGAAGTGGCCGTGGCCGATTACGTGCAAGGTTATTTGCAACCACACCGATACCTCTAAATGTCTCCATCGTGCGTGGAAAGGGTTATCTTTGAATTAAACCGAACTGCATGAATCTGTTTCAACGCAATACATTGTTGATTTTTTTGGGTGCGATTTTGATCGCGGTGTCCCAAGTCTTCATGGTGCGCGAACAAAATCTGGGTGCCGAAAAAGGACTTAAGTCGCGCTCAGATGCCATTGAGTTGGCGATGGTGGATGCTGCGGCGATGGTGAATGCTGTAGATGATTCAATCAATCGCCAAGAACAGCTGCTGTTAAAAAGTACCCATCTTTCGTGGAATGGTTACGCCAAATACGCCCAATCGCTCAAGCAAAAGAACATTGATTTTTTCGTGTTTGAGTTTGGAAACCCCGTTTATTGGTCAACCCAGAATTATCAGATTTCTCCCAACTTTGAAAAATCTGTTGAACTGCAACGGCAAGGAAATTGGTATGTGGCGGTGTATCATGCACGTCGCGATGGAAAGTCTTTCGCCTATGTGTTGCCCCTCATTGAGGCTAAATCGGTTTCCTATACCCAAAACCGTGGATTTCAAGATCCCACGCCAGTAGAGTATTCAATCTCACGCAATCCTGTTGAGAATTCTACGCCGGTTATTGTGCCTGATGTAGAGTTGTTCTATTTGGTAGTAGAGAATTATCAGCACCCCATTTGGTTTGATTTGCTATTTTTAGCCGGTTGCCTTTTGGTGAGCATGGCGTTCTTTACGCTTTTTAAAGTTGAAAAATC
>DBCP01000039.1:235-3434 GCA_002293105.1 Bacteroidetes bacterium UBA955 | reverse complement strand
ATGGGATTGAGCGAAACTCCCTTTTTCTCTGCGGATTTGTTTTACTCAGGGTGGAGTGGTGGCATGCTCGGACATCTGATATTTATCACCGGTTTGGGTCTATTTTTTCTCAGTAGTTTGGTGCGATGGCTGGAACAATGGGTTGGGAAAACCCGCTGGGAGTTGGGGCCTTTCATCGCGGCAAACCTATTCATGCAAGCCAGCCTGTGGGTATTGGTTTGGTTGTTGCGCAATGGAGTGAACTTGGTTCAGGACGGACAGATCAACCTCGATTTTCAGCAATTCCATCGTTTGGGTCTATTCTCCTTTGTGGCAGTCATCATCTTGGCCGCCCAGTGGGTGATGTTTTATCGCATGTATGGCTTTGCCTGGGTCGAGTTGCACAAACAGAAGCCGTGGGTTGTGCGATTGATCTCCGTTGCTCATACATTGCCTCCGTTGGTGTTTGTTTATACCAATTGGGATTTGCAGGCATTGTTTCCTTATTGGTTGGGTTTCGTTTTCGCTTGGATGGGATTTGAGTGGTGGTTGTCGAACCGACAGGATTGGCTCCGAGTGGTACTGCGGGTAGTGTTGGCCGGGATTGTGGTGAGCAGTTTGTTTGGCGAGGAAAGTGCCATCAAAGAGAAGCGTACCCGTACCCAATTGGCCCAAAACCTGTTGGCAGGAACAGATACAGAAACGGCTTCTCGGCTAGATCAAACCGAAAAACAATTGCTCCGCGATAAAGGAATCGTGGACTATTACACCTGTACCGACGAAACCAAGGCGGAATTTGAGAAGCGATTGCGCGAACTCTATTTCGGTCCCTATATCAGTGATTTTGAAGTCAACTTCTTGGATTTTAATGCTTTGGGGCGCTCTTACCGACAAGAGAATTCCTATGATTATCCATCCATTCAACAGTTGTTCAAGAGCGAAGATTGTGTGCCAGTAACGGGCAATTTCGTAAAAGTGAACAATTATAAACTCAAGGGTAGTTTTATTGGGCGGTTTGATGTGAGCAGTATGGCTGGGTATCACGGGGTATTTTTTGTGATTCTTTCGCCCCGTTTGTCATCCATGGAAGGGCGTTTGAGCGATTTGTTTAACCGCAGTGTATTGGAGCCTTTGTATTCGGACAACCAATACAGTTTTGCCATTTACAACAACAACCGGCTGAATTATTCGTATGGTTCAGAGGATTATCCTTTGGCCAACTCGTTCGATTCATTGGCGGGTTTTGTAACGCAGGAGGGAGTGAGTCATTACGTGTTGAAAGACAGTGCCAAAAACACAGTGGTATTATCGCGCAGTGAGGTCGATTTTATTTCTTCACTCACGGGGTTTACGGTTTTGGGATTGGGTGGTATCGTGTTGGTGATGCTGTATTATTTCGTGCTGTGGTTGAGGCAGCGTTTGATCGCCATGGGTGAGATAACCGGCAGGAAAGTGAAAATATTGAAGCACTTGAGAAGCAGAATGCCCTTGGGCAATCAAGGCGAGTTGTTTATTTCCAACCGATTGCAATTGTATGTGACTTGGATGGTGTTCGCCACGTTTTTGGTGGTTTTGTTTGTGACGGTGAACTATTTCGTGAGAAATTACACGGAGAGTCAGAAGGATGAGTTGCGACAAAAAACGCATGAAATCGCCTCAAAATTGAGCAGTAAAATCAACATCGATGCGGTGTATGATAAGTACCAAACGGGGTTGGTGTATGATTTGGCGGAGTATTATAACACGGATATCAACTTGTATCGGGCTGATGGCACTTTGTTGGTGTCTACGAACGATCGATTGATTGAGGAGAGTGTGCGGGGCCGATTGATGAATCCTGGGGTTTATCGCAAGATGGATGCGTTGGGTTCTTCCACATCTTTGGTGAATGAAAGTCTGGGCGATTTGAATTACATTTCTTCCTATACGGCATTGCTGAACAAGGATTTGCAGGTGAAAGGGTATTTGAATTTGCCATATTTTTCTAACCGACGGGATTTGTATCGCGATATTTCAGAGTACGCGGTGACCATCATCAATTTGTTTGCATTGGTGTTTGCAATCATGATTGTGATTGCCTATTTGGTGGCTCAGCGCATTGCTTTGCCGTTGAATTTGATCCGTAAGCAGTTGGCATCGGTGAAGATTGGCGAGCGGAATCAGCCCTTGGAGTGGGATAAAAACGATGAGATTGGACTGTTGGTGAAGGAGTACAACAAGATGATTGTGGAGCTGGAAAACAGTTTGAATTTGTTGGCGGAGAGTGAGCGACAAGGTGCTTGGCGGGAAATGGCGAAGCAGGTGGCACACGAGATCAAGAATCCGTTGACACCCATGCGTTTGTCGTTACAGCATTTGCAGTTCTCGCTCCAGCGTGATGATGAACATTTGAAGGATAAAATTCAAAAAACGAGTGAGTTGTTGATCCGACAAATTGATTCATTGGCGCAGATGGCAGAAGAGTTTAGTTCTTTTGCGAAGATGCCGGAACCCAAGTTGGAGCGGGTGAATTTGGTGCAGGTTGTTTCTGATGCAGTGTTGTTGTTGAGCAAGGAGAGTGATATGCCCATTGCTTGGAAATTTGATCGAGAGGAGGTTTTTGTTCAGGCTGATCCATTGCAGTTGGGACGGGTATTTACGAACATTCTGAAGAACGCGATTCAGTCGATTCCATCAGGTAGAACGGGTGAGATTGCTGCGGAGTTGCGTGTGAAGGACAAGCGGGTTATGGTGGAGTTTAGGGACAATGGCAAGGGTATCCCGGAGTCGCTGCGCGACAAAATATTCTCTCCGAATTTTTCTACGAAAAATTCGGGCATGGGATTGGGTTTGGCCATATCCAGAAAAATAGTGGAGCAGTTGGGGGGCGAGATTGCTTACCAGACCAAGGAGGGAGTGGGAACCACTTTTACGATTGTGTTGCCTTTGAGTGGGAATTAAGGGCCAATTGAATTTGATCAACGAGTTTTTTCAGGCCCGCGCGCTGCATGGGTGAGTTTTTTAGTTGGGGTTTGATGCGCGCGGGCTCACGCACAGCTTCCTTCCAATGGGATGTCGACCAGTGAATCATTTCACGCGGAGTAAACAAAGGTTCGTTGTGCGGCGTTGAAAAACGGTTCCAAGGACATACATCCTGACAAACATCACAGCCATAGGCCCACTGACCGGTATTTAATGGAATCAGGGTTCCCATATCTTGGTTTTTCGATGAGGATTCCTC
>DBCP01000039.1:0-149 GCA_002293105.1 Bacteroidetes bacterium UBA955 | reverse complement strand
TCTTCGATGGTGAGGTATGAAATACATCGCGTAGAATCGATGACCTGGGGCTGTACGATGGCTTGGGTGGGACATGCGTCGATACAGGCCGTACATTCACCGCAGTGGTCCGTTTGGGGTTGGTCGGGGGTGAGATCAATGTTGCCGAT
>DBCP01000076.1:5235-5393 GCA_002293105.1 Bacteroidetes bacterium UBA955 | reverse complement strand
TCACCACTGTGGAGGCGTATCCAAACCCAGTAGCATCATTCTATACCGATCCTACCAGCACAACCGTAGCATTGCCTAAGTTTAAGATGTACAACCAATCAACGGTAACCGCAGCACCTTTCAATCCAACGTTGCGTTACTTGTGGGATTTTGGTGTA
>DBCP01000076.1:4739-5114 GCA_002293105.1 Bacteroidetes bacterium UBA955 | reverse complement strand
ACCACAGATAAAGGTTGTAAGGATACGGCTTATAAGACCGTTTACATTGGCCCAGATATCATCGTGTTCATTCCTGATGTATTTACTCCAGACGATGCGGGACCAAACAAAAACAATACATTCAACGTAGCTGCCTTGAACTACAAAACATTCCAGATGTCGATCTACAACCGTTGGGGTGAGAAATTGTACGAGACCAACGATTTGTTGAAAGGTTGGGATGGCTATGCCAACGGCGCAGAATGTATGCAAGGTGTGTATGTGTATCATGTAGAGGTAACTTCTTTGGAAGACAAGGTCTACAAGTACGATGGTACCTTGACTTTGTTGCGATAAACCAATTAGTGAATACAAAAGAAAAAGGCCGTCAATTGA
>DBCP01000076.1:0-4674 GCA_002293105.1 Bacteroidetes bacterium UBA955 | reverse complement strand
GCATTGGCGTGATACGAAACAGGGGTTACAGGAAAATTTATTGAAGGATTAAGCCAATACCCGAATGGCCTCGGCCAAAAGTTGTTCTTTGTCGATCGGAACCACACCCGTTTTTTCGCAAACCAATCCTCCCGCCAAGTTGCTGATTTCAGCCAATGTTTTTGCATCGGTCTTGGCGCTCAAGCACAAAGCCGCCAAACAAACGACCGTATCGCCAGCGCCACTGACATCCGCAATGGTACGGACATGGGCTGGGATGTGGTGTGTATGTTCTTGCGTTTTAATCACAACACCGCGTTCACTCAACGTTACCAGGGTCATGCTGTTTTCCAAACGACCCATTAGTTGTTCGATGGCCTGCGTTACAGATTCACGGTCGCTGAGGTCGCCGTCAATTTTCAAACCTTCCTTGATTTCTTTCAAATTGGGCTTGAACAAAGTGACTTGTTTGTATTCCAGGAAATTGGCCTTCTTAGGATCTACCACAGTGGGTATGCCTTTTTGGTTGCACTTTTTGATTAGGGTTTGGATGTTTTTGGCATGCAAAACCCCTTTGTTATAATCTTCGAAAATGACCACATCGCAATTCTCTATTTCCTCAGCAAATCGTTGCTCTAACAGAAACGAATCAACCACATCCAGATCGGTGGTGATTTCATGGTCGATCCGCAACAACTGGTGATTATTTCCCAACACCCTGGTTTTGTTGGTGGTCTTGCGTTTGTCGGAATGAATCAAACCGCTGCATGAAAGTCCGTTTTTTACCATGATATCGCGAAGGTCTTTGCCTTCTTTATCATGTCCAACCACAGTACACAAAATGGGTGTTGCTCCCATGGCTTTTACATTGAGTGCCACATTGCCGGCGCCGCCCAATCGTTGATCAAAACAAGTTACATCCACCACCGGCACCGGTGCCTCCGGCGATACACGTTCCACTTTGCCAATGATGTAACTATCAATCATGACATCGCCCACGATGAGCACTCGCTTTTTTGAAAAAGAGCTAAAAAGTGTTTGTATCTGATTCATCGCTACAAAAATACGGCTCAATCACGGAGATTTTTTAATGCATCCGCAATTCTTTGGCCTGCTTTGGTCAGTTGTTCCTCGGAAGCCGCGTAACTGAATCGCACGCAATTGGCATGGCCGAAAGCTTCACCTGATACCGCTGAAACATGTCCTTTGTCGAGCAAGTACAAACAAAGTTCATCGGCCGTCATGATCAACTGTCCTTCCGGTGTTGTCTTCCCCAAGTAATGACTCACATCGGGAAACAGATAGAATGCACCATCGGGCAGATTACACGGTAGGTTAGGGATCTGCGCGAGTGCAGAATGAAAGGCGTTTCTACGTTTCTCAAACACATTTTTCATGTGTTCCACACTATCCTGTAAACCTTCAAGTGCTGTAACGCTGGCCATTTGCGATACCGAACTTGCGCCGCTGGTCATCAAGCCTTGTATTTTATCGCAGGCAGCAACCAACGCTTTTGGTCCAGCCAAGTATCCCATCCGCCAACCAGTCATGGCATAACCTTTCGACATGCCATTGATTACCGCGATGCGGTCTTGTAATTCTGGGTATTCGGCCAAACTACAATGAGCGGCGGAATAATTGATTTTTTCATAGATTTCATCAGACAAGATGAAGATGTTGGGGTATTTTACCAATACATCTCGCCATGCCTTGAGTTCTTCTTTACTCATCACGCTGCCACTGGGGTTACAGGGCGATGAAAACAGCAATAGTTTGGTTTTGGGGGTAATGGCCGCTTCCAGTTTTGCAGCACTCACCTTGAAATCGTCTTCCACCGCACTGGGAATGCTCACTGGGACTCCACCGGCATACTGAATCATGGAAGGATAGCTAACCCAAAAGGGCGCAGGAATGAGTACTTCATCTCCAGGATTCACCAAGGCCAAAATTGCATTCAATAAAGAGTGTTTGGCCCCATTGCTTACGATGATGTTTTCTGCTTGATAGGGAAGTCCATTCTCCCGCTGCAATTTTTGGGCGATGGCTGTTCTCAACTCAGGCAATCCCGCAACAGGAGGGTAGTGCGTATAGCCTTTGGCCATTGCCGCAGTAGCTGCTTCACAAATATGAACAGGGGTATCAAAATCAGGCTCGCCAATACTGAGGTTGATCACATCAACACCCGTTGCTTTGAGCTCTCTAGAACGTTTGGTCATGGCCAAAGTTTGGCTCTCCACTATGTCAGATAATCGATCACTTAACGCTATCATGCTAAACAAAACTAGCCATGTTTTACTGTGTTTTGTCGCTTATTGCAGATTTGTTTATCTACACTCGGCGTCATTTTGTGAACGATTGTACCATTTACTGATCACTATTGATATTTTTGTTTTGTGAAGATTTTGTTCGTGGCCAATCGCATGCCTTATCCTCCGTATCGGGGCGATAAATTGAAGATATTCAATCTGGCTTCACAACTTTGCAAAAACCACGAATTACACCTGATTACTGTGGCCGAGAATGCTGAAGACCTTCAATCCGCAGAATTCCTCAAGAATCACACCCATTCATTCATTGAGGATGGGGCCACGATCACCAAACCACTGTTTCATTCGATTTCTTACGTTTACAGACCCAAATGGAAATCGGCTTGGTCTGCCTTGATGGGACTTTTTCAATCCAGGCCCATACAAGTTGCGTTTTTTCGGTCATCTGCCTTTGCAGAAAAGTTGAAGCACCTACTGGAAACTACGCATTTCGATGCCATCCATGTGCAACACTTACGAATGTCGCAGTACTTTGAAAACGGCGCGCCCAAACAGGCCATTTTGGATTTGCCCGATGCCTTTAGTATGTATTGGAAAAGAAGAATGGAAGCCGCGAAAACCCCTTGGGATCGCTTGTTTAGAAAAATCGAGTTTCAGCGGATGGCCCAATATGAACAGCGCATGCTTCCGTTGTTTTCTCGATCGCTTGTTTGCTCTCAAGAAGACAGAAAATACCTGATGGCGATGGGGGTTCAAAACGTAGAATTGCTGCCCAATGGTGTTAATATTGATTCGTTTTCACCCCAAGGCAGCACTGACATCGTTCCCAATCGAATCCTGTTTACCGGAAATATGGACTATGCGCCCAACATCGATGCGGTACAATATTTTGTTACTGAAATTTTGCCGCTGGTCTTGGAAAAGAATCCAGCGGTTGAGTTTGTGGTTGCCGGACAGCGACCAGTAAAAGCCGTGCTAGATTTGGCATCAGACCGGGTGAAAATTACCGGTTTTATTCCCAATTTGGCCGATGAATATGCCAAAGCCCATGTGGTGGTTTCTCCGTTGCGCATCGGTGCCGGCACCCAAAACAAAGTATTAGAGGCCCTTGCGATGCACCAAGCCGTGGTATGCTCCCAAGTGGGATTCGCGGGCCTGGGACTTGAAAACGGCAAAGGCATTTTGATGGCCGATAACCCCCAAGAATTTGCCCAACATGTGCTGAATGTGTTGGCCAATGAATCGCTCAGAACAGAACTCGGTGAAACTGGAGGGAAACATGTGCGAGAAACCTTTGCTTGGTCGGCCGTGGCCAACCAACTTATCCAACATTTTGAAAAAATACAATCATGAGAAATATAGTCGTAGTATTGACCGTGGGTGCCTTGTTGACAGCGCCCCAAGTTGGTGCCCAGAAAAGCGCAACATCCAAAGCGCCATCTACCGTGAAAGCCACTACCTCAGCTGTGGCGGATTCTTTGATCAAGCCCATTTTGGGTCAGGTGAATTTCCGGATGATCGGTCCTTCTACCACCAGCGGTAGAATCGTTGACATCGCCGTAAACCCCCTCAACAAATCTGAATATTACCTCGCTGCGGCTTACGGTGGCGTCTGGAAAACCTCCAATGGAGGAACCACCTACCAGCCCATTTTCGATAGTTACGGCACGCAAAGCATCGGCTGCCTCGCCCTGGATCCCAAAAACCCCAATATCCTTTGGGTGGGAACCGGTGAAAACAACAACCAACGCAGTGTGGGCTACGGAAACGGCATTTATCGCAGTCTCGATGGCGGAAAATCCTTCGAAAACATGGGCCTCAAACTCTCCGAGCACATCGGCATGATCAAAATCGACCCCTCCAATTCCAACCGCGTTTGGGTGGCTGTCTATGGTCCCGTTTGGAAAGAAGGCGGCGAACGCGGCCTCTACCTCACCGAAGATGGCGGCAAAACATGGGTCCGCAATTTTCATGTATCCGATAACACCGGCTGCAACGAAGTTTACCTCGATCCCAATATGCCAGGCACCATGTATGCGGCGTTTCACCAGCGCAGACGTCACGAATGGACCTACCTCGGCGGTGGACCAGAATCGGCCCTATACAAGAGCACAGACAACGGCAAATCGTGGCGCAAATTGGCTGGCGGACTTCCCGGTGGCGAACTCGGCAGAATCACCATCGCCACAACCACCAAAGCCGGTCAAATGTATGCCATGGTAGAAGCCGAAGAAGGCAAGGGCGGCATTTTTATCAGCTACGATTACGGCGAAAGCTGGTCTAAGCAAAATCCGTTCTTCACCGCCGGCAACTACTACCAAGAGATTTTTGTGGATCCCACCAACCCCAATCGCCTGTTTTGCATGGATGCCTACATGAAAGTATCCGATGACGCGGGCAAAACCCTCAGAAACGCGGGCGAAGGCAA
>DBCP01000155.1:18430-29758 GCA_002293105.1 Bacteroidetes bacterium UBA955 | reverse complement strand
TTGTGTCGCGAAACGCCTACGGCGTTTCGCCAGAAGTGATAACAGCAAGCGCGATAGCGCTTGCGATCTTTGCTCCCCCAGTTCTTGTTTTCCCTATATCGCTCCTTTAAAAACAAGTGAAATGGCATACTGCCATCGTATCCAACAATTAAATCCGCCGCATTTTTATAAAATAAATAAGGCAATTTGCCCAAAAAATCCGTCATGTAACTCAGTCAATAGTGAAAATATGCGGGGTGTCCTCGTAAATCACGACGAAACGAATCCCGTCGTTGTATGGAGCTGTACCACCCGTTTTGAAATGGATTGAATTGATCAATCCCTCATAAGTTGCGTCTGGCAAAGCTGTTAAAAATCCAGGTCCAAATGCCATACAACTGTATCCCAAAAACTTGCCTTGGTCGTAACCAATGAAACCAAACCTACTAGGCTCAAATCCATAAGTCGCAAAAAACTTCCGAGAAAAAGCCAAGGTCTGCTCATCGTGAAAATCTGTAAAATTTACCGTAGGATAAATACACAACGGATCATTCAAACCCGTATAATATCGCTTGTCCTCAAACCAACCCAAATCCGCAATCAACCAACATTGCTGCCGCTTCTCCAATAACTTCTCTAGTGCAATCCTCACAGTGGCATCTGGAATACAGGCGGCCAAAACAATGCTATCACGCTTAGGTAAAGCTGGGGTCAAAACACCATTTTTCAAAACATGCAAAGTCACCAACTTGGTTGTGGTTTTTTGCATCATGGCCTTGTACATGGTTCCTTTTAATTTGCTATTCTTATCCGCATCAATGACAATGCAAATCCGGTGTTTGGGGAACATTTGGGCCACATTTTTCGCCACACTCTTGTACCTCAAGGTGTCGTTGATGAAAAAGTTCATGTTGGGGAATGGACCTCTTCCCTTGCTCATGCTGGGTTTTACATAGCCCATTGGCGATATCCAAGCGCTGGGCGTCGTTTTCCAAACCAGCGCAGTATGCTGCGACAATGCCTTGAAGTTGTCTTCGTAAACCGGACCAATCATGATCTGCTGATCCCTGAAATTCGCACTTTTGGCCAAATTGGTCAATGCCAACTGATTTAAGGGCAAACTATCGGTTGGCTCAGTATCCCAAACACTTACGTTTGCTTGAAATCCCTCGGTTTCCAGTTCTGAAAAACCCAATTTTAATCCCAAATAATAATCCATCATCGCATCAGTCAATGGATTGGCCTTAACGCTCTGTGCATGAAATGGGAGCGCAATACCGATTCTCAAAGGACCGGCAGCAGCATCCAACTTTGGGGCGACCAGTTCTTGGGCATTCATTGACCCAATCAACAAACACATCACACCGAACCACAAACCCTTGAAAGGACTGCGCAATGCGGTAGTGTGTGTAAGTGTTCTCATGATGTTATTCCCATTCAATGGTTGCCGGTGGTTTCGAACTGATGTCGTATACCACGCGATTAATACCTCTTACGCGGTTGATGATGCTATTGCTGATATCAGCCAAAATTTCATAGGGGAGGTGGACCCAATCGGCCGTCATTCCATCGGTGCTGGTTACTGCACGCAACGCCACAACTTGCTCATAGGTTCTTTCATCGCCCATAACGCCCACACTTTGGATGGGTAACAAAATGGCGCCTGCCTGCCAAATTTTTTCATACCAACCGTGCTCGCGCAATTTTTCCATGTATACCCAATCTGCTTCTTGTAGCAACTTTACTTTGGCCTCTGTGATATCGCCCAAAATGCGAATGCCCAATCCCGGACCTGGGAAGGGATGTCGATTCAAAATATTGTGGGGTAATCCCATGGTGTCACCAACCCTGCGAACCTCGTCTTTGAACAAGCTGCGCAATGGTTCGATGATTTTCAAACTCATTTTCTCTGGCAATCCGCCAACGTTGTGATGGCTTTTGATGGTTGCGCTCGGACCTTTCACACTTACGCTTTCAATGACATCGGGATAAATAGTGCCCTGCGCCAACCATTTGGCATCCCTAATCTTGCTGCTTTCTTCTTGAAAGACCTCTACAAAGACGCGACCTATTGCTTTACGTTTTGCTTCGGGATCGGTTAAACCTGTCAACGCATCGTAAAACTGCTGTGAGGCATCTACGCCAATCACATTTAATTCCAATTGCTCATAAGCTTCCTGCACCAATGCAAATTCGTTTTTGCGCAACAAGCCATTGTCGATGAAGATACAATGCAGCTGCTTTCCGATAGCCTTGTGCAGCAACAATGCCGCGACAGAACTATCTACACCGCCAGACAAACCCAAAATCACTTGGTCTGTCCCCACGGTTTCTCGGATCTGCGCTACTGTTTCATCGATGAAGTGACCGGGCGTCCAATCACCTGCGCAACCACAGATATCATAGGCGAAGTTCTTCAATAATGCCAAACCCTCCGTGCTATGATACACTTCAGGATGGAATTGAATGCCGTAAACAGGATTGGTGCTTTCCAAGGCAAAGGCCGCTACAGGGATGCTCTCTGTTTTGGCTATGACGGTTGCTTGTGAGGGCAAAGCCGTTATGGTATCGCCGTGGCTCATCCAAACTTGGGATTCATCGCTCAAACCTTTCAATAAAGCACTGTTGCTTTCGCTGCGAATCATCATCGCCCGACCATATTCGCGGTGATCACTGCGAGAAACCACGCCACCATGTACTTTGGCCAACATCTGAGCACCATAGCAAACACCGAGTAGGGGGCCGTGCGACATCAAACGATCCAAATCAACCATCGGAGCATCGGTTTCGTTCACTGAGCAGGGGCTACCAGATAGGATAATCCCTTTGATATCACTGGTTAATTCAGGAATGTGGTTGTACGGGTGAATTTCGCAATACACGAACAGCTCGCGCAACCGACGTGCAATCAATTGGGTGTACTGAGAACCAAAGTCGAGGATGAGAATTTTTTCGGTCATGAATCTACCGCAAAGGTACTGAATTCCCGCCGAGTTTCCCCAATTATTAGGTCAATTACAGCCCCGAATCTGCTGGCATTTTTAACAATTGTTTCACCATCCAAAGGGCTGCATTGCTGCTGCGCTGAATGATTTGTTCACGGTTCCCAAATAGCCGAAATGACTTGCACAATTGTGCGTTCGCAGTGGAAACGGCGATGTAGACGAATCCCACAGGTTTTTCTTTGGTCCCGCCGCCGGGTCCGGCAATGCCTGTTGTTGCGATGGCCAAATCAACACCAAATTTTTTGCGAACCCCTTCAGCCATAGCCAGGGCACATACTTCACTCACAGCGCCATTCGCTTCGATGATTGATGGATCAACCCCCAATTCACTGGATTTCACATCATTGGCATAGGCCACCAACGAACCTGGATAAACGGCAGAAATGCCCGGTGCTTGCATTAGTCGGTGAGCCACCCATCCGCCAGTACAGCTCTCTGCGGTAGAAAAGGTTATGTTGTTGTTGATGAGGTATTTAGACAAGTACAAGGCGGGGTCGATATCGCCCAAACAATACACATCTGTCGCGATTTCGCTTTGTAATTTGGCAAAGTAACGGTCGATGTCGCCTGCCATAGCAGTATCGTTGGATTCGGTTGTTTGAGAAAGCCGCAATTTCACCATGTTGAAACTGGGCAAATAGGCCAAGGAGAGGTGCGATGGGAGAGAAGCTTCAAAAGACTCCAATTGTCTTGATAACAGACTCTCTGCTTTTTGCAAGGTAACGAGAGTGCGATGCTCGATGGTTGGAAGAGGAAATTTGGCTTTGAGTTTGGGGATGACTCGCTCTTCAGTCAGGTGATACACTTCACCAGGTACACCGGGCAGTGAAACCAATACCTTGCCTTGTTGATCAAACCACATTCCAGGGGCAGTGCCAACGGCATTGTGGAGGGTTTCGCACAATTCGGGAACATCGGCCTGAACTTGGTTGGTCTCCATCATCAATCGGCCACGGGCGGCAAACAACTGCTCCAGATGTGCAAGCACAGCTTCGTCTCTGCGGTATCCGCACTCATAAAAGGTACAAAGTGTTTTCTTGGTGATGTCGTCTTTCGTTGGACCCAATCCCCCAGTCATAATAACCAAGTCTACGCGCGAAAAAGCTTCAGCCAAAGCATCCAAGATGGCTTGTGCATGATCGCTAATGGCGGTTTTTCGTTTGATGGAAATGCCAATGCTACCCATCTGTTGACCAAAGTAGGCACTGTTGGTATCGATGGTTTGACCAATCAATAATTCATCGCCAATGGTGATAATTTCCGCTTCCATGGAACAAAAATACGGCGGCGATGCGGAACTTGCCCACCACAATCGTGTAACTTTGTATTATGTCTTTGCCCATCATCATTTATACCGACGGTGCTGCACTTGGTAATCCCGGTCCGGGTGGATACGGTGCTGTCATGATGCACGCAGAACACCGCAAGGAACTATCGGGCGGCTTTCGTAGAACCACCAACAACCGCATGGAATTGTTGGCTGTGATCATGGCGTTGAAGCACATCAAAACCCCCGGTTTATCCATTCAAGTATATACCGATAGCAAATATGTGTGCGATGCCATAGAAAAGAAATGGTTGTTTGGGTGGAAGGCAAAAGGGTGGAAGAAGGTGAAAAATGTGGATTTGTGGCAAACCTTTTTGGGTCAATATGAAATTCACAAACCCAAATTCTACTGGGTAAAAGGACATGCCGGCATCAAGGAAAATGAGCGCTGCGATGTTCTAGCAACCACGGCGGCTCAGTCAAAGCCCACCGATATCGACGTGAATTACGAACGGTATGAGCAAGAGGCAAAGGCTTCAGAGGGATTGGATTTCCAATAAATGTTGGGCGTTGAGCTTTGCCACCTCACTGGGGTTTTTCCCTGAAAGCATTTCAGCCAAAGCATGAACGCGGCCTGCGGTATCCAAACTGCGAATTTGCGTTTCACTGATATCTGCGTCATTGTTTTTATATACAAACAACTGGTTGTTGCCCGATGCTGCCACCTGTGGCAAGTGGGTAATTGCCAATATCTGTTGACGCTGTCCCTGCTTACGCATCAAGAAACCCAATCTACTTGCCACTTCGCCACTTACCCCGGTGTCTGCTTCGTCATAAATTAACGTCGCCAAGTTTTTTAGGTCGGCAATAATGGTTCTTAAACAGAAATTCAACCGGGAAATCTCCCCACCTGATGCCACCTTTTCAATGGGCATGGGAGTTTGGCCTTTGTTTGCACTAAACATCAGCGTGATTCTGCTGTTGCCGTTGTCATAATATTGTGATTCTTGTTGCAATTGAATCTCCAATTGGGCAAAGGGCATCTCAAGTTGTTGGAGATGTCCAATGACCTGTTTAGACAGTTCGTCCTTGCGATATAATCGTTGCTGATGAAGTTCATCGGCTTGTTTTGCAAGGGTTGAATTTGCCACGGCCAAGGCCTTGTTCAATGCGTCAATTTCTGCTTCCAAGTGATGCTCTCCTGCGGTAGTGGCTTCGAGCTCTTCTTTCTTGTTCAATAGTTCTTGGGCCTCTGAAAATCCATGTTTGCGCAACAACAATTGCAACGCAGTAAATCGCTCGTTGATTTCTTCAAGCCGTGCTGGGTTACTCTCGTGGTTGTGAATGGCACTTTCGATGTCTCGAGATAGTTCTTTCGCCTCGATTCCAAGCTGATTAATGCGTTCGAAAAATTCGCCCAAATCTTTGCCTAATCCGGAGAAACTCTTCAATTCAGCCTTGATTTTACTGGCCAAATCCAGTAGGCTACCATCGCCACCGTCTAACATAGCTGAGGATTTCGACAATGCAAAAGAGAGTTGTTCTGATTGACTTAATAAGGATATTTCTTGTTCCAAATCCAATTCTTCACCAACCACAGGGTTGAATTGTTGCAACTCATTCAATAGGTATTGGTGGTAATCAGAATCTCGCTGTATTTGGGTTAATTGCGCTTGTTTTTCCTTGAGGGATTGATTGAGTTGCTGTACTTCTTGCAAGGTGCTTCTGTAACACAGTAACAGTTCGTCAGTTCCTGCAAAGGCATCCAACAATTTCATCTGTTCATCGGCTTGGGTTACCAGAAGGCCCGTGTGTTGGGAGTGAATTTCAAGCAATTGACTACCGAGCCATTTCAATTCTGAAACGGTAACGGGTGTGTCGTTGATGAATGCGCGTGTTTTTCCGTTTGGATGCCATTCTCTCCGTACTGTGCAGTGCTCTGCATAATCAAGGTCTCTTTCCTCAAATGACGTTGCCAACCCCAAAAGCTGTAAGTTGAATTCTGCTTCGATGATACACTTTTGGGTAGGGTCAAGGATGGCTGAACTATCGCCACGATCACCCATGACCAAGCCTATTGCACCGAGAAGAATACTTTTTCCGGCACCGGTTTCACCAGTGATGCTCGTAAAACCCGAATGAAAATCGATGTCTAACGCTTTAATTAACGCGTAATTTTGGATTCTCAAATGGGTTAACATGCGAAAATGTTTATCGGGTGATGATGGTGTTTAGGGTCCAAAGATTGTCCTGAATATCTTTCTTGTGTTCGATGGCTTCTTGGAAAGGCGTGAATTTGATGTTGTTATCAACCACACCAACCGCTTGATTTCGCTGACCTTCGATCAATGCTTTCACGGCATGCGCGCCCAATCGGGAAGCGAGGATTCGGTCGTTGGCAGTAGGTCGCCCACCGCGTTGTATGTGTCCGAGTACCGTTACTTTGCAGTCAGTATCGGGATAGATTGCTTGGAAACGTTTGGCAATATCGTAGGCATGGCCTTCTTCTTCACCCTCAGCAACCACAAAAATGCTAAACTCTTTTTTACGCGCTTTGGATTCGTACAATTTTACCATATCGGCAAATTCATTGCCACGCTCTGGGACGAAAATTCCTTCTGCACCACCGGCAATACCGGCATGCAATGCGATGTGGCCGGAATGTCGGCCCATGACTTCAATAAAAAACACACGGTTATGAGCATCTGCTGTATCGCGAATTTTATCGATGGCCTCCATGGCTGTATTGATGGCGGTATCGTAGCCGATGGTGGCGTCTGTACCCCAAAGATCATTATCAATGGTTCCGGGGCAGCCTATACTGGGTAGTCCAAATTCTTTTTCGAAAATCATGGCTCCGGTGTAGGTTCCGTTTCCACCGATACAAACTATTCCTTCAATGCCCAGAGCTTTTAAGTTTTCGTGGGCTTGTAATCGGCCTTCTGGGGTCATAAAGTCTTTGCTTCTGGCCGTTTTTAGAATGGTTCCGCCCATTTGAATGATGTTCGCTACACTGCTTGGGTTCATCGGAAAAATTTCATTTTCTATCAAACCTTGGTAGCCTCTATGAATGCCATAAACATCCAAATTATAATGAGCACAAGCGCGGATTACGGCGCGTATGCAAGCATTCATGCCTGGTGCGTCACCGCCTGATGTAAGTACTGCGATTTTTTTCACGGACTACAAAATACGACATTATTTCGTTGCGATTATTAACAAAAAACCCCGCGTATGCGGGGTTTTTGCAATAGTATTTGTGTTAGTTGAGATTAATCGTCGATTTTCTTGTATCCGAATTCGATGTAATCGTTGTGGTTTCCAATCGCAGGTAAATCCTGGATTTTGGTCACTTTAATGAGGTACAAGTTGAAAGGAAGATCTTGACCAGTTTTCACCAAGTAAACATCGCCCACCGCCAAAGGAGCAGTCTGAGCTATCGCAGTTGAGCCATTGGCTTTCCACAAATTCCACAAATAGGTGGTTGTGGAAGCGTTGGTATAATCGTTGGCGGTCACCTTAACGAATTTACTGTTGTTGTCAGATCCCCAAACTTTCGCAAATTGGGCAGCACCAGTAGCGGTTTTATCCAACAAATCTTTTCTTGTTGCATTGTCATTGGTTTTCAAACCAACACCTTTGTTTAGGTCATAAGCATTTTCAAAGCCTGCGTTCAAAGCGTTGTAAACCAATTGGCTAGAGAAACCTACCAAAGGAGCAGTAGGGGGGATTACCGTGATTTTTACGGATGTAGAAGCAGTTTGTCCGTTGGCATCTTTTGCGGTGAAGGTGTAGGTTACGATATCGTCGATACTCGCAGCCAAACGATTCTTGATCACAAATGCAACCGCGTTACCGTTCACGGATGTGTCTTTGATAGATACTGCGGGTTTGCCATTAATGCTGTAATTGGCTGAAATGCCACTCAAAGCACCTGAACCAGACGTTGCAGCAATTGAGAAAGACAACATTGAATCACTCATTACGCTAATGTCGCTGCTCACAAATTTTGCGCCGGCGGTCAACGAAATGGTCGGCTTTGGGTCGTTGCTGTCACCACCGCAAGAGCCTAAGAAGGCAACTACTGGCAAAGTCAACGCGAGAAGTAAATGTTTCAGTTTCATATTTATTTGTTTATATCGCAAATTTCAAGAAAAAACGCAGTTTTCCAAATCAAACCGCATCTATTTTCGATTAGCGACAAATTGTCATAGCAAAAGTTTTACAATCCATTTTTGTCGCATTGCAGCCTTTGGCACAAGCATTGATATTTTCGTGGTCCGATGTTTAACAACAAAGAAGTGTTTTTTACCAATGATTCAGATTCCGACTCTTTTGAGGATGCGCCAGAGTTTTTGCCGTTATTCTCCAAGCAAGAGGAGGATGAAAGTAACAAGTTAGAGGTCCCTGCAGAACTTGCCGTGCTCACCATGAGAAATACGGTGCTTTATCCAGGTGTGATTTTTCCCATAACTGTAGGCCGTGACAAGAGCATCCGTTTGATTAAAGACGCCAACAAGCGCGATAAAATTATCGCAGTGGTGGCGCAAAAGAACCCCAGCGTAGAAGATCCAAGCATCGATGACCTATACAATGTAGGTACTTTGGCGCAGATTGTTCGCATGATGCGCATGCCTGACGGCAGCTCAACCGTTATTTTGCAAGGTAAGCGACGCATTAAAATCGACGAATACACCCAAACTGAACCCTATTTTAGGGCCAAGGTGAGTTCACTGCCTGATTTGTCTGCAAAGGAGTCCAAGGAATACAAAGCCACCATCGATTCCATCCGCGATATATCGCACAAAATCATCAATCTATCGCCCCAAATCCCATCTGAGGCCAGTGTTGCACTGAGAAACATCGACTCGAAGACTTTTTTGATTCACTTTGTCAGTAGCAATCTCAATATTTCCCAAAGTGAAAAACAAACCCTCCTTGAGACGTTAGAGCCTGCGGTGCGTGCAACCATCGTGCTCACCCATGTTACCCAAGAATTGCAGTTGCTGGAGTTAAAAGATCAGATACAGAGCAAGGTTCGCACCGACATGGACAAGCAGCAGAAGGAGTATTTTTTACAGCAGCAAATTCGTGCGATTCAAGAGGAGTTGGGCGGTGATTCGCCCGACAAAGAAATTCAAAATTTGCGAGAGAAAGGTGCCGCAAAATCTTGGTCGAAAGAGGTTCATGAGCATTTTACCAAAGAACTCGATCGTTTGATGCGTGTGAATCCAGCTTCCCCCGATTATTCAGTGGGGTTAAACTACGTGCAACTGATGTTGGATTTGCCTTGGGATACCTTGAGCAGCGATAATTTTGATATTCACCATGCCCAAGATGTGTTCGATGAAGATCATTTTGGTCTGGAGAAGGTAAAGAAACGCATCCTTGAATACCTTGCCGTACTCAAGTTGAAAGGCGATATGCGTTCGCCCATCATTTGTTTGTATGGCCCTCCGGGTGTGGGTAAAACATCGCTTGGAAAGAGCATTGCTCGGGCTTTGGGACGTAAATACGTGCGCATGAGTTTGGGTGGTCTACATGATGAATCTGAGATTCGTGGACACCGTAAGACGTATATTGGTGCGATGCCAGGGCGCATTTTACAGAATTTGAAAAAGTCGGGAACGTCAAACCCCGTGTTCGTGCTCGATGAAATCGATAAACTGGGTCGGGATTTTCGCGGAGATCCGTCTTCTGCCATGTTGGAGGTGTTGGACCCTGAGCAAAATAGCACCTTTTACGACAATTACTTGGAGTTGGATTACGATTTGAGCAAGGTTTTGTTTGTGGCCACGGCAAACAACCTAGATACGATTCAGCCAGCTTTGTTAGATCGTATGGAAATCATTGAAATTCATGGATATAGCATTGAGGAGAAAATCGAAATCGCGAAGAAATACTTGATTCCCAAGCAGCGGAAAGCCCATGGATTAAAAACAACCCAATTCAAAGTGAGCGATAAAGCCCTTGAAATCATCATCGAACAGTATACCAGAGAGAGTGGTGTGCGTTCTTTGGATAAACGCGTTGCTGCATTGGCAAGGTCAGTGGCAAAATCCATTGCACTGGATGAGCCATTGAAAAAGCAAATGGGTATCACCGAAGTGGAAAATATCCTTGGGGCTGAGAAATTGGAGCCTGAAATGTATGAGAACAACGAGACTGCAGGTGTTGTTTCAGGCCTCGCGTGGAGTCCAATGGGTGGTTCGGTATTGTTCGTAGAAAGCAAGCTGTCTCGGGGTAAGGGACAGTTGATGATCACCGGTCAGTTGGGCGATGTGATGAAGGAGAGTGTGATGTTGGCCAAATCGTATTTAAAAGCCCACGCAGACTACTTGAATATCGATGCCCGGGTTTTTGATATGTGGGATATTCATGTGCATTTTCCAGCGGGTGCGATTCCAAAAGACGGTCCGAGTGCGGGTATTGCCATCCTAACCAGTTTGGCGTCTTTGTTTACCCAAGTCAAAGTGAAAAGCCACTTGGCGATGACTGGTGAGATTACGTTAAGGGGAAAGGTACTGCCTGTGGGTGGAATCAAAGAAAAATTGTTGGCCGCCAAGCGTGCAGGTATCAAAGAGGTTATTTTGTGTGAACAAAACAAGAAGGATGTATTGGACATTCCGGCCAAATACTTAGATGGATTGCAATTTTCTTACGTGAATAACATGTTGCAGGTCTTGGATTTGGCCCTAACCCATACGGCAGTGAAGCATCCCATCGATATTCATGCAGTCTTACAAGAAAAAGGCAAGAATTCAACAGAATAGCCAAGGTTTTTATTTAAGTTTGTTCATTATGATCTTCAAAAAAATCTTGTCCTACCTTACTTTCCGCAAACAAGAGGGCAGTAAATCGAACCTGAACTTGCGTATGATGCACGGTATGAACAGAATCTCGATTTTGATGTTCGCAGTGGCGCTGTGTGTGATTTTGGTGCGATTTGTCTTTAAATAATTCTTCATGTTGATGCGGGGCATTTTGGTGAAATGCTGTGTTACAGTTGGATTGTTGCAAACAATTTTGTGTGTGGGTCAAGCTGTAAACGCTGATTCCATTTCCCCTCCGATTGGT
>DBCP01000155.1:16543-18328 GCA_002293105.1 Bacteroidetes bacterium UBA955 | reverse complement strand
CCTACGGTCATCCAACCCATTGACATGTCGGCCGATTATCCTGGGATGACATTGAAATCCTACGGTGTGAAATTGCCGAAGCAATTATACACTGCCGATACCAATGCACAAGGACAGCCGTTTAGGTTAAAAGCGAATCTGGTGTACGGATTTGCGCAGCATGTTCATGGTATTGGTGTGTTGCCCAATCATACTTTGTTGGTGGTAGAAAGACCTCAAGTCATGAAATATCGCAAGAGTCGGATTTGGGTAGATATCAACCACAATTTGGACTTGACCGATGATCCCATCCAATTTTATACGCCGTCATCGGTGGCATTTTCGCTAGGAGTGGTGCCGGAATCTGGGAGTGTGATAAAATTGGACAACAACGAGTGGGGTGTGGCGTTACAGCTTGGATTTTTCTTGGGTGGCGAGTTGAGGTCTTATCAGAAATTGTACAGTGATGCCGTTGATTTGGTGAAGGCCGACCGCAAATTCATTGGGGTTAGCAATAGTTTCAGGCAGCGCCGTATGACGGTAATCTATGGGTCGAATGTGTACCAAAATGATACTTTATTTTGGGCATTAAAAGATGTTAACGTGAATGGCACATACAACGATATTGGCGTGGACATGATCATGGTGAGCAACGATCATGGGCTGTTTAATACCGCCAATGCATGGAAACTAGTGAAAGGAAAGACGATTTTGGATTGGTTGGGACAGGGGTGGCGAGCACAAGTTTGGAACAAACTACCGGGTCTCGGTTCGGCAGAGTGGGGATTAACACTTGAACCCATCAATAGCAACCAAGTTAAAAATGCCCGGAGCCTGTTGATCGGGAATAAATTACCGAAGTTCCGATTTTGTGTGATTGAAGGGGCGTATAAGGTGGGGAAACTCAAAGAAAACCCTGTTCACAGAAGAAGTATTCGCAAGTTCACGGGCAAGTATACTGTGTTGTTGGTATGGAATGCGGATGATTCACTGTACCACAAGGATTCCGCAATTTATCACGAAATTTCAAGGCAATTACCCGAGAATGTGCAGATGATTATGTTGAATCATGGCGGAAGTGGAAGATATGTTTATGGATACAATCGACGGTTTGATACAAAAATGATTCATGGATTTTGTTCGCCCCAAGTAACTGAAATGCTGAAACTTCAAACGATGCCACAAGTATTTTTGTTGGATCCGAAGCAGCGTTTGATTGACATCAATATGTCAGCTTTTGAACTTATCGTGTGGATAAACGCTACTTTGCGATAAAGCGAGTCGTTGAAAACGTGTGGATTAAAGAATAATTATTTACATTTGTAATTGTATGAATAGAACCGCATTAACCGTAGTGCTTGTCATTTTGTTGTTGGCTTCGTTGGGGAGCAATACATTCTTGTATATCAACAAAATGAAAAGCGACAAAGAATTGCAAAACAAAATGGCTGTAATGAAAGCCAAAGATTCGTTGCAAGCTGAGTTAATTAGAATGGAAGATTCACTGAATTTGGTGATCCAAACATTCCAAAATGAAAATCAAACATTGGTCCTAAAGGTTGAAGAACTTGAAGGAGATAAGAATCCCCGCGTGATAGCAGCCATGCAAGAGATTTACCGCTTGCGTCGTGAAATCGCCAATGGTATTTCTGGTGATGGCAGCGGTTCAACTGCAGGAACTGACGGTGCAACTGCAAAAAAATCGACCAAAGAGTCTCGTAAAGCAGCCAAATCAGGCAAGGGTGGAGATGGTAATGTGGAAGATTTGCGCAAGCAATTGGAAGAAGCCCGTGCAAAAGTGGCGGA
>DBCP01000155.1:13876-16469 GCA_002293105.1 Bacteroidetes bacterium UBA955 | reverse complement strand
GCAGAGAAAGATCGCTCTGCTACATTGGAATCGGAAAATGTTGAATTAAAGGATCGTTTGGATAAGGGTGCTCGCCCTCAGTTTGGTGCCTTGTTGGTAACTGGCCTTTACGACAAAAAGGGAATCATGACAGAAACCATGAAGTCGAAGACCGTTGACAAAATACGTGTGACTTTTGATGTGTTGGAAAACCCCATGGTAACTCAGCCTTTGGAAGAGGAAGTGATCATTCGTATCATAGACCCGAATGGTGGCGTATTATCTACAACCAATAGCAAATTGACAGACAAGAGCAAAGTAACCAGCTTGAAGCAAACCATTCAATTCGACGGTGCGTTGCAAAAAGTGAAATGGAGTTTCCCAGAAAAAGGTTTGTTGACCGGCAAATTGATGAAGGGTAAGTATACCGCTGAGTTGTGGACGCGCGGATTGATGCGTCAGAAAAACAACTTTACATTGGAGTAAGATAATTTTATCTACCAGATAATACCAAGGGCGCCCATCGGGCGCCCTTGGTCATTTAAGGCCCTATACGACAGTAATATTTCGGCTCTACAATCTGTATGGTTGCATGCCATGTCCGGCGTACCTGCAGGTTGCCTCACCACAAAAAGAAAGGGGTCGATTGCTCGACCCCTTCCACTAACAAATCAGAAATAATGGGTTATTCTCTTCCTTTCGGACGCATCATGGTGTCTGGATCGTAGTGCTTACCCATCCATCCATATACCCTGGCCTTGAACTTTTCATTCAAATAATACATGCAAGGGACCAAGATCAAAGTGAGGAATGTGGCAAAGCCCAATCCGTAAATCATCGTCCAACTCAAAGGCCCCCAGAAGGCTACGTTATCGCCCCCAAAGTATATGTGTGGATTTAGCTCAGAAAATAGGGTAGCGAAGTCCATGTTTAAGCCCACTGCCAATGGTACCAATCCTAGGATCGTTGCTGAAGCGGTAAGCAACACAGGTGTCATACGCGTTCTTCCAGCCTCAATAATGGCCCCTTTGAGCGTAGCGCCTTGTTCACGAAGCAAGTCTGTGAATTCCACGAGCAAAATCCCGTTTCTCACCACAATGCCCACCAATGCCACAATACCAATTCCAGTCATTACCACTGAGAAGTCCATGTCAAAAATGGCAAATCCGAGCAATACGCCGATGAGCGACAAGAAAATTTCACTCAAGATCAAAAGCGGTTTACTGATTGAATTGAACTGGGTTACCAGAATGATCAAGATCAAAGCCAACGAAGCCAGCATCGCATTACCCAAGAATGCACCGGTTTCTGCTTGTTGCTCTTGCTCTCCGGTCATCACGATTTGAATATCTGAAGGTTTGTCAAAAGATTCAATGGCAGAATTCACCTGAGAAACCACTTCGTTGGGCTGATAGCCAGCCAACACGTTACTGGCCAGCGTAATCACACGCTTTTGATTCATACGGTTAATGCCACCATAGGTATTTGAGTATTCAGCAGAAGCTACAGAACTCAATGGTACCTGACGAATCATGCCCCCAGCCACCATATCGCGGTAGGTGATTCTCATGTTTAATAGCGCATCGAGGTTGTTGGCATCCATTTTCTTGATGCGGACCATGATGGGGTAGTCATCGTTTTCGTCTTTGAACTTGCTCGCTTCGGTTCCATAAATGCTTCCGCGCAATGCCATACCAATTTGTGCCGTGCTGATACCAAAGCGATTGGCGCGCTCGCGGTCAATTTTGATAATGATTTCAGGTTTAGAACTGATAAAGTCGGTCTTCAACTCTTCAACACCCGAAATCTTCTTATTGTCCAAGTAAGTTTTTAATTTGGTTGCAGTGCTCACCAACGATTCAAATTCATCGCCGCGAATTTCGATGTTTACGGCTTTACCTACTGGCGGACCGTTTCGCTCTTGTTCCACGATGATTTCAGCCCCAGCGATGGTGCCTATGCTCTCACGAATTTTCTTCAACAACGCCATAGTACTTCCACCTTCGCGCTTTTCGAAATCAACAAAAGCAACGGTAATCTTTCCTTTGTTGCTGGCGGTAGTTCTATCGCCGCTATTGGGGTCTGTGGCTCCTACAGCTACGTTGGAAATTACACTCTCAACCAAAGGGTTTTCATTGCCGATGGCAGTAAAGACCCGTTTTTCAGCGATTTTAAGAATGCTATCAGTATGTTTTGCACTGGTTCCAGTGGGCAAAGTCAAATATACATATGTAAAATTAGGGTCGGCCTGGGGAAAGAACACCACACCGGGCTTGCGGATCGCGGTGACAACAAACGACAATATCAACAGAATAATGGTTGCAAAAATTGTAACTCTTGGGCGATTGCCTTCCAACAAATAACGAACCAAACGCTCGTATGCATTTTGAACACCTGGCCAAGTTTTGGTTTGGAACACCACAATTACATGGCGCAGCCAGAAATGGTGAAGCAGGTATACACCCAGCAACGTGACGACGAAGTTTCCTGCACCAAAACCGCCCATGATATAAGCGAGCACTGCGATGATACCCATTACTATTGATGTGCGTTTTACACCACGGGCCGATTTTACACGGTCCTCTTCAGCGTGTTCATCCTCCATGAAGTCAAC
>DBCP01000155.1:11989-13795 GCA_002293105.1 Bacteroidetes bacterium UBA955 | reverse complement strand
ACAGGCAGGAAGAACATGAATTTCCCTACGATTCCTTTCCAAAAAGCCAATGGGATAAAAGGTGCCAAGGTGGTCATGGTCCCAGAAAGTACGGGCATGAAGACCTCGCCAGCCGCTTTTTTCGCAGCAACCTTGATAGGCAATCGCTCTTTGTGGAAGATACGGTGGGTGTTTTCAATCACCACAATCGCATCGTCTACCACAATACCCAAGGCCAATAAGAAAGCGAACAACACAATCATGTTCAAACTGAACCCGATCGTGGGCATCACCAAGAAGGCAATGAAACAACTCAACGGAACCGATAAACCAACAAAAATGGCATTCGTTGCACCCATGAAGAACATCAAAATCACCGTTACCAAAATGAATCCGATGATGATGGTGTTAATCAAATCGTGAACCGTTGTGCGGGTTTTTACCGATTGGTCACCCGTAAACACAACTTCCATTTCTTTGGGATAAGCGCCACTCGTCTGCAAATCTTCTACGATTTCATGACATTTGTCACTCGCTTCGATCAAGTTTTCACCCGCACGCTTTACCACGTTTAAGGTGATTACGTTTTTACCCTCTAATCGAGCGTAGCTTTCTTTCTCTTTATAACCATCCACTACATCAGCCACATCGCGCAAATACAAGGTTGCGCCTGTTCCTGAACGGATCACAATGTTCTCAATTTCCTCTTTGCTCCGGAATTCACCGCTCACACTCAAGGAACGCTGCATTTTGTCTACGTCAATGTTACCACCAGAAATACGCATGTTTTCATACTGAATCGCACGGGTAACATCGTCCATGGTTAATCCGGATGTGGCCATAGAGGTCAAGTCAAGGTTTACCTGTAATTCGCGATCCAAGGCACCCACGATATCAACACGGGTAATGCTAGGCAAACTCTCAATTTTGTCTTTGGCGAGTTCTGCATACCGTTTCAACGATTGCAAATCGAAATTGCCGCTGATGTTGATGTATAAAACAGGTAAATCAGAGAAGTTGATCTCTTGTACAATGGGGTCGGTCTTCAAATCATTTGGAAGATCACTTTTGGCTTTGTCAACCTGGTCTTTCACCTTTTGCTTGGCCTGATCTACCTTTACATCCGTATCGAATTCAACCGTGATAATGCTGAAATCTTGAATTGAATTGCTCTTGAGTTTTTTAACACCACTCACCGATTTGATCTTTTTCTCCAATGGCTTGGTGATCAAGTTTTCGATGTCCTTGGGCGATGAACCCGGATATACCGTTTGTACGATGATCGTTGGAATTACGATGTCGGGGAATTGCTCCTTCGGCAACGAATTGTATGAGAAAATACCCGCGATACTGATAAATATCGAAAGGATATAAATGCTTGTTTTATTGTCGATACTCCAGCTGGTGGGACCGAATTCTTTAAAATTGAATTTGCTCATTGGGTAGGGTTTAGTTGCCTTTCATCCATTCACCTGAAATGGCCTGGCCATCGTTCAATTCTTGGTATCCCGCGGTGATAACCATATCTCCTTCATTCAAACCTTCCAAAATCTCTGTCAGCCCTTCGCTTGATTTGCCTACAATCACTTTTCTCCGCTCAGCCACGAAATTATTGCTGCCATTTTTTGCAGGAACTGCTTTGGCAACCACAACGAAACTGCCTGATTCTGTGGTTTGAACACTGTTTGAATTCACGCTGATTGCCGATTTATTTTCATAATCAACGATTTTCAATTTGGCGATCATGTTTGGCTTCAAATTCTCAACTTTGGGCAATTTGGTTTCAACGCGGAAAGTTCGGTTCAATGGGTCGATGAATCTCGCTGC
>DBCP01000155.1:7627-11856 GCA_002293105.1 Bacteroidetes bacterium UBA955 | reverse complement strand
ATGTTCGACATATTGACAACGCGAAACAATGGCATCCCAGGGGCTACTGCTTGACCAACTTTGGCGTCAGCACTTTCCAATGTACCCGCGATGGGCGATTTTATGTTGTACATGTCTATCTGCGCTTCCAATGTCTTCATGCTCTTTTCCAAGGCTTCTTTTTGGTTCTTGGCCGATAAATACTGTACTTCAGTCCCTACACCCTTTTCCCATAGGCGCTTCTGTTTTTCAAATAGGGTAGTCACGAACACCAATTGCTGGTTCAATTCGTTTTTACCTTGAGAAATGGCGGTGTTGTCGAGCTGCGCCAACACTTGACCTGCACTCACGCTTGTGCCTGGTTGAACCAATACACGTACAACTGTACCTGGAACTTTGGGCGTGGCAATGGTGCTTTCATTGGCATCAGCCACACCTTCGAGAGAAATGAAACTTTGAAAAAGCCCTTTTTTCACAGTGGCGATTTCTACGGTTTTTCCCATATCAGCAACCGCTCCTGCATTCAATTCCTTTTCCAACACACTGGCTTCGGCTTGTAACTGGGCGATTTCTTTCTTTAATGACTCTAATTTGGCTTTCTTAGCCTCTGGAGTGTTTGATTTTTCTCCGCATGCACTCATCAAAAATGCTGCGATCAAGCTCATCGATAAAATATAACGTTTCATGGTTGGATTATTTGATTGGGGTGCCTGTGGCATGTTGTAATTCAATTTTAGAAATAACTAAATCGTAAAGGGCATTCATATAATTGTTGTTGGCCGCGCGCAGTTCAGTTTCAGCCTGCATCATTTCCAATGCACTGCCAACACCTTCTTTGTACTTGAGCGATGCTTTGTCGTAAATGCGTTCTGCCAAAGCCAAGTTGGTTTTTTGGTTTTCCGCTTGCTTCATGTTTACCATATAGTTATTCTTGGCATTCGTGAATTCAAATTCAGCAAAACGATCAAAATTGGCCATGTCGTTCTTCGCTTTTTCAATTTTGATATTGGTTTCAGCCAATTTAGAACGGGTAAGTCCTCCCGCAAAAATGGGGACACGCAAATTCAACCCATAAACCGAAGATGGTACCCATTCATTATTGGGCGTAAGGTTGCCTTGGAAAAAGTTGAATTCACTGCGCAAAGTACTTTTTTGGTATTGGTAGAAACCCACCAAAGAAGGCAATGACGCCGCTTTGTATCGCTTGTTATCGAGCAATCCCAATGCAACACTTTGATCCAAAATTTGGTGTTCGATACGCTGACTCGCATTAAATGCATTCACATCCAAACCACTTACGTTGAGGTACGTTTCCAGTTGCTCTAAGTTGTCAGACAATGCAATTTCGGTGGTCATCGGCAATGCCAAATGAATCTTCAAAGCATTTTTGGTGATAATGATGGCGTTTTGCAATTTTTCCCGCTGCAAATACAAGTTGCTCAGGGTGAAGTTCAAACGATCAACGTCCAACGACTCCACAAAGCCCTCTTTGTTCATCTCTTTCACTTCAAATGCACTCTTTTCCAACAGTTTGATGTTGGCCTCGATTACATCCAAGTTCTTTTGGGTAGAAACGGCTGTCACATAAGCCTTGGCAACATTCATTTGCAAATCCTTCAGCGATTTGGCTTTCAACAGTTGACTCATTCCCATGAAGGCCCGGGTTGCTTCCAAGCCCACGAAATAGGTTCCATCGAACAACAACTGACTCACACTCAAACTCGCGCTGCTGGCAAACTCTTGCTGAAAACGAATAAAAATATAATCAGGTGCACTTGTACCAGGTACTTTGGTGAAGTTGTTTACCCAGTTTCCGGGGATGGTTAAGTATTGTTGATACCCACCCGATGCACTTACTTGGGGAAGACCATAGGAAGCTGTCTGTTTCACCGTTTCCTTGGCGATGTTTACGTCCAATTGGGCGTTTTTGTAAGAGGTGTTGTTTTGCTCAGCAAAAGTGATGGCCTCACTAAAACTGAAGGTTTTGGTTTCTTGTGCATTCGCAGCAAAAGCGCCCAAAAACAGTGTGAATATTAGTTTGCGTTTCATTGTGGTGTTAACTTGGTTTAATTTTCCAGTCAATGGAATTAATGGTCTCGATGCCTATCTCTGTGCTGATCGATCGGAGGTGGTATTTGATGATTTCAATCAAAACATCGTCTTGTCCAATGTTCAAACTGTTGAGTTCAACATTGTCGAAAACATGAAATGACAACATCGAAAATGACGTTGCAATAATTTCTGCATGGAAGTTTGTGTGGTACAAGCCGCTTGATCTGCCCAGTTCAATATTGAACAACAAATGTCTCACAACATGGTTGCTGCGGTGTTTTTCCAACAATTCAAAACTCTGAGGATGGTACTTTTTGAGGTCGTAAAGCATGGAGGGACTCATCTTGCGCTGATTGCTCATCAAGTAAGTCGTGATTAAATGAAATTGTTCAATGGCATTGGGCTCAGTTTGGATAATTCTTTCAATCGCTTCCTCGTTCTCTCTCATGTGCGATTCTACCGTGGAGAGTACCAGGCTTTCCTTGTCTCTAAAGCACTTGTAAAGGGTCTTTTTCGAAATGGAAATTTCCTTGGCCACATCGTCCATGGTGACACTCTTTACCCCAAATCTGCGAAATAATCGCTCGGCAGTTGATTGTACTCGGTGCACCAATTCCATAAAGTGCCGCAAAGGTACAACGATAAAATCGCATTGGAAACTATTTTCGTGTTAAAAGTTTCCGCGAAGGGATTGAATCGATAATCAATGCATTTTCACCGACCAAGGAAGCAGATATTGTGGACCCACCAAGTGTTGGATCTTTTCAGCTTCTTTGATTGTTTCAATAGGCAAACCGCTGGCCTTCGCCGCCATAGCCCACTGGGTTTTGGCCATTTCTTCCTTGTTGAGTAATTGGCTTAACCAATCTTCCTGCTCAGGGTAACTGACCACGCGATACTCTGTGATTTTTGATTTCCTCGCAGCGGCCAAAATGGCCCGATTAATGCCGCCAAAATCGTCAATCAAGTGCAGCTCCTTCGCATCGATGGCACTGTAGACACGACCTTCAGCCAACGCAGCCACGTTACTTTTCGACATATGACGTCCTTCCGCTACGGTGTTCAAGAAATCATTATAGATTTCATTGATCATGGTTTGCATCACGGCGCGTTCTTTCTCGCCCAAAGGTCGGTCTGGACGCCAACCCGCTGAGAGTTCGCCCAATTCTACGGTTTCGTAATTCAAACCCAATTTTTCGCCAAACAATTGTTGGGTATTGGGCAATAAAGCAAACACACCGATAGAACCGGTAATTGTATTCGGCAATGCGAAAATACTATCGCCCACACAGCCCATGTAATAGCCGCCGCTGGCCGAAACATCGCCAAAAGAAATCATTACGGGCTTCACCTTTTTACAAGCTATGATCTCATGAGCCATCTCATCCGAAGCGTAAGCGCTCCCACCAGGGGAATTGATTCGAATCACAATGGCTTTGATTGTGGGGTCGTTCTGTGCTTTGTGGAGTGTCTTGATAAAGCTGGTGCTACCGATCTGTTCATCGGGATTTTGCTTACCCGGAAGAATGTCACCCACTGCATAAATTACCGCGATTTTGTTCTCGCTATAAGGATACGGGTCGGCGTCTTTGGCATATTTAGCGAAGGCAAACCATTTCGCTTTCTCGCTGTCTAATTTACAAGCCCTTGCCGCTTCTTTTCTGGCATCGGATTCATAATTTAATGCATCAATCAATCCCAAAGCCTTGGCATCGGCAGGACGTTGGGCTTTGCCTTGCATCGCGATGTTCCAAACAGTGTCTTTGGACAATTTTCTGCTCATGGCGATGTTACCCATTTGGTATTCGTACAGTGATTTGATGTATTGTGTAACCTGCTGTCTGTTTTCTTCAGACATGGTTGTTTGAGTGAATGGCTCAACCGCACTCTTAAATCGACCTACACGGAAAACCTGAAAATCCACACCCAGTTTGTCGAACAGCCCTTTGTACATCACAAACTTGGACGAAATCCCATCAATTTCCAACATGCCACGGGGGTTGCAGATCACTTTGTCGCACGCCGAAGCGATGTAATAACCCAATTCAGAATATAGGCCACTGTAGGCGGTAACGGGCTTTCCAGTTTTTCGGAATTGCAGAATTGCGTTTCGAATTTCTTCCGCAGTTGCCATGCCTCCCGCATAACTACCACAATCAAGGTAAATGCCCTTCACATTCACATCCTTCTCCGCCTTT
>DBCP01000155.1:0-7587 GCA_002293105.1 Bacteroidetes bacterium UBA955 | reverse complement strand
TCGTTGAGTCCGATGGGTGATTCGACATTGCCACTGGCCGATAACAATTCGCTAATGGGATTGCTGGTACTGCGTTCTGCGATATCGCCTTCCAATGTCATGGTAAGGATGCTAGCTTCTGTTAGTTCTTCTGTAGCTGAATCGCCTATTTTGGAACTGAATCCAGAAATCAACACGCCAAATACGAGGGCAATGGACAAAATACCTAAGGCAAAACCGCCCAATAGTGTGATGAAATATTTAAGAAATGTTTTCATGCCGGATTCTACAAAGTTAGGGATGTCTTATCGGTCAAATTACGTGAATCGTTCAAAGGGTATCAATAGGGGATGAAATTTTTTCCGCCAAGCGATGTAACTTTGGCCACATATTTGTATTTAACGCCCAAATTGAATGATGAAAATGTCGCTACGTAACCTCGCTTTAATTGCATGTTTGTTTTTGCAATCCCAAAATGCCATTGCCCAGCAGCCATTGGGATTGGTAGTAGGTGATTTAAATACGCCTTACGCTGTAAGCATGAATCCGGCGATGGTGGCCAGTCAGTATAAAAACCGCGCATATTTTAACTGGTGGGGTACCTCCCTGGATATCCAAAGTAGCTTTGCCAATAGCAGTGGATGGCGGAGATTGCCAGCGAGTTTAAAAATGGACCAATCTTGGATGCCTAAGTCGGAGGATCAGAATTGGAGCATGAATTATTTGAATGAAACTTACGGTCCGTCGTTGTTTGTAATGCCCGATAACAGTGTGGGCTTTGGGTTGGGCGTGAAAGGGGTCTCTGGATTTAATTTTTCGGGTGTGAACCCGCAGTTGGGCAATTTGCTGTTGCAAGGTCGTGGCGCATGGGAGGATCCAACCAACGGAAAGTCGGTCTCTCAAACATCGCCATTCGCATTCAATACGGAGAAATATCAAGAATGGTATCTTTCTTTTGGCTCGTATGTGGGCGATGCCGATGCGAAAAGGGGGGTGCGGGCACTCAAGTGGGGTTTGACAACCAAAATTTTGATTGGCATGGGGTCAGCGCACTTGAGTTCGAGCAAGTTTAATGCGGAATACAATGGGAACAACAACTTCTTGATTCGCGATATCATGGCCAATTACAGTTATACAGATCAAACTTCAGCCTCAAACACAATGGTTAGACCTATGGGGCTCAAATTTGATTTGATGACGGGTGTCGGCGCCGGTTTGGATATGGGTTTTGTCTATGAATACCGTCCGGGTTTGGCAGTAAATTACAACGGGATTTCTGGCTGTGAGCGTGAGTTTAACCGCACATATCGTTGGAAGTTTGGTGCGAGTTTGACAGACGTTGGATTCATTTCTTACGACGGTAGTGCTTATTCGATAACCGCCAACAATTTGAATTACAAGGCGGATTCAATTTTCTCTATCCAACAGATGTATGGAGCGAATCCATCCACAATCAATCATTTTGATCAAATCGCAACAGCAGCATCCACTTTGGGTGCACCTAAGCGGTCTTCGTTTACATCCTACACGCCCATGGCCTTGAACATGCAATGGGATTATCGATTTGGTGAATGGCATTTGGGTGCTTACTGGATTCATGATTTGAAGCCTGTGGATATGCCAGGTTTGCGTCGTTCTTCTATGTTAAGCATCGTGCCAAGGCATCAGGAAGAGCGCTTTGAATATGGTTTTCCGGTGTCTATCGTAAATAATTACAGCCAATTGAATGTGGGGGCTTACGTAAGAGTGGGTCCGGTGATTGTGGGAACCAATAATTTGGCGGGATTGGGACAATACATGAGAAATACGGGCAACCAAGGTGCGAGTTTCTACATTGGATTCCGATCCAAAATTGGCGATTGTTCAAAAGCGATTGTGTATGACGATAGCCGAGAGTGGGCGGTGGATTCTGCTGCTGCTGATTCTGCAATTTTGGTTGAAGAAGATCGAATTCAAAGCGATACTATTTTCATGCGCGATACAATTATCAAACGCGATACAATAGTTAAAACCGAAATCAAGACCATTGTGAAGCGCGATACGGTTATTGTGACCAAAACGGTGAATACCAACAACAATAATCCAGCCTTGCAACAAGCGCTGAATGACTGTCAAAAACGAGAAGCGGATTTGAAGAATCGTTTGGCCGCCATTGAGGCCCGCGAAGCAGCAGCCAATAACAAAAATAAAAATTGTGAGGCCGAATTAGCCAAGTGGAAAGCGGAGAGCGACAAGTGTAAAACAGAATTGGATCGTTTGAAAGCGGAGAATGACCGTGTCAAAGCCGAGAACGATCGTTTGCGTGCTGTGGCGATTGTTCCATCAGATAGGCAATTGAAGCGTTGCGATAGTTTGCTAGCAGTAGAATTGTTGAAAAACCAAAAGTTGCAAGTTGAGCTTTCCGATAGTAAAAAAGCGGCTTCAGATTGCACTGTGAAATTGGCAGACGCCTTAAACAAAGCCAAGACTTGCGAAACAGACTTGGCCAAGGCGAAACAGCAAATTGAGGTATTGCAAGTTGACAAAAAACGCCTTGAGGATCAATTGAAAGCAGTGGGTATTGGCGAAGACTGTTCACCATATAAAAACAAGATTGCAGAATTGGAAAAATTGTTGGCCGCTGAAAAATTGAAAACAGCCCAACTATCTACCGACTTGAACAATTGTAATAAATCATTGGAGTCCCTGAAGGCACAATTGGCGGCGGAACAGGCCAAGGTGAGGGATTTGGAAGCCAAGTTGAAGTTGTGTATCCCTGTGGATCAATACAACAAAGCCATCGCGGATTTAGAGGCTCAGAAGAAAGCGACTGCGGCTGCAGAAATCAAAGCCAGCGAGGCTGAGACAAAAGCGAAAAATGCGGAAACCAAAAACGCGGAATGTGATAAAGCCAAAGCCGCTATTTTGGTAGAACTAGAAGCAGCCAAAAAGAAAGTCGCTGAATTGGAAGAGAAACTCAAAAACACCGCCACAAATACTGGCAGTGATTGCAGTAAAACCCGCGATTCTTTGACCCAAGCTTTATTGGATTTGGGTATCGCAAAAAATTCATACGATGCCTTGATGGCTGAATATCAGGATTGTTTGAAATCGGCGAAATCCTATAAAGACAAACTGAAATCTTGTGAAGATAAGTTGGCCGCGGGTGGGAGTGATGCTTCGGCTTTGGATGCGTTGAAAGCCGACATCGCTAAGTTGAAAATCACCATCACTGAATTGAATGGGGAAGTGGCTGCTGGCAAAAAGAGTTTGGAGGCTTGTCAAGAATCGATTGCTGAGAAAGACGCCTTGATTAAATCGCTGCAAGATCAGTTGAAAGGTAAAAATGCCGATATTACTACTTTACAGGGTCAGTTGCGGATGGCTCAAGCCCAGATCAATGACTTAAAAGCCCGATTGGCAAAGTGTGAGGAGGAAAAAGCAGCAAACAATTCAACTTCTCCAACTGGAACCGGAACATCTGGTGGTGCTACCCCGGGAATCAGTCCCGGCGGAATTACACCGGGTGGTGGACTTTAACAGCTTAGAAACTCCCGTAAAAACGGATGTTTAATCGCCTTCCTGTGAGGTAATCTGGAACGCCATATCGGTTGTTTTGGAGATCCTTGACCCAGCTGTATCCAATCACGTTATTGATCGCCAATAAGTTGAAAATATCTGCGCTCAACCAAGCATTTTTCAATCCCAACCTAGTCAACCAAGCATTTTTGTGCGGGTCGAAAATCTTGCTGAATCCGATATCCACCCTACGGTAAGGGGGAATCACATTGGGCGTAGTTGTGTATCGGGCACTGCCATCCAAATAATAGGGAATGGCTGTACCGATGTTTAAACTCAGATTTACCCGTAGGCTAGGATTGTTGGGCATTTGATCTTGGAAAACGACACCCAAATTCACCCGACGGTCTGTGGGTCTGCGCAAATAATCGGTGGTGACATTGGTATTCGATTTTTCATCGAAATAGGTGATACGCTCCTTGGTTTGCATGATGCCCAAGGTGAACCAACTTTCCAATCCATCGGTAAATTCACCGTACAATCGTTGATCGATGCCCCATGCATAGCCTTGGGCTGAATTTTGGGCATAATAGCGAATACGAATATTATCGAACAGATAGGGGACCAAATCTTGATACGACTTAAAATAGGCCTCTGAGGTATACTTGAATTTGCGGGTGCCGGCATAAATATATCGCTCAAAACCGCCCACGAGATGATGGCTTTTTTGAGACAACAGGGATTTGTTTAATACACCATCGAATCCGCGCAATTCACGGTAAAATCCTGGCTGATGGTAGGCACCGGCGGCAAATTTGAAGAGGATATCAGGTCGTTTTAAGCTGTCGACACGCTGACGTTCGTTATAGTTTTTATTGGGTTCCCAGCTCAAACTCATGCGTGGCATGGCAATCAATTCTTGGTTCAAATTCCAATATTGCCCCCGAATTCCCACGTTGAGCCAAATCTGTTCCCGTTTGCTCAATCGCCATTGCGCGCCCCAATGTCCTTTGAATCTTAAGGTACTCAGTTCATTGCGGGCTTTGATGTAATTGTCGAACAGAATTGTATCGCCCATCGCCCCCCAAGGGTTGAGATTGTATTCTGCACTATCGTTGTAATACCACTCGGCAATTTTGTCGTTGACCAATTCACGATTCAGTCGAACGCTGTAATGCCAAGAAAAAGCATCGGTTGTTTTACCTATTCTGCCCAAATGCGCAAACTGGGTAACACCGGAGGTCATTCTGTTGCGGCCGTGATCCAAGTAATAACCGTACCCCAAGGTTTTTAGTGGTTTTCCGTAGGTTTTTGAGGATAGGTCTCGATCAAGTTGGCTAAGGAAATAAGCACCTTCCACATCAAAGACCTCTTCTTCAGCAATGGCAGTATGGTTAATCATCCACTGAAACTCATTCCGAACGGTTGGTTTGTATTTCAGCGTGAGGTTTCCCATCCCGTAAACATAGTTCAACGCTTCTTGTCCCGCCATGCCCACATTCAAACTGAACGCATTTTGGATGGTGCCAAATGTGCTTGTTCTGCTAGTGGGATTCAGTTGGTAAGCGTTGCTCGCCAAATTGCCCAAGAATTCGATGTTCCATTTTCTGGCCAATTTGTAGGTGATCAAACTTTGCACATCCGAAAATCGCATGGAGTAATTGCCATTAACATCCAAAGACTTGGTGATCAATCCATTGTTGAAGTTTCTTAAGCCCACGAATCCTGAAAAACGGCCTTTCCTACCGCTAATTATTGCGCTGTTTAGCATCGTTCCCAGGGTAACAGATGCCTTGAAACTATCGGGTCTTACGTAATCTACATCGAGAACAGAACTCATTTTATCGCCATATTGGGCTCCAAATCCACCCGCACTAAATTTTACGGTGTTTACCAGGTCAGGGTTGATGAAACTCAATCCTTCTTGCTGACCGGAGCTGATGAGTTGCGGACGCAGAATCTCCACATCGTTGACATAAATGAGGTTTTCATCATAATTGCCGCCGCGCACTGTGTATTGAGATGACATTTCATTGCCAGATGACGCGCCGATGAATGTTTTTACGAGTGATTCGATGCCACCCCCAATTGAAGGGTTTAATTGCAGTTTGTGTGGTTTGATTTCTTCCAGAAAGGGACCGCCGCGGCTAATGCGAATGCGCACCTCACCAATGAGATCCAAACCCTGTCCGAATAGAATCTCCGTGGTTATATCTGCAGCATCAACCCATTGAAAACCAAAGACTTTTTCGCCCTTGAGGTAACCGAAAATCAGATCTCCAGGATACAAGGGTTCGTTAGCGGTGAAGTAGCCTAGGGAGTCAGTGAGACCAATCTGCGCATCATCGGAAAGTCGAATTTTGACATTGGAAACGCCTTGTTTATCCATCCCTTTTATAATCACCACACGCCCTTTCGATTGTTGAGTTTGTGCATTCACCCAAGCGGCAATACACAAGTAAAGGGTGAGTAGGAGGGATTTTTTCACGCAAAGAGTTAACGCAAAATCGCTTGCGTTATTTGATGAGTTGTTTGAGATCCGTGATGGTTTGTGTTGGATTGGTGCTGCCAAACACTGTATTGCCAGCCACCAGTACATCTGCGCCGGCATCAGTCAATAATTTGGCGTTGCCCAAAACTACGCCACCATCAATTTCTATGAGTGTTTGCGTTCCCGCAGCATCGATCATAGCCTTTAATGTTCTCACCTTTTGATAGGTGTTTTCGATGAATGATTGTCCGCCAAACCCAGGATTTACGCTCATCAAACAAACCACATCACAGAGGTATAAAACTTCTTTGATCGATTCTACCGGCGTATGTGGATTGATGGCCACACCCGCTTTCATGTTGTGTTGTTTGATGTTCGTTAAAGTGCGATGAAGGTGCGTACACGCTTCAACATGCACAGTGAGAATATGAGCGCCAGCATCAGCAAACGCTTGCGTGTAGCGGTCAGGATCCACAATCATCAAATGCACATCCAACGGTTTTTGTGCACGTGCCAACAAAGGCTTCATTACAGGGAATCCAAATGAAATGTTGGGTACAAAAACGCCATCCATGACATCAACGTGAAACCAGTCGGCTTCGCTTCGATTGATCATGTCGATTTCTTCATACAGCTTGCCAAAATCGGCCGATAAAATGGAGGGTGCAATCATTCCAGACATGATGCAAAGTTACGTGGATTATGCTTTCAAAGCCAAATACAAATCAATGCATTCCTTGGCTTCTTTTACGTCATGTACCCTAAGGATGGTAGCGCCTCTGTCTAGCGCCGCCATATGCAATGCCGTAGTGCCATTCAGTGCAGTTTCGGGACTGCCGTTGAGTGTTTTCCAAATCATGCCTTTGCGAGAAATGCCAACCATCAAGGGCTTATTGAACTGCCTAAACTTTTGCAATTGATTGAGCAATTCAAAATTATGCTCAATGGTTTTGCCAAAGCCAAAGCCAGGATCAATTACCCAGTTGGCAAACTCTTTTTTCCTGTATTCCGCTTTTTTCTCATGGAAATAGCCCAAGATTTCGCCCATCAAATCATCGTAATGAGGATCTTCCTGCATGGTGCTGGGATTGCCTTTTTTGTGCATCGCCACGTAAGCAATCTCATTGTCGATCACTGTCTTGAACATTTTTGGATCATCGTCACCCGCTGCGATGTCGTTGATCATATCGATGCCCAATCCAATGCAAGCCAAGGCCACAGAGCTGTAATAGGTATCAACGCTCAACCACGCCTCAGGGAATGCTTGTCGTACCGCTCTCACCACAGGAGATACACGGTCCAATTCTTCAGCAAACGAAACGCGCTCACTGCCCGGACGGGTACTCTGTCCGCCAATGTCCACAATCGCAGCGCCAGCATCAAACATCGCCCCAGCAGCATCTACCGCTTGTTGAACCGATTGTACGCGACTTTTACCATAAAATGAATCCGGTGTTGCGTTGAGTATGCCCATTACCACCGGTTGGGTAAGGAGGAGTTTTTTCTCTTTAGAAAGTAGGAACATCCGTTTATTTGATGACTTCTTTAGGATTGCCGACCATCAACTCTGGGCGAACCCATTCGTTGAATTGCGCTTCAGTCAACAATTCCAAAGCCAA
>DBCP01000133.1 GCA_002293105.1 Bacteroidetes bacterium UBA955 | reverse complement strand
AGAAGAGGCCCGGCTACGCCGGGCCTCTTCTGTTTCCAATCCATGCCAAACTGAGTATCAACCCGGCTGCAAAACCAGCGCCGCTCACACCGAAAATCCCTAAATAATCCCAAGAGTGTCCTTCTATAAAAAAGTTTGCTGTTAGTCCACCCACAATGATTCCCAACTCCAAAAACATGAACAACATCGCCATGGCCCTTCCGCGATGCTGCGCATCGGCGGTATCACTGGCCCAAGCAAACAAACTGGGGGCGTTAAATCCTTGGCCAATACCGTAAAAAACGGCCGCCATGCCAAACCAAGCAAAACCGGGAATACCGCAATCCTTGCAGCCTGTATCGGTTTGGTGGTTTAACTGTATGGCTAAGTATAACAAAATCAACATAGAAAGCACCTGGGAAAACGTACCTATTGCCGTGCTCCAAGCCCTCCCCAATAAATCGCTGATCCTACCGCTTACCAATCTAAAAAGGAGCGAAACCCCAATGTAAATACTCAAGAACAATCCTTTGTTCTCATAACCCAGTGCCAAAGTAAAGTCGGCCATCACAGTCAAAATAGAACCCAACGAAATACACACCAAGAACATAATCAAACTGGGCTTCCATGCTGGCCAATAAAACAACTGTCCCAGCGAAAATGTAAACTTTCGTTTGTTGCTCTCTACCCGTGTTTCAGGCAATTGCATAAACAACAACCAAGCGGTAGCTGCCAATGCAGCACTCGTGTAATACATCCAATCTACACCAAAATGCAATGCGATTAACGCGCCCAACACATACCCAATGGTCGTTCCTAAATTGTTAAACATCCCTTGCCATCCCATGGCCCTGCCTCGATGCGATTCTTCTACAACATCCGCCGTAAACGCCGTAAAACCAGTAGGGGTGAAGCCTGTGGAAAATCCATGAATCGCCCGAACAACCAAAAACCCCGCAACGGAAGTCACCCAAGGATAAAAACAACCCGCGATAATGCAGAACAAACATCCACCGATCATGGCAACACGCCGACCCAAATTGTCGGTGATCCAACCGCTAAACGGACGTGCAATCAGTGCGCTAAAAGAGAATGCGGGAATTATCCATCCTACGAATTCTGCACCACCTCTGTTGCGCAATTCATCGTTTAATTCAGGAAGAATGAGATTGAAAGACAAGAAGAAACTCATCGCTCCAATGCACATAATCCAAAAGGATTTGGGGTATTTATAGGCGATGGCGCTCACAATAGATTGTGTTTTGCTCAGTAATCCCTATCGACTGATGTATTTGGCAACCAATGGCATAATGCGTCCTTTGCCAAATGCCTTTGCGCTTACACGGAGTATAGGCGGGGCTTGATAGCGCTTGTATTCGCTGCCATTGACCAATGCCACCACTTTATTGACAACCGCCGTTTCATAACCCATGGTGATCAATTCCTCCACGCCTTTGCGCTCTTCGATGTAGTGTTTGAGCAATTCATCCAACACATCGTACTCGGGCAGCGAGTCTGAATCCTTCTGTCCGGGTCTCAACTCGGCCGATGGGGCTTTGACGATGATGTTGTTTGGGATAATTTCACTGTTTCGGTTAATGTACCTGGCCAACGCATAGACTTGGTTTTTATATACATCCCCGATGACAGATAGCGCACCGCATAAATCTCCGTATAACGTGCTGTATCCAACACTGAGCTCGGATTTATTGCTGGTGTTCAACAAAATATAACCCATTTTATTGCTGATGGCCATCAATAAGACGGCCCTAGACCGCGCCTGAAGATTTTCTTCGGCCAAATTGAAAGCTTTTCCAGCAAAAACGGGCTGAAGGGTTTCCAAATATTGATCGTAAATATTTTTGATGGGCAGGGTGATGGTTTCATTGCCCAAATTCTTACTCAAAGTTTCCGCGTCATTCACGCTATGGTCTGAACTGAACATCGATGGCATGAGCACGGGATGCACATTTTCGCCACCCAATGCGGCAGAGGCCAAAGCTTGTACCACCGCGCTATCGATTCCACCAGAGGACCCCAACAACGCATGGGTAAAGCCCATTTTGCTGAAATAATCCTTGATGCCGAAGACCAAGGCTTTATACAACTGAGCCGTATCATCCGTGTCTAGGGGTACGGAATTTCCAACAGAGAATTTTCCATTGGCGAAATCCGCATAAACCACGGTTTCTTCAAAACTTGGAGCCTGAATCACCACTTCACCGTTTGCGTTGACGGCTCTGCTTGAACCATCGAACAACAATTCGGTGTGCACGCCCACTTGGTTTACATACAAAACGGGTAAGTCGAAACGTGCTGCCTGTCCGCCAAACACCCGATTTCTGAGCGATTGTTTGCCTAAGTGAAAGGGCGAGGCTGATGGATTGATGATGAGATCGGCACCCAAATCTTTGAGAGCCTGTCCGGGACTATTGGGGTATTCAAAATCGTTGTAAACGTCCCACAGGTCTTCACAAATGGCGATGCCGATATTCACGCCTTTGAATTCAATGATTTTGGATTCGGTTTCTGGCTGAAAATAGCGATGCTCATTGAAGACATCGTAAGTGGGAAGCAGGGTTTTGGCAACGGTGTGTTGGATTTGTCCGTTGTACATAAAGCACGCGGCATTTTGCAACAAACGTCCTTTTCCTGGATTGCGAATTACACCACCCACAATGGCAGCAATGCCATCGCAGGCGCGAGAAACTGCTTCAAGGGCATGTTCGCATCGCTCTACAAAGGATGGGTAATCGAGCAAATCATCGGGCATGTATCCACATACCGCGAGCTCTGAAAAAACCACTAAGTCTATATTGTCTTGCTTGGCTTGAAACAAGACATCGGCCATTTTAGAGGTGTTTAACTCAAAATCGCCAACGGTAAAATTTAGTTGGGCCAGTGCGATTTTTAATCCCGACATGCTTGCTTAGAAGAGGATACCCGCCGATAATCCGATCATGTTTGAGCGACCTGTTACGCGTGTATCTTTGAAGAAGTCGGTAATGCTATTGTCGAAGCGCAAACCCGCAGTGAACATGGTGCTGCCAGTGAGTTTGTACTCAATGCCCGCGCCGATGATCAAAGGGAATCTCACTGTGTTGATGTTGTCTTCAAAATCGTATTCTGTTTCGCCAGAAGGACTGTTGGGAATACGGGTTCCAGAAAACTGGTAAACATCATCGTCTGTGTTGTTAGGGTCGTGGAATGTGATTCCTTTGTTTGCAGGATAGATCGGGTCTGAATTCAGTGTGGTGGTTGTCAACCGCTTTCTCATGGCGAAGGACGGAGCTACACCAAATTGGAAGTAATATTTCATGTTCCCAATTTCTTCGGTCTTCATTTTAATGGTTAAAGGAATCTGCAAATATTGGGTGGAGTAACGAAAATCTACATTGCCGGGAGCGTAAGTGATCGTGTCGTAGCTGCCCATGCTGCCCGATTTTGCCTTTATGTTGCGCAACTCAGAGTTACTTTTGCATTGAACGGGGATTGTAGAAACCGAAAATTCCGTGCCCAACCAATAATTGGAACTTTTGAACATGGAGAAATCGGCCGTTACGCCATAAGAAAATCCGAGACCCAAACCATCGTTTGACATCGGTCCTTCTTGTATATTAACCCAAGAGAAATTGGGACTTACACGTACCCCCATTTTTACAGAAGGGGCGTCTTGTGCTTGCAATTGGGACATCCCAGCGAAAAGCATCATAGCAGCAATGCCAAAAGAAGTGTTTCTTTGTAGTTTCATACGTTTTATGCAAAAAAACAACAATCGTTCCATATTTAATCTTGCCATTTATCCCCTTTTGTTGGTGATTCTATTTTCTTGTACACAGGAAAAGCAGGCAAAGCCCACAAATTTGGCCTACAACGACTTCGTATCTCAGCTCGATAGTCTTAGAACCCGCGGCTGTTCAGCAAAGGATATCGATGAAATGAGAAAAAAACACGGCCGTTTTTTCAACCTTTGGATGTACGAAGTGATGGATTTTGGTCGGTTCGGTCCGATTTCCGACACTGCCCGTGCCCAATACTTACAGTACTGGTTAATGCAGAATCAACCCGTATTTGGCGTGGTGAAATCCCATTATGCTAAGTATACCGATTGGAAGCCGGCGTTGGAACAAGCATGGGCCAACTTGCAAAAAGCCATCCCATCAACGCCCAATGCGCAGATTTATAGTTATTTGTCGCAGTTTAGTAATTACAACACGTTTGTTGATACTGTGGTAAATTCAAAAAGCAAGAAGGCAGAAGTCATTTTGGCCTTTAGCGAGGAGATGTTTCTGAACGACACCTTTCCAGCCTATGCACTGTTGGATATGCCGCCTTTTTTCAATCGCTACAACAACAGCGACCAGATTGCATCGCAGTTGGTTTGGAATTATTTGAAAATGCACCATGAACCCAGTCACCTGCGCAGCAACATGCTTGATGAAATGGTGTTTCAAGGCAAGTTGTGGTACAGTGTATTGCAATTGTTCCCCCAGCGAAACCCATGGGAGTTATTGGGCTACGAAAAAGCAGAGTGGGAATGGATGATGCGCGAGGAAGGACAGATTTGGAAGCATTACCTCGACAAGCAAATCTTATTTAGCACCAAGTTTAACGATTACAAACGATACTTTGCCTTTGGCAACAAAACCTTCGGTGGCGGGGTGCCAGAAGACTGTCCACCGTTGATCGGCAATTTCATCGGAATGCGCATCGCACAGGCCTACGCCGATAAGAACAAGGCAGGTTTGGAGCAAATATGGCAACCCACCAAGTCGAATGTGTTTTTACAAGCATCAACCTACAATCCAATCAAGTAAATTTGCGGCACAACATGAATCAAGCGTTAAAAGCATACATGGACACCCGTTTACGGGAAAATCAATTCATCCAATACATTGGTTTGGAACTAACCCATATAGATTTACACACAGCCAGTATGGAGCTCGACATTCATGAGCATCATATGCAGCACACGGGATTTACCCACGGCGGCGTTACAGCAACCATTTGCGATGTGACCACGGGAATTGCGGCCTACACAGCAGTCTATAACGGCACTGAAGTTTCCAAGAATGTGGTGACCGTGGATTTGAAAGTATCTTATGTAAATCCATCCACTGCGCCCAAATTGCGTGCGGTGGGAAAGGTGACGAAGGCCGGACAGAATCTGATTTTCTGTGAAGGACAGGTATTTGATGTGTTTCCAACAGGCGAAGAGAAATTGGTGGCTACCTGCGTGAGCATCATGGCGGCGGTGGATATTCCGCTGAGATCTACAGCAAAAAACAGCGACGTATGAGTACGAAATACAGAGAGGTCCTCTACGCGAACTATCATACCAACCAAAGTGGTCGGGCGTCGTTAACCGATGCAAAATCACTGTTTGAACGCGAGCGTAAACAGTTTGAGCGGGAGATATTGCCCAAATTATCGGATGTGAAGAATGAAGCGCGCATTTTTGACTTGGGTTGTGGCAGTGGCAGTCTGTTGATGGCCCTGAAAATGGCGGGATATACCAATTTGTTGGGCATGGATTTGAGCGATGAGCAAGTGAAAATGGCCCACGAAATGGGTGTTTCTGAGGTGGTTTTGGGCGATGCCATGCAGTTCCTACGAGATGCAAGTGAGGGTTTTGATGTAATCACAGGAATGGACATCATTGAGCATTTTACCAAGGATGAATTGGTGGAATTGTTGCAACTGATCAAGGGGAAATTGAATCCGGGCGGCGTGGCCATTTTTCGTACGCCGAATATGGACGCCCCGGTCGCCAGCGCTTTCGCGCTGGGCGACTTTACCCATGAAAATTACCTGAACGCTAGCTCCGCCGAACAAGTCATGCTGTCTTGCGGATTCTCAGAAGTAACCGTGTTGCCAAGCACCATGCGTGTGCAAGGCGTTTTTAAAGAAATTGTCCGGAGAATCGCCTACGATTGGATGGAATTGTTCTGGAAGTTACAATTGTTTGCTACAGCAAGAAGTACCCGCAAGGTGTTGTTTACACCCAATTTGATCATTGTGGGTCGCAACTAAATCTCAGTGCATATGGAAAAACAAATCGCGTTAATTACAGGAGCCAGCAGCGGTATTGGCTATGCAACTGCCCTAACATTGGGAAAAATGGGATACGATCTGATTGTGGTGGCACGCCGTATGGATCGATTGGAATCATTGGTCCAGGTATTGAAAACCGATCCTGCGTCTTCGAATACTCGTGTGCATGCCGCTGTGTTGGATGTGCGCTCGCTGAAAGCCGTAAAAGCCTTTTATGAAGCCTTGCCAGAGGATTGGAAACACATCGATGTATTGGTGAACAATGCGGGTTTGGCCAAGGGATTGTCGAAGTTTTTTGACGGCGATACAGACCATTGGGATCAGATGATCGACACCAATGTGAAGGGTTTGTTGTATGTGAGTAGAACGGTGGTGCCAGGCATGATTGCGCAGGGTCGGGGTCATGTCATCAACATCGGTTCAATTGCCGGTAAAGAAGTGTATGATAATGGGAATGTATACTGCGGGACGAAATTTGCGGTGGACGCAATCACCAAAAGCATGCGTTTGGAATTGGCAGTGCACGGATTGAAAGTCACTGGAATACACCCTGGCGCCGTGGAAACGGAATTTAGCGTTGTGCGGTTCGATGGCGATGTGGACCGTGCCAAAAACGTATACAAAGGATATGACAATTTGGTGGCCCAGGATGTTGCAGATGCCATAGAATTCGTGCTTTCGCGCAAGCCTCATGTCAATATCAACGATTTGGTGATTATGCCCCAGGCGCAAGCGGTGGCCGGTGTGATCATTAGGAAAGAATCATAAAATCGCGGCGTATATTCATTCAATAACTCAAGCCATGAGCAACAAGAATAAGCAGAAATCGGGTGTTGTTTACAGTACCAATCCCGACTTTCAATACAACGACGGGTCAGACAACGAGCAAGAAACTTTGCCCGCAGCACAGCAAAAATTGTATGTACGTCGCGAAGTAAGAAACGGCAAGCCTTGCGTCGTGATTAAAGAGTTTGTGGGTAGTTCAGATGATTTGAAAGCCCTTGAAAAAGCCCTAAAATCGCATTGTGGGGTAGGGGGTAGTGCCAAAGATGGCGATATCATCATCCAGGGTGATTTTCACGCCAAAGTAAAGGCTTATCTTGAGGGAAAAGGCTATAAA
>DBCP01000003.1:9752-12419 GCA_002293105.1 Bacteroidetes bacterium UBA955 | reverse complement strand
TGTCCACTATTTGAACAAGTCACAATTGCACGGATATAACGATATGTTCCAATGGCCGCACTGAAGTTACCAGTGTTCACATTGGTTGTCCATGCGTTGGTTGTAAATGTCGTAGAATCTGTAGAAGTCTCATACTTGATCGAAATCCCAGTTGATGCTGTATTTCCTGACAATGTAATGGTTGAAGGACCTACCGCACCACAGATATAGTATGTAGATGCGCTTAGGGTACCTGCATCAGGTTTTCCTTCACAGAACGTCGGATAAGCATCCCAAGTCACGCTATCAATGAACATGTTACCACCACTGGTCGCACCACCACGAGCCGTAGCTTGAATCAAGAAATAGTTGGTGGTTCCAGTAAATGATGCAGGAATGGCAAAAGAGTATTTGTACCAGCCATGTGCCACTGAATCTGGATAAGTCTTCTTCGCATTACGTGTAATCCCACCCAAACGCTTTGCACCGGTTAAACTGCGCGATGTGTTGAACCATACAGTAACAGAATCATCACTGCTATACACAGTATCGCGGAACATGTACAAGGAAATGTAGGAATTGGCGGTACCGCGCTTGCTCAAATCAATCACGGGCGAACCCAAAGTCTGTGTTGCACCAGCAGTTGCTCCACGCGATGAAAAACGAGCCATCCCAGCACCCCCAAAAGGTGTACAAGCAGGAGTCGTACCCGCGTTAGCGGTGGTACGGCGCGACCACGTAGGGGCACCAAATCCGCCGCCGCCAATAGTTTGCCAACCCGCAGGTGGGAAGGCCGTTCCCTCAAACCCCTGTCCGGTTGTGGTTTGTGCCATCAAATCTGAGCCCAAGAAGGCCAAACCCAACGACATTGCATAAGTAAGTATTTTTTTCATGGTTAATATATAGTCAAATTTATTTCTTCGCATCCACAACCAAAATCGTTCCTTGTCGGATCATATTTCGGAAACCAGATACAGTCTCATCAAAGGTTACATTCACAATGTATACATACATCCCCGTCATTACCGGTTCATCCATGTACAACCCATTCCACGCTTCAGTCACAGGACGTTTGTCGAAAACACACTCACCCCAGCGATTATAAACACTCCAAGTTCCCGTTTTCACCCCGCAAAGCTTGCCCCAATCATCCACAAACATCGGTTTCACCTCATCGTTCAAGCCCTGAGAGCTATAAGGTGAAAAAGCGGTAGGCATCCACATTTTACAATCGCAGCGAAGTGCATTCACTTTCACCGTATCCCTGCGCTCGCCACAAGCATTGAATGTATGCAAACTATACAATCCCGACTGTGTCACATTCAAATTGCCTGTCTTGGCACCTGTATTCCATAAATACTTGCTGTATCCAGAAAACTGAGCGCCCTTCAAGGTATAATTCACTCCCGCACAAAACCACTCCTCACCCACCAAACGCCTTTCAGGAATGGTGTCGTTATAGATAAAGAAAGTATCCGTCCGCGCACCGCAATCGTTCGTCATTGTGAGCCAGAATTTTCCTGTGCCCATGATCACGCGCTGTGGTGAACCCGTTAAGTCATCCCACTGATAGCCCTTTACATCCGGATGGGTCATATCCAGACTCCATGCAAATGAACTATTGCAAAATGTGGTATCCTTCACGCGACTCTTCGTCGGCGGCAATTTTATCTTAATATCAAAAGTATCATACGCCACACCACACAGATTGGTTACTGTAAGTGTCGCTTTGGTTGAGCTAAAGAATGTTTTTGGCACCATCGTGTCCCCATCAGACCATGTATACAAACTGGCAGGCACCTTCGGAAAGTCGACGATGATGTTCTTCCCCACACAAACCCCTGTATCCGCAATTTTGGGCGATACCGGCGGAAGCAACAATTTGAATCGCACTGAGTCTACCCTGCTTCCACAAGCATTGCGGGTATCCAACCAAAAAACACCCGGCTTGGTAAATGTACGGGTCGATAGCGTACTGCCATTGTCCCAAACATATTTACAGAAGGGCTGTGCCACATCAATGGTGTAATTAAACGGATTTTTGCAAAACAGCGTATCTTTCAAATTGGGCTTGACAGGTGCTGATGCTTTACCTACCACTACCGTGTCTTGTCGGGTTCCACATGCATTGATCGTATTGATGTAAAAAGTACCCTCCGTTGTAAAAGTACGCGTGGGCGATGTCCCGCCGTCTGTCCATGCATAACTCTCCGCCAACGCTTGGGTCGCATTGGTGGATACACTGGTTGTTGACGGACAAATAACCAAGGGCGACGAAACCACTTTGATGGGCATCGGACAAACTTGCGTACAGTTGATGGCTTGATTTATGTAAAACGAAGCAGTATCAAAATTCACCACTGCCAAATCCCCGTAACTCGTGGCCGTGTAGCTGGTCGACGATGCCCAAGTCCATGTTAGCGCTGTATTATTGACCGTTGAAGTGGCTGTTCCGCAGTTCGTATTACACGGACTGTTAATCATGAAATTATTGTGAACACCAGCTGAGTTATCAACCCCTATCGCCACCATTCCGCCCTTAGGCATGGGTACAAACGACCGCATAAATCCGGTCAATGCATAATTTGTATTCCCATTGGCCAAAATTTTCTGTGTTTGGGTGGTAGCGCCTGTGGCAGTATCAATTTGAACCAACAACTGTCTGTTATTGACGAAAGTTTGATACGT
>DBCP01000003.1:0-9690 GCA_002293105.1 Bacteroidetes bacterium UBA955 | reverse complement strand
CTCCTTGTCCATTTGCGCGTACCGTCTGCCGTAAAAGCACACACCAAAATCTGCGCCGTAAGGTTAGCACCCGTAGTACCTACTGTGTAAATCGTTCCACCTGGAGCCACCAACACGTGACCGAATTGACTGATTCCATTGCTTGTACCTTTCCATAAACTTCGAACGGTACCATCGGTTTTTACAAAGACCGCAAAAGGAAAAGTTTGTGTAGACCTGCACCATCCCGTAATAACCCACTCGCCACCAACACGTGCCACACCCCATCCATGATGTTCATTGTTACCCATATCAACGTTCAACGTCCATTTTGTTGCCCCGTTACTATCCAATTGCGCTGCAATCAAATTTCGCTTTCCCGTTAATTGACTACCCGACCCCACCACAACAATGGTATTGGCATCGTAAACCAACACGTGATTAAACACATCAGGCTGCCCGTTCCTGCTAGAACTCGGAGATTCACGCGTCCATTTCAATTTACCACCCGGTGTAAAGTAACTCACTACGCCCAAGGCTGCATTCACAGAACCCACAACACTAGAACCCACAACAACAGCACCACCGGAGGGGGTTGTTGCAACGTCATTCATGATTTCATTTGAACCCGTACCTTTTACACCGTACCGAATCGCACCAACGAACTTTCCAGTGTCATCATATTTCATCAACCAACCATCGCCATGGCCAGCGCCGTTTACCGTACCATATCCCGCAGCCCAAAATCCTTTGCTGCGATTCGAAACTGCCATCGTGTTCCAAGAACTAAATTGTCGCGTTGAAACAACTTTCTCAGTGTTGGTAAAGTATTGTCTTTTAATGAAGGGATAGCAAATTTGAGCATCCAAACCCACGCTACTAAAAAAAACTATAATAGTTACTAAACTTATTTTTAATCGGCTCAAGATTTTCACGTGTATCCTTGTACTTATTGTAAATATAGACGACAAAACTCTTGTTTTTGTTTCCCAATTGCCAAAAAAGTTTTGCCACATCTAGACATAACACAATTATTTGAACACACCCCCAAGAAATCCTGAAAAAATATTCCATTTTTTTCATGCACCTTACACCGTTGTAAACAATCCAAATTTTTATTTCCGCTATGCAAAAAATGCCAAAACTCGATCAATGCAATGGCTTGATTTGGTGTTTCTGAACCAAAATACCGACCTTTACCAACCTAAACGCCATTTGCAGCAATTTGGAAAAACTCATCATCTTTTCAGCGCCCTCAGGATCCGGCAAAACCACTGTGGTGAAACACCTGCTTTCCGTCATGGACAAACAGTTGGCTTTCTCTGTCAGTGCCACAACCCGCAGCCCACGACCAGGCGAAACCAATGGCCTAGAATACCATTTTCTTGACCTCGGCGATTTCCACACCAAAATACAAGAAGGTGCCTTTCTTGAACACGAAGAAGTATATGCCGGCATCCTTTATGGCACACTTTGGAGTGAAGTCCGTAAAATATGGTCAGAAGGCAAAGCCGTCGTTTTTGATGTTGACGTGAAAGGTGGTCTCAACTTGAAGCGACAATTTGGCGACCGAGCACTTGCTGTTTTTTTGCGTCCCCCAAGCGTAGATGTATTAATGGAGCGACTCACCAAGCGGAGTACAGAAGTAGAACACCAACTGCAAGAGCGCATCGCCAAAGCCAACTACGAATTGAGCTTTGAATCACAATACGATACAGTTGTTGTCAACGACAAACTCGCAGAAACATTCGTCACCTGCGAAAAACTGGTCAGTGATTTCTTGGCCAAACCCTAAACAATACACCTCTAGAATCGTTAAGTAAAACAGATGCGCGTCGGATTGTATTTTGGATCGTTCAACCCACTGCATGTTGGTCACATCCAAGTTGCGCGATATTTTCAGAACATTCACATTTTCGATGCGATATGGTTCGTGCCATCCCCTTTGAATCCGCACAAATCCGAAGAAACCCTCGTACCCGCTGAACTTCGCCTCTCATGGGTTAAAACGGCACTGGAATCAGAAGAAGGATTATCGTGCTGCGACATTGAATTTGGCCTCGGACTGCCCAGCTATACCCACCGCACTGTTGTGGCATTGAAAGCCCAACACCCTGAGCACACCTTCAGCTTAATCATGGGAGCCGATAACCTCATCCACTTCCACAAATGGAATCACGCCGAGGAACTCGCCGCTATTTGTCCGCTGTTTGTATATGCTCGACCCGGCTACAACAAACCCCAAGAACCTATACCCTTCGGCGCTACTTGGCACGACGCTCCCCTTTTGCATATATCCGCCACAGAAATTCGCGACAAACTTGCCAATAATGAAGACATAGGCAACTTAGTACCCTCAAGCATCCTGGCTGAGGTCGAGGCTTTTTTTCAGCACTTTTTCGCGGAACAAGACCAATAAATACCCCACGGAAAAGGTCACAACCACACTGTACAACGCATATACCAATGCGGGTTTTTCCATTGCTGGGATTTTCAATTTATCCCCTGCAATTAGCAAGGCCAACGCGGTATTGTGCAATCCCACTTCGATGGCGATGGTAATCCGATTTCGATAACTCAACGCGAATGGAATGCCCACTGCAAAACCCAGCAACATCGAAAAAACATTCAATCCAATGACGTAAGGCGTGAGCGCGAGAACATCCCCGGCCGACATATCCGTGCCACCTTGGTCCTGTCCCGCCAAAATTTTAAACCCAAAAACAATCAACAACAGCAGCGGCAAAACCACGTTCAACCAACGGCTCACATTCGCCACCTTTTTGCCCATACGCAAACGCATCGCCATCCCCAACCAAGCCGGAATAATGGTAACGACAAAAATCTCGAGCAACGTATTCCAAAACGGCAATGATACAGACTGAGAACCATCGTTCATAAAATGTGTCAGAAACAAGTTGACCATCAATGGGATCGAAAGCAACGATAGCAGAGCATTTGTCACCGTAAGCGATACCGCCAAAGCCACATTCCCCTTCACAAAATAACTCACCAGGTTGGAGGTAATTCCGCCCGGACAAACGCTCAAAATCATGATACCCACCTTCCACTCGGGCGATAATGGGGCCGAATAAATCAACAGCGCCGCCAAAAATGGCAACAAAACCATCTGCGCGAATAGACCAAGCGCTAAGGATTTTGGTTGATCAAACAGTGCCTGAAAATCCGCTCTTTTCAACGAAAGCCCCAATCCGAACATGATCAGTGCCAACACCCCGTTGAGGAGCCAATTGATGTTAATGACCGACAGGAGCAACATACCAAGCGAATAGCAAGACTACAAAATGATAAGCAAAATACAAACCGATGGCCGACAATATGACCCCGAAGTATCGATTTACCAGTTGATATACGCGCTCGCTCAGTTTCTTTCCGATATAATCGCTGAGGTAAACTTTGCCCAAATCCAATGCCAACAATGTACACAAAATGGTGACTAACTCAACCAAAATCATGGTTCTTCCATGCTCTGATTGTGATTCACCGCCAACGCTAAGCGTGGCAATCACACTCACCCAAAGCAACATCACAAACGGGTTTATGATGTTCATGAAAAAACCGCGGTACACCGAGGCCGATGCACTCACTTTGATTTCTGGCAATTTGTGGTGCTTTGTAAAGACCGATTGTATGCCTAAATACAAAATTGCGGCTGCTGCCATCCCAGTAAAAACGAGTTGAAATGTGGGGGTCGTAAAATACCGACTCAGCCCAAAAAAACAGAGCAGTGCAACAAACATCTCACTCAAGAAAATGCCCAAAGCCACTTGCATGCCTTGTTTTTTTCCACCTTGAATTCCTGTGTGTATGAGGGTAAAAAAAGAGGGACCAAAACTAAGCAAACCGATCAAAAAACCGTACCAAACTCCCTTCCCTATAGACAACAACAATTCCAAAGCCGTGCCCGCAAATTAGGCCTGAAATATGGCAAGTACAAACCCAATTCGGGATTAGCCCAATTTATCCGACACTCGCTGTAAAAACGCACGAGACAACGACGGATGTGCTGCAACAATTTCTCGTTGAAACAACACTTGATGTCCCCCAGAAAAGTTCGATACAAACCCACCAGCCTCTTCCACAATCAAAGCACCCGCTGCTACATCCCATGGCGCCAAGCCCATTTCATAGAAAGCATCGAATCTACCCGCAGCGGTATAGGCCAAATCAATCGCAGCCGAACCCATTCTCCGCAAACCGTGTGTACCACGCATCAAATCGGAAAGCAACTCCAAGTAGGGTGCCATTTTATCAAAATCGTAATAGGGAAATCCAGTGGCGATCAGCGATTGCGACAAAGGCACTTCGCCCTCAAGCACGAGCGGCTTACCATTCAACCGTGCACCCCCACCGCGAACAGCCGTAAAAGTCTCACCCATGGCTGGCGCATGCACCACCCCCAATTGGGTATCCCCTGAATCCCACAAAGCAACACTCACTGCAAAAACCGGCAATCCATGCAAAAAATTCGTTGTCCCATCCAAAGGATCAATGATCCAAGTGGGCTGATCTGTTAAAACAGAATCCGGATTGTATTCTTCCCCAATGAAACAGGACCCAGGCAGAATTGCAGCCAATCCTTCCATCAGCCGTTGCTCAGATTCTTTGTCAACAAAACTCACCAGCTGATTCAAGCCTTTATCGGCAATGTCTTGCGACTTAACCGCCTGCCAATGTTGCATTTGAAAAGCCCCCACTTCCGCGCAAAGCATCTCAACCTGTCCGAGCCAGTTTTGCAATTGCACGAGCGTCATCGACGAAGTCATCGCTTAGCAATGGCTCGCGTAAGCACCTTGAAGGTTATCGGCCAACATTTCCGCCGTTCTACCTTCAATCATGTGGCGCTCAACCATGTGTACAACCTCCCCGCCTTTGAACAACGCCACTGCGGGCGATGAGGGTGGGTATGGTGCCATATATTCACGAATCTTGGCAACCGCATCCAAATCCTGTCCAGCAAACACAGTGACAATTTTCGCGGGTTTTTTGTCTCCACTCAAAGACTTCAATACACCAGGACGGGCAGAACCCGCTGCGCAACCGCAAACAGAATTAACCATCACCAAGGTGGTATCCTCATTTCCTTCCATGAAAGCAACTACTTCATCGGCCGATTTCAACTCGGTAAAACCGCCGTTTGTCAATTCAGCACGCATGGGTGCTACAAGCATTTCTGGGTATGGCATAATCGTAGATTTTTAAATTTTTACAAAGATACAAAATTCACAGAGTGCAACCATTATTGCCTTTTGTGTCATAAATGCACAGCCCCATCAAAAATTGATAAAGTTGACTTAACTTTTCACCTCTGTTTTTAGGCAACACCACAAAGCGAAACTGTGTCAATATGAATCATTTCCATCACATGCAAAAAAATTACCCCTTGAAAAAAATTGCCCTTTGTTTTCTATTGATCGTGTTGGGACAATTTGCATCGCCCTTAAAAGCATCACACTACACTTTTGGCAGTGAAGTTTGGGCCACCCACATCACCAAGAACAAATACGAAATCAGTTACCGCGCATACAGAATGTGTGGCGCAGCTACTTCAGCTCCCACATCAGTCCCTGTTATTGCTTATGGGGGTAAGAGTGCTGCATGTGGAACGGTATCATTGACGGCTTCGTTGGTTTCCAGTGCGGCAATTGGACCAAAATGCTCCACTGCCATTGATTGTGATAAGAGCTATTTGTTCAGAGAGCATATCTACAAATGCACGGCCGACCTCGACAGCTCTATTTTCAAGAACATTCTATCAGGCAGTACCTGCAAGAACATCACTTTCGCTGTTTACGGATATTTGTACCCCACCGTGTTGCCTTGTTTCAATTGGGATGCCTATTCAGCAACCACCATTTATTTGGAAAATTTGGCCAATTGTTCCAAAACCACCAATAAGCCTCCGGCGAGAATGTTCGATCCGTTAAGAATCATCCAAGTAGACAGGAGCACAATCTTTAACCAGGGACTTTCAGACACGGCAGAAAGAGATGTATTGCGCTATGAACTCTCACCATCCAATTGGGATGTTCCTTACAAAAACAGGACTTGTGTAAATACACCAACCAAAGACTTAAGCCACCCTTTCACGCCAACGTGTGCTGTAACCACCCTGTGCAGTTCGAACATCAAAACCAACCCCGTGCGCGGCACTTTCTTCGATACCACTGACGGTGTCTTCATCTTCACGCCCAGTGTAGTTGACGAAATTGGCATGGCCTGTGTCAAAGTCAAAGAATACCGAATCAACAAAAACGGCAAATACACACTCATCGCAGAACACCAAAGAGAAATTTCCGCTGTTGTTGTGAGCGCTTCAGGGTATAATGAAACACCCAAAGCTGTGCTCTCTCAAAAAACGGTACTGAAAGTATGCGTAGGATCAACCATCAAACAGAAATTTGTGGATTTTGACGATGTCATTGCCCCATTACAAACCGTGGCAGATAGCCTTCAAGTCATTGTTCCACCAACCTATCGCGGGGCAAGTATCAAAGTATACAGCTCTGCAAAAAACAAGCGGAGTTTGGAATTCAACTGGACACCCACACTCGCTGATACCTTCGCGGATGGATATGTATTCCCAATCAAAGTGGTGGATCTGCACTGTAGCGAACCCCTGTCTACCACATACAATTTGATTGTCAAAGTGTACCCTACGCCCACCGGAACACCCCAAATCAGCTACAAAGGATGCAACAATCTTACCCTGAATGTGAAAAATTTCACAGGTGGTAGTGCACCCCGTATAAGTTGGCAAGTTTTGGACACCTTTGGCAAAACCGTCGGAACATCGAACAAAGTCAATGACAGCATGCGTTTGAATGGAACCGGAAAATACAAAGTCCTTGCACTGTTTTCCAATGAAGGCGGCTGTTTCAAATACTGGGACACCACCATTAGCATTCTCGATACAGTGATTGATTTCGCCTTGGGTAGCAAAAAGCCTTTCGCCGACACCATCAATTGTCCGAACAGCCAAATCTACCTCGAACCCAAGAACATTTCCGCCCGCAAAGGTACCATCACCTACCAATGGTACGGCATGGATGCATCCACCGCCGCGCAAACAATCCAACCAAGGAGTGTCAATTTCACCAATTTGGCCAAAATCGGCACAACCAAAGGCATCAGCGTAAAAACCAATGTCGATACATCCGTACTCCTCACCATCACGGATTCCAAAGGCTGCACAGAAACGCAGCAAATGAACATCAAGCAGATATTTAGCGACCCAGTGAAATGGAAGCAAAAACCCTTAGCGCCTATTTGTGGATCTGATCCCCCACTAAAACTCATTGACCCCGTGACCAAAGACATGCTCGATGGGGGGCCCAACTCGCACATTCGGTGTATGAATGGCAAATACCTCGATAGTATTGGTCCGAATTATTACAAACTAAATCCGCCGCCAGCCATTGCGGGTGTTTCAAAAATTACATTGAATTTGGTGGCCACCTATGACACATTGGGCTGTATCAGCAGTGAATACAACACCATCGATGTGATGTACTTGCCACAATTCACGCTCGCAACAACCAAAACCACTTGTAGCGGCGATTCTACCTTTTTCCTGGAAGACGCAATTATCACCCCCGCCCAAAATGCCCTCCCCTACGATTGGAAAATCATAGGGATGCCATCGAAATCCATCGCCCAATTGATGACCCTCACCGTGGGTGGAAAAACCGGAACCCACTTGGTAACCCATTTGGATTCCATCGCGGTGGGCAATTATAAAATTCAAGCTTGCACCGCCGATTCTACATTGGGATGTAGGGCCTGCGATACCACCACCATCATCGCCAAACCCCAAATCCGATTCCAATACACCGGAGATTCGCTCTTCTGTCCGAACGATGCCCCCCAGCGACTGCGCGACAACATCAAACTGAGCTCAGGAGAACTGAACGACACCCTTTATAACATATCATTATTGTCTTTCAATGGCAACACCAATCCTCCCAGTAATATCCAGCGGATCTTTGAGAAAAACGGCAGTATTTTCACCCCAAGGGTAGCAGTGGGTAAGGCAATATTTGCCATTGAATCGCCCAAATACTGTTACGCCGATGGTTCAATTGGTCTGCGCGTTCAAGACACGTTGGCCATCAGTTACACTGTGAGTCCGGATACCGTTGTCAGGCTACCACGCACTTCGTTCACCTTTAGCGCAAACACCAACTCGCCCAGTGTTTGGTGGTATTTTGGCACTGGCAATAAGGCCGACACCTCCCAGCTCGATCCCATCACGTGGTCGTTCGATAGCAAAATCGCCGATTACAAGGTATCGGTTAGAAGTTTCCACAACAACGGATGTTATGGTGAATACACACGCATAGTTTCTATTTGGGATGTTTCGGGCCTAGCCAAATTTGAACGAGAGTCGAAAATCACCCAGGATTTGCGCATGATTTCCAGCGATTGGCAATTTGACCAACTCCAGATTTTCGATACCCAAGGCAAATTGGTCTATCAAACCAACCTGAACACAGGAGTTCCCCAATCGGGATTATCTGCGGGTATTTACACCTACAAAATCACAGCACACAACGGCCAAAACCAGGTTGAAAAATCTGGTAAATGGTTGAACTATGGGGAGTAAAAACCCTCGTCGCCGGTAAATTTTTCGCCACGGCATTTAATTATTGTATTTTTTACAATATATTCGCCAACAGCCGAAGATTATCAGGCAAACGGATGGACAAACATTTTGAATCTTATTTTAAGGCAGCAGTATCCGTTGACAACGTTGTCTTCGGGTTCGACCTCACGGGGCTCAAGGTTTTGTTGATTTATCGCGGTGCGGATCCCTACAGAAATTGTTGGGCTCTACCTGGTGATTTGATTAGCCTTGACACCAACCTCATCGACTCTGCAGAGAAAGTCTTGCAAGACCTCACCGGCTTGGAGGAAATCTACATGGAGCAGATTCACACCTTTGGAAAGGTCGATCGACATCCTTACGGTCGGGTATTTACCGTTGCTTATTTCGCGTTGATTAAAATTGACGACTACCACCTTCACCCCTCATCTTGGGCAGAGGAAGCCGCTTGGTTTCCAATCAGCGAAATTCCTGAGTTGCCTTTTGACCACAACGAAATTCTGTCGTATGCGAAGGATCAGTTAAAGAGCAAAATTCGCCGTCAGCCCATCGGGTTCGAATTGTTGCCCAAACACTTTACGCTCACAGAATTACAGACTTTGTACGAATCGATTTTGGAAACCGAGTTTGATGTTCGAAATTTCCGAAAGAAGATCTTATCGATGGATTTTATATCAGATACCGGCCTAAAACAGACCAGCGTAACCCATCGCCCAGCCAAATTGTACAAGTACAACGCCAAACGATACAGCAACCTCATCAATACGGGGTTTGCGTTCGACCTTTAACATGACCGTGTCTTTTTCGATGCGATACCCCCATTCAAACTACCCTTCCATGATACGATTGACGATTCATCGCCACTTGCGATTCCTTACACCATTTATTGCTGTTTTCGCTTTAAACCTTCCGAACAAAGGCATCGCCCAGCAAACAGCCACTGAAAATCCCACCGCACTGAGCATTCGAACACTCGACAAAGCCATTGACGAAATGGTCGCGAAACTGAGTTTAGAGCAAAAGGTTGGACAGATGACCCAAATCGACTTGGGTGTTATCGCCGTGGGCAGTCCATGTGGGCTACA
>DBCP01000026.1:23196-29381 GCA_002293105.1 Bacteroidetes bacterium UBA955 | reverse complement strand
GGCCGAGCCATCGAAGATTTCGTGGGTGAACAACTCTCCAACTGGTATGTGCGACTTTCAAGACGCAGATTCTGGAAAGGGGAACTCAACGATGATAAAAAGGCGGCCTACGAAACCCTCTATCGCTGCCTCAATACAGTTACCCAGCTCACCGCACCCATCGCCCCGTTCTTTAGCGATTGGTTGTACAGAGCTTTGAACACCGCTGGCATCGCACAAAATACCGTGCCAAGCAGTGTGCACCTGACCACCTGGCCCAAAGCCGATGAAGCGGCGGTTAACCCCAAACTGGAACAATCCATGGCCTTGGCGCAACAAGTCTGCAGCCTGGTGTTGAGCTTGCGGAAAAAAGAGAAAATCAAGGTGCGTCAGCCCCTACAAAAAATCCTGTTCCCAGCCGATAAACCCGAAGTCAAAGAAGCCGTTCAACACATGAGCGAACTCATCTGCTCGGAAGTAAACGTCAAAGAAATTGAATTTGTATCTGCCAATCACCCCAGCCTGGTGAAAAGCATCAAACCCAATTTCAAAACCCTTGGTAAAAAATTGGGCGGTGAAATGAAAGCCATGGCAGCCATCGTTCAAAGCTTCTCGCAAGATCAAATCAGACAGCTTGAAAACAACGGCACCCTCAACGTATCGCTCAACGGCAACCCCACAGATTTATTGCTCGAAGACGTGGATATCGCCACCCAAGATATGCCCGGATGGCTCGTAGCCTCCGAAAATGGCGCTACCGTTGCCCTGGATATTACCATCAGCGACGCCCTCCACCAAGAAGGTATGGCCAGGGAATTTGTGAACCGCGTGCAGAACCTAAGAAAAGACCTTGGTCTCGACCTAACAGACAGAATTGAAGTGCTTTTCAAATCTGATGTAGCTGTACAAGAAAGCGTAAACCATTTTAACACTTATATTTGCGGGGAAGTATTGGCCCATTCCATCCAAACTACAGAGGATGATAGTGAGCACATACTTGACGTATACGATTACCCCGTACACATCCACATCCGAAAAGTTTAAGCCATGGAAAAAGAAAAGACCCGCTACAACGACGATGAACTACAAGAGTTCAAAGAGATCATCTTGAAGAAAATGGAAATCGCCAAAGACGAGTTCAAAACCATTCAAACCAACCTAAAAAATGGTGAGGGTGGCGGCGAGGGTACCAACAACAATTACCTTACACTCGACGATGGTGCCGATACCTTTGAGAAAGAAAACCTGAATCAATTGGCAGCCCATCAATTAAAATTCATCAAAAACTTGGAAGCTGCTTTGGTGCGTATCGAGAATAAAACCTACGGAATCTGCAAAACCTCAGGCAAGTTGATTCCCAAGGAGCGATTGCGCGCTGTGCCCCATACCACCCAAACCATCGAAGCCAAACTGAAGCGCTAAACCTTCAATGTCTTACGCCGAATCTTTGCTTAAAAATCGGAAATTTTTGATTCCGATGGCCACCATTTTACTGCTGCTCATCACCGATCAGTGGATCAAAACCTACATTAAAGGGCATTTTATGCTCGGCGAAATCAAACCCATCTTTGGCGATTGGTTTAAACTCTATTTCATCGAAAACGATGGCATGGCCTATGGCATGAAACTTTTCGGAGGAGGCAAAGTAGGCAAACTTATCCTTACCTTTTTCCGCCTTATCGTATCCGCCTTTGGCTTCTGGTACCTCATCAAATGTATCCGAAATGATGCCAACTGGGGCTTGCTCATCTGTATTGCCCTTGTGCTTTCTGGTGCGATGGGAAACATCATCGATTCCGTCTTCTATGGCGTTTTATACGCCGATACCAACCATTACATCGGCGGTTGGTTTGAAGGACAAGTGGTTGATATGTTCTATGCCCCTATGTGGGAAGGACATCTCCCAGAGTGGTTGCCCGTTTGGGGTGGACAATTTTTCGTGTTCTTTTCTCCCATCTGGAACTTCGCCGATGCCTGTATTACCGTAGGTGTGGCCATCATGGTAATCGGACAGAATACCTTTTTCTCCAAAGAGGAAGTGGAAAAGGCGTTCACATCGAACAGCCCAACCACCGCTTCTGAGGATTCGGATTCTCCCCAATAATATCGCGAATTTTGGCTAATTTTGCAAGCCAAATCGCATGGAAACCAACCTAAACGAACAACAAGTACTCCGTCGCCAATCGCTCGAACAACTTAGAGCCTTGGGCATCGATCCCTATCCAGCAGCACTGTATCCGGTGAATTGCTTGGCCGCCGATATCCGGTCGAATTACGCCGATAGCAGCGAGGATCAGAAATGGAAAGAAGTTGTTTTGGCAGGTCGCCTGATGACCCGCCGCATCATGGGTAAAGCCGCCTTCGCTGATCTACAAGATTCTAGCGGACGGATGCAGATCTACGTGAATCGCGATGAAATCTGTCCTGACGAAAACAAAGACCTCTATAACACCGTATTCAAAAAACTCCTCGATATCGGCGATATCATTGGTGTGAAAGGACATGTATTTACCACCCAAACCGGTGAACTTTCTGTCCATGTAACCGAATTGATACTGTTGTCGAAATGCTTGAACCCCCTTCCCTTGCCCAAGCAAGATGCCGACGGGAATGTGTACGATGCATTCACTGACCCCGAAGCTCGCTACCGCATGCGCTACGTAGACTTGGTGGTTAACCCCCAAATCCGCGAAACATTTATCAAGCGTACCAAAGTAATCCAAAGCTTGCGCAACACCTTCAACGAACAAGGCTACTTGGAGGTGGAAACCCCCATTTTGCAGACCGTTCACGGTGGCGCAACGGCCCGTCCGTTCATGACCCACCACAACGCCCTGGATATTCCCTTGTATTTGCGTATCGCCAACGAGTTATACCTCAAACGTTTGATTGTGGGTGGATTCGATGGTGTCTATGAGTTTGCCAAAAACTTCCGTAACGAAGGCATCGACAGAACCCACAACCCAGAATTTACAGGTTTGGAAATTTACGTGGCCTACAAGGATTACTATTGGATGATGGATTTCGTGGAACAAATGTTGGAGCGATGTGCGATCGACGTTACCGGCAATGCCACCGTTACCCTGGGAGATAACCAGATCTCGTTTGCCAAACCCTATGCCCGTTTAACCATGGCCGAAGCCATCAAAAAATATGGAAACATCGATATTGAGGGTAGAAGTGAAGCAGAATTGGGCGCAGAAGCCAAAAAATTGGGTTGCGAAGTCACTGCGCAAATGGGTGTGGCCAAATTGATCGACGAAATCTTCGGTGCCTGTGCAGAAAAACACCTGATTCAGCCCACCTTTATCACCGATTATCCCATTGAGATGAGTCCGCTCACCAAGAAACACCGGTCTAAACCCGGCTTGGTAGAACGTTTCGAACTCTTCGTCAATGGCAAAGAAATCGCCAACGCCTATACAGAATTGAACGACCCTATAGATCAGCGCGAACGCTTCGAAGACCAACTGAAATTGGCCGCAAGGGGCGATGAAGAAGCCATGGCGTACGACCACGACTTCGTAAGGGCATTGGAATATGCCATGCCTCCAAGCAGTGGTTTAGGCGTTGGAATCGACAGACTTACCATGATGCTTACCAACCAACAGAGCATCCAAGAAGTGCTGTTCTTCCCGCAGATGCGACCTGAAAAATTTGACTAATGTTTGAAATCGGCGACGACGAACGCAAGGTATTGCTTTGCCTTATACACGCTGAAACACCCCTTACGGTGGTTGAAGATACCAACTTGGCAGTGAATGTAGTGGTTGATATTATGCGTCAATTGCATCATTATCGCTATATCAAAGCCATCGGCAACAACAACCAAGTGATGGGGAATTTTGACGTAGATAAAATCAGAAAAACCCGGTTTCAATTGACTGCCAAAGGGTTTGATGAAATATCGGGCAATTCAAAACCAATTTCAGCTTAAGCCTCTTTGTTAATTTGTTGTAACGATTTATTCGAGTTGTCCACCAATCTTGGCGGTTCTCGGGTGATTGTTTATATTCGCAGTAGGCTAACTAGCATTAACAAATATCCATGTCTGAATCAGTAAAACTCATCGTAGAAGGTAAAGAATTTGAATTCCCCGTTATCACAGGTAGCGAAGGCGAAAAAGCCATCGATATCAGCAAGTTGCGAGACCTCACAGGTCACATCACCTTGGATATCGGTTTCAAAAATACGGGCTCCACGAAGAGCGCAATCACTTTCTTGGATGGGGAGGAGGGAATTCTTCACCACCGCGGATACTCCATTGAAGATTTGGCAGAACACGCCTCCTTTTTGGAAGTTTCGTATTTGTTGCTGTATGGAAAATTACCCAATGCTGCCGAGTATGAAGAGTTTACTAGCACAATCAAAGAACACACCCTGGCCAACGAAGGACTTCTCGCAATGTTCAATTCCTTCCCAACTGGATCCCACCCAATGGGTCAGCTATCGAGTATGGTTGCAGCCTTGGGTTTATACTACCCCAAAGCATTGAACCCCCATCGCTCGGAAGAGGCCATCAATAGAACCATACTGCGTTTGATGGCGAAAATGCCTACCATCTGTGCGATGATTTACAAAAAACGCAATGGTCATCCAACCGTTTATCCCAAGAATAGCTTGGACTATGTAGCCAACTATTTGAATATGACTTTCGGACAGGTTACAATGCCTGAATATGAGCCAGATCCCGTTCTCGTGAGCGCGATGAACAAATTACTCATCCTTCACGCTGACCACGAACAAAACTGCAGCGCTAGTACTGTTCGCGTTGTGGGCAGCTCACAATCAAACTTGTATAGCAGCATCTCTGCCGGTATCTCAGCCCTTTGGGGTCCCTTGCACGGTGGTGCCAACCAAGAAGTACTGGAAATGCTTGAGCAAATCCAAAATGATGGTGGCGATGTACAAAAATGGATCAACAAAGCCAAAGACAAGAACGATCCTTTCCGTTTGATGGGCTTCGGTCACCGCGTATACAAAAACTTCGATCCTCGTGCAAAAATCATCAAAAAAGCATGCGACGATGTATTGGCGAAATTGGGTGTGAACGACCCTGTATTGGAAATTGCCAAACAGTTGGAAGAAGCTGCACTCACCGATTCTTATTTCGTTGAACGTAAATTGTTCCCCAACGTGGATTTCTACTCAGGAATCATTTATCGCGCCATGGGCTTCCCCACCGACTTCTTTACCGTATTGTTCTCCATGGGCCGTCTTCCAGGTTGGATTAGCCAATGGCAAGAAATGCGCAAAGAAAAACAACCCATTGCACGCCCACGTCAAATTTATACTGGCGAAGCCCCACGTGCATACGTACACATGAAAGACAGAACCTAACCCATCGTTGGTTAGTATTGATACAAAGAAAAGGCACCCCATGGGTGCCTTTTCTTTGTGTAACCACCAATTTACTGCCAAATTCACGCATTCATCGACAAACTGACCACTCGTTTGTTAATAGTACAATTACCTTTGAAACCGAAATGCTTCGCGTCCTAACTTTACTCATTTTTTGTGCCCTAAACACCGTCGTTCATGCCCAAAATTTCACCCTTTCGGGCTACGTGAAAGATTCCACCTCCCGTGAAACCATCACCAAAGCACAGGTAGCCATCACGCTCAATACAACTCCCCCAAAGGAACTTCGCGCTGCCACCAATGGTTATGGCTTTTATAGCCTCACAGCACCCGCCGGCACCCACACCCTTACCGTGACCGCCGCAAGCTATCCCGCCTACACAACCACCATTACCATCGATAACAACAGAGAGTTTAATATCCTCTTGCTCCCCGAAATAGAAGGCGTTGGTACGGTAACCATACGGTCAAAACGAAACAACAACGTCAAATCACTCGATATATCAACCCAAAGTATCAACGGACAAACCATCAAAAAGATACCTGCATTTCTGGGCGAAGCCGATGTGATCAAAAGCATTCAATTACTGCCCGGTGTTACCACAGTTGGAGAAGGTGCATCAGGTTTTAACGTCCGCGGTGGAAGCATCGATCAAAATCTTGTACTGATGGATGAAGCGCCCGTGTTCAACTCCGCACACCTCTTCGGTTTCTTTTCAATCTTCAATCCCGATGCCGTGAAAGATGTAGAACTCGTAAAAGGTGGAATTCCAGCCAATTACGGGGGTCGACTCAGCTCCACCCTGGATGTGAAATCGCGCGATGGTAACAAACGTAGCTATCAA
>DBCP01000026.1:20761-23111 GCA_002293105.1 Bacteroidetes bacterium UBA955 | reverse complement strand
AAAAACTTGCTCAAGCCACGCAAAACAGCCGCAAAATCAAGCTTTATGGTGTCGGGCCGCCGGTCATACATCGATGTACTCGCAAAACCCTTCCTGCCCGATAACCTCGCCGGTAGCCAGTTTTACTTCTATGATCTCACCGCCAAAGCCAATTACAGCTACAAGCGCGACAACATCTTTATCTCCACCTACATCGGTGACGATGTATTCAAAGCAGCCGGATTATTCGGTGTGAAATGGGGTAACTCAACCGTAACGACCCGCTGGAACCACGTCTTCAACAAAAAGCTCTTCTCCAATTTTACCTATTACTATAGTCGTTACCGTTACAACTTGGAATTCATTAACCGCGATGTAACCTTCAATTGGAAAAGCAATATCGTCAACAACAGCGCGAAAGTCGATTTCAACTACTTTCTCAATCCCAAAAATACATTGGCATTTGGGGGACAATCAACGCACTATCGTTTCATTCCCGGTGAGGCTATTGCCACGTCATCCACACTCAATTTGAAGTTTGGTTTACCCGATCGTTATGCCCTTGAAAACGCCATTTATATCTCTGATGATTGGAATGCCAATGGCAAATTCTCTATTCGTGCGGGTATCCGACTCAGTCAGTTCATGTATTTAGGTCCTGGAAAAGTGTACTTGTTTAAGCGTGAAGCAGGCAAACAAGGCATACTAGATAGTATGTATTCTACTGAAAACGGCGATATCGTGGCCAATTATATCAACCCAGAACCCCGTCTCGGCTTCAAATATCAACTCAACAATAGCAGCTCAATCAAAGGAGGTTACAACCGCATGGTACAAAACCTACACCTCATCTCAAACACCGCAGCTTCAGTACCTTTCGATGTTTGGCAGCCCACAACCAATAACATCAAGCCGGAAATTGCCGACCAAATCGCCTTGGGTTATTTCAAAAATTTCAACGGAAAACACGAATTCGAAACCAGCATCGAAGGATACTACAAAACACTTCAAAACCAAGTGGATTACATTGATGGTGCTAGCCTACTTCTAAATGAGTTACTTGAAGCAGATTTGCTTACAGGCATTGGAAGAGCATACGGATTAGAAGCCTATATCAAGAAGTCCTCTGGTAATTTAACAGGATGGATTAGCTACACCCTCTCACGTTCTGAGCGTCAAGTTGTGGGCATTAACAACAATGAATGGTATGCCAATCGTTTCGATCGACTTCATAACTTGTATGTTGTAAGTCAATATAAAATCAATGAGAAATGGGAATGTGCCGCCAACTTTGTGTTCAGTACCGGCACACCTGCCACATTCTATACAGGACAATACACTGTACAAGGTTACGTGATCCCCGATGCTGGATCCAATGCCAGAAACAACGTGCGTAATCCCGACTACCATCGACTCGATCTCAGCGTAACCTATCACCGCAAAAAATCAAAAAAGTTTGAAAGCAATTGGGTGTTCTCCTGTTACAATGTCTATAACCGACGTAACCCGTTTAGCATCTACTTCGCCACCAACTACCAAGGCAAAGGACAAAATGAAGCCATCCGTTACAGCGTCATTGGCAGCGCCATCCCATCCGTTTCTTACAACTTCAAATTCTAAGTATCCACCCCATGAAATTCAACATATCGCTCATAGTCAATAGTCTTATCGCCATAGGCATCGGCCTTCTTTCCACAGGCTGCGAAGATGTAATTCAGGTGGATGTCATCCAAAAAAGTCCAAAAATTGTTGTCGATGCGTTTGTCAACAACCAACTCGATACCCAAACCATCAAGCTCACACGCTCCATTGGCTATTTCGACTCCACAGGATCAGAACCCGCCATCAACAATGCCCAAGTAGCCATCGTCGACCAATCTGCTGCATTGCCCAAGCTCTTTGTTTTTGCGCCAGCGGGACAAGGAAAATATCAGTTCTTGCCGAACCCCATCACCGGTGATACTTTTTCTATCGGACATGATTACGCGCTATTGGTAGTCATTGGAAATGATACATTGGTCAGCTTTTCCACCCTAAACCCCACAACCACCATAGACTCCCTATCACTGGTAGACGTTGAAGGCAATGGCCCACCAATTAATACAACCGGGAAATATGTGGAACTCATGGCCAAAGACCGAAAAGGGCCTGGAGATTTCTACTGGATCAAAACCTTCCGAAACGATTCCTTCCTCAATAACATTTCACAATTGAACATCTCCGCGGATATGGGTAATACCTCCAGAGGGCAGGATGGCGAACTTTTCATCTATCCAGTGCGATACAACGGCGTGAACGATTTTTCACGTTCATTCAAAACAGGCGAAACGGTGAGAATTGAAATCCACTCCATCAATGCCGTGGCCTTCGC
>DBCP01000026.1:17974-20651 GCA_002293105.1 Bacteroidetes bacterium UBA955 | reverse complement strand
CGTTCAATCCCAACAAAAAAACCGGCGTAGGTGGATTTTTCTGCGTGAGCGCGGTAACATCTGCCTCAGTCACCATTCCCTAAACAACCTGTTCGTAAACCAAAATCCCAGAGCGGATTTACCAACCTCACTTGGCTACAGCCAATTCTTTGAGGCGATTTCGCAAGGCCTCTAACTCGTCGCGCAAACGCGCCGCCTCCATAAATTCCATTTCCTTAGCCGCCCTCAACATGTCTTTTTCTGTCCGCACGATCATCTTTTCGATACCGCCTTTATCCATGTAAGCCACCACAGGATCCGCTGCCATATTGATGCGCGATTCCGGCATGTTATAATTCACACCACTGCCCAACTCTACATCGCCGTATTTGGCATCCGCCACCCCGGTCTGTTTAAAAATCTCATCCGTGCTTTTCAACACCGTTTTGGGAGTGATGCCGTGCTTGGTATTATAAATCACCTGTTTCTCGCGTCTTCGATCCGTCTCTTCGATCGTCTTGCGCATGCTCTCTGTGATTTTATCTGCATACATGATAACCAAACCACGATCGTTTCGCGCAGCCCGTCCAATCGTTTGAACCAACGCCGTTTGACTCCGTAAAAATCCTTCTTTATCGGCATCCATAATCGCCACCAAACTCACTTCTGGTAAATCCAGGCCTTCCCGCAGCAAATTCACCCCAATCAACACGTCAATCACACCCATCCGCAAATTCCGCAAAATCTCGACCCGATCCAGCGTCTTCACCTCGCTGTGTATATAATCGACCTTGACGCCCAAACGCATCAAATACTTGGTCAGCTCCTCCGCCATTCGCTTGGTCAATGTCGTCACCAAAACCCGATCCTTCATTTTGATCCGATTGTCAATCTCTTCAATCAAATCATCCACCTGATTGGCCAATGGCCTAATCAATATTTGGGGATCCAACAAGCCTGTGGGCCTAATCAACTGCTCCACCAAAACACCTTCACTCTCCTCTATTTCAAACGGCGCCGGCGTCGCGCTCACATACACTGCCTGATTCACCACTTGGAAAAACTCCTCAAATTTGAGCGGTCGATTATCCATCGCCGCCGGTAAACGGAACCCAAAATCCACCAAATTCACTTTCCTACTCCTATCACCCCCGTACATTGCCCGAATCTGTGGCATAGATACATGGCTTTCATCCACCACCAACAAAAAGTCTTTGGGAAAATAATCAAGTAAACAAAACGGTCTATCGCCCGGACCCCGACGGTCGAAATACCGCGAGTAATTCTCAATGCCATTGCAATAACCCAACTCCCGGATCATTTCTAAATCGAAATTCACCCTTTCCTCCAATCGCTTCGCCTCCAAAAACCGACCTGTCTCCCGAAAATACTCCAACTGTAACACCAAATCATCCTGAATCTGGTAGATGATATCCTTCAATCGCTCTCTCGGACTCACATACAAATTCGCAGGGTAAATCGCCACATCCTCATGTCCCTCAATCTTCCGTCCACTCACCGGATCAAAGCTAATGATCTCGTCAATTTCATCACCGAAGAACGACACCCGATAAGCGAAATCGTTGTAGGCCAAATGTACATCCACCGTATCGCCTTTCACCCGAAATGTCCCCCGGTTAAAATCAGCGGTAGTCCTGCTATACAAACTCTCTACCAATTTGAATAACAAAGTATTGCGGGTGATAATCTGCCCTTTTTTGATGCGAATAATCGTCTCTTCAAAATCGGAGGGATTTCCCGCACCATAGATGCAACTCACACTGGCAACCACGATGATATCACGCCGACCGCTCAACAAACTCGAAACCGTTTTTAAACGCAACTTTTCGATCTCATCGTTGATGTTCAGATCCTTTTCGATGTAGGTATTCGTGGTTGGGATGTATGCCTCGGGCTGATAATAATCGTAATAACTCACGAAGTACTCCACCGCATTGTTCGGAAAAAATTGTTTAAACTCACCGTACAACTGCGAAACCAAGGTCTTGTTGTGACTTAGGACCAGGGTAGGTCGCTGCGTTTGCGCAATCACATTGGCCATCGTAAATGTCTTTCCAGAACCTGTAACCCCAAGCAAAGTCTGGGCTTTTACGCCGGAATTTAACCCCTCCACCAGTTGTTTGATAGCGTCCGGTTGATCCCCGGTGGGCTGAAATGGCGATATGAGCTCAAAGGCAGGCATGAACAAGCAAAGTTAGCACAGACACGTCATCAAAAGCCAATGCGGTAATGATATAGTGCCAATTCTATTTTCCCTATCTTTGCAGCTGCATGCAAGAGGTAGCAAAACAACCCGCAGAAATGAGTAAAGAGGCCTTTGTGCAAGAAGTTCTCAACGATTATCGCATCGCTTTTGAAAGTCGCCAAGCCAGTTTGATAGGCCGTAAAGAGGTTCTTACGGGTAAAGCCAAGTTCGGCATCTTTGGCGACGGTAAAGAAATCGCCCAGATTGCCATGGCCAAAGTATTTCAACACGGCGATTGGCGCAGTGGATATTACCGCGATCAAACTTTTATGTTTGCCAAGGGTATCAGTAGCGTACATGCATTTTTTGCACAGCTGTATGCCATCCCCGATACCGAAAAAGAACCCGCCAGCGGGGGTCGCTCCATGAACGGACACTTCGCCACGCGATTACTTGACGATCAAGGCAATTGGCTACCACAAACCGATCGAT
>DBCP01000026.1:14551-17827 GCA_002293105.1 Bacteroidetes bacterium UBA955 | reverse complement strand
GAAATCGCCTTCGGAACCATTGGAAACGCATCCTCTTCAGAAGGCATCTTTTGGGAAGTCATGAACGCCGCCTGCGTAATGCAAGTGCCGATGTTGATGAGTCTTTGGGATGATGGATACGGTATCTCCGTTCCTGCAAAGTACCAAACCGCCAAAGAAAATATCGCGGCCCTGATGCGCGGATTCCAATCCAACGAAGAAGGACAAGGACTAGAACTCCTCACTGCCCGCGGATGGAACTACCCAGAATTGTGTAAAGTATACAAACAAGCGGCCGATATCTGTCGCGAAAAACATACCCCCGTGTTGGTCCATGTGACCGAAGTAACCCAGCCGCAAGGCCATTCTACCTCTGGTAGCCACGAGCGTTACAAGAGCAAAGAACGCTTGGAATGGGAAACGGAATACGATGGCATTGCCCAAATGCGTCAGTGGATGATTGAGCAAAATATCGCCGATGAAACCACCCTGGCCGCCCTCGAAGAACAAGCCCTTGAATCGGTAAAACAAGCCCAAAAACAGGCTTGGATCGATTATTTACAGCCCCTAAAATCAGATGTTTCTGGTTTGATTGCCTTGTTGCAGCAATTGGCCGCCAACGGATTATCCCCCGAACTGGCCAATATCGCCCAATCGCTCAGCGATGCCAAAGATCCCATCCGCCGCGACATGGGAATCGCCATCCATAAAGCCCTGCGCCTCACCGTAAACGCCAGTGCCGATGCGCGTAAACCCCTACTCGATTACCTTCATGCATTCAATGCCATTAACGGCGAACGCTACAGCAGCCACGTATACAGTCAGAGCGATGCCTCTGTATTGAATGTGCCCGAAGTGCCAGCCCAATACACAGATGAAATCGTCGACGGTTACCAAGTGGTTAGGGCCTGCTTCGATGCCAACCTCGAGCGCGATCCCCGTGTATTTGCCTTCGGTGAAGACGTAGGAAAAATTGGAGATGTGAACCAAGGTTTCTCAGGCATGCAGGAGAAATATGGCGAGTTGCGGGTGACCGACAAAGGCATTCGTGAGTGGAGTATCATTGGTGAAGGCATCGGTGCGGCTATGCGCGGACTGAGACCCATCGCCGAAATCCAATACCTCGATTACCTACTCTACGCCCTTGAGCCGATGAGCGATGATATCGCCACCATGCAATATCGTACCAAAGGTGGACAGAAAACGCCGATCATCATTCGTACCCGAGGACATCGTTTGGAAGGCATTTGGCACTCTGGCAGTCCGATGGGCATGATTATCCACGCCGTTCGCGGTATGCACGTGTGTGTTCCCAGAAACATGACCCAAGCAGCCGGTATGTACAACACGCTGTTGCGCGCCGATGAGCCTGCTTTGGTGGTGGAATGCTTGAATGGCTATCGCATCAAAGAAAAATTGCCCGCCAACATTGGTGAATTTACCGTGCCTTTTGGTAAACCCGATGTGCTGCGCTACGGTGAAGATATTACACTTGTCACTTACGGATCTTGCTGTAGAATTGCACAAGAAGCCTGTGATTTACTGGCCGAACATGGCATCCGTGTAGAATTGATCGATGTACAAACCTTATTGCCCTTCGATATCAACCACAGCATCGTAGAAAGTTTGAAGTCGACCAACCGCATCGTTTTCCTCGATGAGGATGTTCCGGGTGGTGCAACGTCTTACATGATGCAGCAAGTGCTTGAAGAACAAGGCGGTTACCAATTTCTTGATAGCAAACCTGTGACCATTACTGCCAACGAGCACAGACCCGCTTATGGTTCTGATGGCGATTACTTCAGCAAGCCTTCGGTAGATACCGTTTTCAGCACCATTTACCAGGTGATGCACGAAAGCAATCCCGCCAAATGGCCCAGTTTGTTGTAAAATGGTCGATTTTCTTGGTGTAAAGTAGACGCTTATTACCAATGAGCGATTAAGTTCATCCCATTTTACCGAAATTTGTGGTATCGTGAATCAGCCTTCTCCCAATTTGTTTCGTCTTTCCGGACTTGAACCCTTTACCCTAACCCGTGAAACCAATTTCGTTAATATTGGTGAGCGTACCAATGTAACAGGTAGTCGACAGTTTGCCAAAATGATCCTAGCCGGTGATTATAACAAAGGCTTGGATGTGGCGCGTCAGCAAGTGGAGAACGGCGCTCAAGTCATCGACGTGAACATGGACGAAGGCATGCTCGATGGCAAAGAGGCCATGGTAACATTCCTCAATTTGATTGCAGCCGAACCCGATATTTCTCGCGTTCCTTTGATGGTTGACTCCAGTAAATGGGAAGTCATCGAGGCCGGTTTGAAATGCCTACAGGGCAAAGGCATCGTGAATTCTATTTCCCTGAAAGATGGGGAAGCCGCATTCATCCAAAAAGCCAAATTGGTACATCGCTACGGCGCTGCCGTGGTGGTGATGGCGTTCGATGAAACCGGTCAAGCCGATAGCTTTCAGCGCAAAATCGACGTTTGTAAACGCAGCTACGATGTCTTAAAAAGCATTGGATTTCCTGTAAACGACATCATCTTTGACCCCAATATCCTCACGGTAGCCACCGGTATTGATGAGCATAACAATTACGCCGTTGACTTCATCGAAGCCACCCGTTGGATCAAACAAAACCTTCCCGGAGCCAAAGTTTCAGGCGGTGTGTCTAACATCAGTTTCTCTTTCCGCGGCAACGACCGAGTGAGAGAAGCCATGCACTCTGCCTTCTTGTATCACGCCATCAAAGCGGGCCTCGATATGGGCATTGTGAATGCCGGTATGGTTGAAGTGTACGATGAAATTCCCAAGGAACTCCTTGAACACGTTGAAGACGTATTGTTGAATCGCAGAGCAGATGCCACCGAGCGTCTGGTAACTCTGGCCGATCAATTCAAAGGCAAAAAAGAAGAACGCGTTGAAGAAACCCAAGCATGGCGCTTCGGTTCCGTAGAAGAACGCCTCAGCCATAGCTTAATCAAAGGCATTACCGAGTTCATCGATGCCGATACCGAAGAAGCCTTCCAAAAATATCAAAATGCACTCGGTGTGATCGAAGGTCCCTTGATGGATGGCATGAACCATGTGGGCGACCTCTTCGGTGCTGGAAAAATGTTCCTGCCCCAAGTCGTAAAAAGTGCCCGTGTGATGAAAAAATCCGTGGCCTACTTGCAACCCTACCTCGAAGCACAAAAAGCCCTTAACCCCAACGCCAAACCCCAAGGTAAAATCTTGATGGCCACCGTAAAAGGCGACGTACACGATATAGGAAAGAACATCGTAGGTGTGGTTTTGGCTTG
>DBCP01000026.1:0-14449 GCA_002293105.1 Bacteroidetes bacterium UBA955 | reverse complement strand
TTGGGGCGCTGATATCATTGGACTCTCCGGTTTGATTACACCCAGTTTGGATGAAATGGTACATGTGGCCAAGGAAATGACAAGACGTGGTATGTCTACCCCGTTGCTCATCGGTGGTGCAACCACTTCACGCATTCACACCGCAGTGAAAATCGCCCCGAATTACGCCCACCCCATCGTTCACGTGCTTGATGCATCACGCTCGGTTCCTGTAGCTGGAAGCCTTTTGGGCGATGATACCAAAGAACCCTTCTCTGAAAAAATCAAACAGGAATACTTGACGTTGGCAGAGAATCATGCGAAACGACAGTCAACCAAAGACCTTATCACCTATGAAGAAGCCATTGCAAACCGCTGGCAACATGATGGTGTGGTAATTGAACCAAAAACCATTGGCATATACACCGTGGAAATGCCTCTCTCTGAATTGGTAGATACAATCGATTGGACGCCCTTCTTCCAAACCTGGGAGTTGGCCGGACAGTACCCAGCAATCCTCGAAGATGAAATCGTGGGATCTGAAGCAAAAAAATTGCTGCATGATGCCCAAACCATGTTGAATCAGTTTGTAGCCAATCAATCTCTCCAAGCCAAAGGCGTTTGGTACATATTGCCCGCCAAAAAATTGGGTGAAGACGTGGCCTTATATGACAACGTAGAAGATGCCTATAAAGATACAGATGGTAGTCAAGCCACTGAAACCTTTCATTTCTTGAGACAGCAACGGAAAATGGCAGGTGGATTACCCAATTACTCATTGGTAGATTTTATCGCCGATGAGCAAGTAGATTATTTGGGTGGATTCGCTGTTACCACCGGATTGGGATTAGAGCCCATTGTGGCGGCTTACGAAGCACAACTCGACGATTATCAATCGATCATGGCCAAAGCCTTGGCCGATCGTTTGGCAGAGAGTTTTGCAGAAAAATTGCATCAAAAAGTAAGAACCGAATTCTGGGGCTACGCCGATGAAAGCACGGTAAGCAACGAGGATTTAATCCGTGAGAAGTACCAGGGCATCCGGCCTGCGCCCGGCTACCCCGCCTGCCCAGACCACACAGAAAAATCTACGCTGTTTAACCTGCTCAAAGCCCCCGAAGCAGCCCACATCACACTCACTGAATCCATGGCCATGCTGCCCGCTGCCTCCGTCAGCGGCTGGTACTTCGCCCACCCCCAAAGCAAATACTTTGGTTTGGGCAAAATCAACAAGGACCAAGTGGTGCAGTACGCTAAAAGAAAAGGCATGGATCTAGAAACCGCAGAACGCTGGTTGAGCCCTGTATTGGCTTACTAGTCTTAATTTTAGCTGAAACAAATTACTGCTTGAACGGATTCCCGTAGGCAGGATTCGTTAAAAAGGTGTTGTCGGTCATCGTCAACAAAAACGCTTTCAAATCCGCCTTCTGCTGCGCCGTTAACTTCAATTGCTTGTTGCCATGGGCCGCCATCATCGGACTGATCGTGGGCGATAAATAATTCACGTTGTCGCTGTAATGGTTGATCACATCATCCAATGTCGCAAACCGACCGTCGTGCATATACGGGCCTGTCACCTCAATATTTAACAAACTTGGCGTCTTAAACAATCCCCGATCAGCCGGGTTACCCGTAATCGCTCCAAAACCTTTGTCCGAGAAATTACCATCCAAACCATTGTTTGCAATCCCACCCATGTCGGGATTATTCTGCTGAGCCAAAGCACCACCATGACAGTGGAAACAATCAGCCCCAGTGGTTAATCCTGTGACGGCATCGAAGTCTACCAAACCATTATACAACAAAGCACCGCGTTTTTCAGACTCACTCAATAAACTGAACTTACCTGGGAAGAACCCATTAAAACGACTGTCTTTGCTCACAAGTGTTAGTAGGAACTGCTCCATGGCCTTCGACATATCAAACACATTGGGTTTGCTGCCAAAGGCTTTGTCGAAATACTCAATGTAGCGGTCGGTACGAGCCAATCGCTTCGCCAACAAAGGCAATGTCATCGCCATCTCGTTGTGCGCTTGAATGGGTTCAAAAACCAATTCTCTCAAGGTATTTTGGCGGGCATCCCAAAAAAACTTCCTGCTATACGCAAGATTAAACAAAGGACTCGCATTCCGGCCAACTTGTAATCCATTTATACCCGTACTGAGTTTCTTTGGCTCCGCAAATCCATTCTCTTGCCTGTGGCAACTACCACAAGAAATACTGCTATCAAACGATAAAATGGGATCGTAAAACAACATCCGACCCAATTGAATTCCTTCTGCAGTGAAGGGGTTGTCGGAAGGCAATGATGGCATCCCAAAACGTCCACCGGGAAAAATCGTGGTTGGGTCTACCAATGTGGTTTTGTACACCGATGGGTTCTTGTGCAACGGATCATCGGGGTCCTTTTCACATGAAGAAAAGCCCAACGCCAATAATCCTATGACTACCCATCCGAATTTCATCTTGTGATCCTTAAGGAGCGGGAATCTCAAACGCAGAATACGCCGTGAGATTATCCAATATTTTCTGCATAAGGGCTTTTTCCTTCAACCCTTCAGAGTGAGATACAGAATTCTTCTTCATCTCAATACCCTGATAAAACTTGTTTACGTGGTAGTTGAATTGAACGGGTGTCGTCATCTTTTCCTTTACCTCAAACGTAGAAGCACCCATTGAAGCACCCACAGGCACTTCAAAGTTTCGAACCATAGGCATGGTTGCTGTATGAAAGCTCATACCTTTCGTATACTTGTCGGTCATGCTGTCCTTATAGTTTCCATCAATCGCTTGGAAAATATATCCACCAGCCCAACCCCAGTGCATACCCGTTAAGTTGCCATTCAAAGGATGCTCAGCGCCCCACTGGTTGGGATCACCATGGTTGATCGCTGAGTCCATTCCCAACATAAAACGCACCGCTTTGTATTTGCCCGCTGGCACCTCATAATTAAATTTGGTTCTTTGCTTTTTGAAATCAATCCACTGGTAACCATCACCCAACATCACTTCTGTACCATCCTCTTTTACCAATCGCAATTTTGAAACAATCATCCCAAAATTGAAAAACTGTATGTATTCCTTCTGAGGCGATGGTTGTTCGAACCAGCCCGACAAAAACGTCAGAGGTTGTCCATTCCACAACGCTGAAAAATTCAAATCCACCGAAGTCTTTGTCTCAACAACGGGAGGAACCACTGGAGGATTTTCCTCACAAGATTGAATCGCCAAGCCCATGACAGACAAGACTATTACCAACAACACTTTACTCCAATTTTTCATGTTCTTTTTAACAAATTAATGGTTGATAAGTTTAATTCCTTAGCAATTTATACGAATATACGAAATTGCCATCGTTAATCCTAAGGAAATAGGGGCCTGCCGGTAAGGCACTTAGGCTCACTGTCAACTGCTTCGTTACATTGCCTTTGGTATCCATCTCCATCACTTTTTGTCCCACTGCATCAAACACCTCCATCACAATGGCCGAGGGATTTCTGGCATATAAAACAAACGTTCCAGATGTTGGATTCGGAAACAAAACAAATGCATTCTCCTGAACCTTATTCAAATTCATGCCACCGATACTGACTTTGGCCAACAAGCGAACATAGGGATCAAAAATCACCGTATCTACCTCAAAATCAACCAATAATTTCATTTCACCCAGCAGCTGTTTGGGTTCCCATAACACCAACTTTTCTTTGCCCTCGCCACGCAACAGCAAAGGAATTCGCACATGCCAGTAGGGGACACTATTGTGCGATGGTGTCTGCTCACAAGTCAACGTCACTGTTTTGCCTTTTTGCTTCCAATTGATTTTCAAATAAGGGAAGCCCTCCCCGAAATACCACTGCTGGAAAAAAGTATCCAAATTCCTGCCGCTCGCCTTTTCCATGTACCATTCCAAATCCGCTGTCTTGGCAAATCCGTGGTAGGTATTCTTTCCATTCAAATACAACCTACAGCCCTGAAAAAATGCTGAATCGCCCAACTTATCGCGCAGCATATGCAGCACCCATGCCCCTTTGTTGTATGTCAGCCGTCCGTTAAACAAACTCCCCACGTTCAACGTGTCTTTGGGAAACACCGATCCGTCATCATTGCCCGTAATGTTGCTCCTCATTCCACGCAACTTCCCATAACTCTCCTCCTTCGTGCGCAAAAATTCCGTGGTCATCACCGTCAAATACGTCGCAAACCCCTCGTTCAACCACAAGTCCTGCCAAGTACCGCAAGTCACCATATCGCCAAACCACTGATGCGCCAACTCATGCGCCATCAAGTCATAAGAGAAATTCACCATGAAGCTCATCGTCTGATGCTCCATCCCCCCACCCCAAGTGAACTGGGCATGTCCGTACTTCTCCTTCTCAAACGGATACGGCACAAATAAGCTATCAAACAGCCGAATCATCGGCAATACATCCTTGGTTTCCCGCTCAGCATCCGTCCGAAATTGCGGAAACACATAATTCAACACCGGCAAGGGTTTCGATCGGCCAATCAACTGCGCATATTGCGTATACTCGCTATAATTCGTCACTGCGATAGCCACCAAATAAGTTACGATGGGGTAGCGATGCTTCCAAACCATCAACCGCTGCGAGTCATTCAATACCTCATTCCTAACAACCACCCCGTTCGAAGCTGCCTTCATCGATGTATCCGTATAAACCCATACATCCAAACTATCAATTTTGTCGTGCAACGTCTGTTTACATGGCCACCAATACTGAGCCCCGTAGGGTTCGCTGAGGGTATGAACAATCGGACCTTTCATGTGGTTGTCGTGCACAAAATACCCGAATCCCCCGCCGTTGCTTGGATTGCCTTGGTATACGATGCCCACAGAATCCCGAGAGCCACCCATCCAGCCACCCGCTTTGTACACATACAGTTGGTTGCCATTTCTTCGATACAAAAGTGGCTGTCCCCCAGCTCCATAAACCCGATCCACTTTTAGGTTGGCTGACAAATCAAATCCCACAGAATCGGTGTTTGTGATCACGGTAAAATGCGCCATCACATCGCCCTTGAAATAGGGTCCTTTGATGGGATTTACCCACCATTTACAGCGATTGTAATCGATCAAGTAGCCATGCTTTACGCCAGAATTGTTTCTGCGCGATAATTGGGATTGAAAGCGCTGATGTTCTTTACAGACCAATTCCTCAGGTACAATTTGTGCACCCAAAGGCAACATCATTATCAAGCCCAACAACAACCCAATCCATTTTCGCATAATACAAAGTTCCTACATCCCTATGGCCTAAACAACAATTGATTAGGGAAAATGCACAACTCATACACAAAACAAAATCGCTAGAGAATCCTCCCTTACTTTTGCAATGTGAAATTTAAGTGGTTACCCCTGTTTTTGATCGTTCTGCTCGGCTGTATTTGGGGTAGTTCTTTCATCCTCATGAAGCGCGGATTGGTGGTTTTTACACCCATACAAGTAGCGGGTATGCGGTTATTCTTGGCGGGTATTTTTCTTACTCCCTGGGTCTATCGATATTCTCTAGGCTCCAAATCCACCATTCTAAATCCCTCCACCCAAACCACGGAAAAACTGCTGAAGCCCATCGATTATTTCTACTTGTTCCTCACCGGTTTTGTGGGTAATGCCATTCCTGCTTTCCTCTTTTCTACCGCTGGAACCCTAATCCCCAGTGGCTTGTCAGGAATCCTCAACGCATTTACACCCATGTTTACCCTTGTGGTTGGGAGTCTGTTTTTCACAAGCCCCTTATCACGCAACGGTTTCCTTGGGGTGGTTGCGGGTATCATTGGTGCTGTGTTTTTGTTGGGTCCATCTATACTCGGACAGAAAGGCATGGAAATCCATCTCGGTGGTGCAATTATGGCCCTCACAGCCTCCGTTTTATACGGTTACAACATCAACCTGATCAAAACCAAACTCGCCCACATTCCGCCCATGGCCAAAACCGCCTACCCGTTTGTTTTTATGGGAATCCTCTACGCATTTGTACTCTGGAAAACCGATGTAATCGGCAGTTATAACCAAGGTTCATCCGAACTCTCAGCGCCCTTCAACATCCCCGCCAACCAATTCGCCTTGGTCTGTTTGGTCATTCTCGGTGTCATCGGATCCGCAGTTTCCATGATGCTCTTCAATTACCTTATTGAACACACCACCGCCCTGGTAGCATCAACCAACACCTTCGTCATCCCTATCGTAGCCGTAGCTTGGGGACTCATCGATCAAGAACCCATCCGTTGGAACATGATTGTGGGTCTTCTTTTATCCCTTGTGGGTGTTTACATGGTGATGAAAAAAGAGTGATATCGCTCACAACAATAACCCCTTGCCCCATTTATCTTTGTCACACAAACAGCCTTCATGAACATTAAAAATATCCTTACTGATTTAGGCATTGGCGATACCTTAGCCGCCGCAAGCACGGGTACACAATCAATTCGATTGGCGAACGCGCCTACAAGGGTAATCAATTCCCCGGTAGATGGTGCCCACATTACCACTGTCCAATTTGCCGATAAACACACCTATGACCAGGTAATCAATACGGCACATGAAGCCTTTAACACTTGGCGACATACCCCCGCACCGAAGCGTGGAGAAATCGTGCGCCAGATCGGTGATGCCCTGCGCCAGCATAAAGCCAACCTCGGTGCGCTGGTAAGTTATGAAATGGGAAAGAGCCTCCAAGAAGGACTGGGCGAAGTACAAGAAATGATCGATATCTGCGATTTCGCCGTGGGATTGAGCCGACAGTTACATGGATTAACCATGCACTCCGAGCGACCCAACCACCGCATGTATGAGCAGTGGCATCCATTGGGTGTGGTAGGCATCATCAGCGCCTTCAACTTCCCTGTTGCCGTGTGGTCGTGGAATGCGATGCTCGCCGCAATATGCGGTAACACTTGCGTCTGGAAACCTTCAGAAAAGACACCCGCAAGTGCCGCAGCCGTACAACACATCTTGCAAACAGTACTCAAAAACAATGAACTTCCAGAAGGCATTTTTTGCCTCATACAAGGCGATCGCGAAATTGGCGAGGCCATGAGCCACGATTCCCGCGTTCCCCTCATCAGCGCTACCGGAAGTACCCGCATGGGTAAACGAGTAGCTGAAGTAGTGGGACAAAGACTGGGTAAATCCATCCTTGAACTCGGTGGTAACAACGCCATCATCCTTACTCCAGAGGCCAACCTAGAAATGGCCATGGTAGCCATCGTGTTTGGTGCAGTGGGCACGGCAGGACAGCGATGCACAACCACCCGAAGACTCATCGTTCACGATAGTATCTACGAAACCGTGAAATCAAAGTTGGTTTCAGTTTATGGACAACTGCGCATTGGAAATCCGCTGGACGAAAACAACCATGTAGGTCCATTGATTGACCAGGATGCAGTAGCAGCCTACAACAACGCCATTGACAAACTCAAAGCCGAAGGTGGAGCTGTACTCTGCGGTGCCGAAGTCTTACAGGGAGACCAATACACTAGCGGTTGCTACGTAAAACCTACAATCTGCGAGGCACAGAACCACTTCCACATCGTACAAGAAGAAACCTTTGCGCCCATTCTTTACCTCATGTCTTACAGCAACCTCGACCAAGCCATCCACATGCAAAACGATGTGAAACAGGGTTTGTCGAGCGCTATTTTCACCAACAATCTCCAAGAAGCCGAGCAATTCCTCAGCGCATGGGGCTCTGATTGTGGTATTGCCAACGTCAACATTGGTACATCGGGTGCGGAAATTGGCGGTGCTTTCGGTGGTGAAAAAGAGACGGGTGGCGGACGTGAGAGCGGGTCCGATGCATGGAAAGCCTATATGCGCAGACAAACCAATACCATCAACTATGGCAAGTCGTTGCCACTGGCACAAGGCATTCGGTTCGATTTGTAATTGTTGATTCCTTGGCGATCGTTTGTCCTACTGGGTCAACTGGTCGATAACAACAAGCCCGCCCTGTCGCTGACAGGGCGGGCTTGTTTATTTACCCAAACCTGGGTTATTAATAAATGTAATCCCTTAAAACTGCTGTCCGATAAAGAAATGCACTTGGGTGGGTTTACCACTTGCTGGCACTTGCTTGTAATCAAACCCGTAGGCCCAATCCAAACCAATCAATCCAAACATCGGCATGAACAAACGAATACCAACACCCGCAGCACGCTTCAATTGGAATGGGTTGTACTTATCAAAACTCGACCACGCATCTCCCGCTTCCGCAAATCCCAACACATACACGGTGGCTGCCTGTCCGGTGGTAATAGCTTGACGCAGCTCAACAGTGAATTTATTAAAAATTGGAGCCCCCGCTTGCGCGCCCATTGCCGTAGATGAAACTGTGTAGTTGTCGTATCCACGCTGAGAAATAATCTCGGTAGCTGCAATGTTGAAACCAAAAATACCGGCACCACCCACTTGGAAACGTTCAAAGAAGGTAAGGCCCAAATCCTTGTTATAATACCCCAAGAATCCCATTCTCGCCTTGGCCATCAACACCGTTTTCTTGTATATTGGGGTGTACCACTCCGCATCCAATTTCCACTTGTGGAATTCTGCCCACTTGTATCTGTCGTTAAGGCTCATTTCGCTATAATTCTTGTTCGATAACAGAGAAATTGGCGGGGTCGCTTGTACTTGGAATGTAAATGTGCTGCCCGAGGTAGGATAGGTAGGGTCGCTAACAGAACTACGGGTCACATTCAATTGGAAGGATGGGTTGTAACTCACACCATTGAACCCTTTTGGAAATCCATAGAATCCACCATCCATGTTCTTCATGCGGTACTGATTGAAAGAAAATCCGTATTGCAAATTGAAGAAATCATCAGGCCATTTCAATCGCGCACCATACATCAATGAAAAGCCCGTATTCATAAACACTTGTCTCAACGGGTCTGTTTTCTGACGAAAATCAAAACTATTTACCGTATGAAAAATACTCAAGCTCAACGAGTTTGGCTTCTTTCCACCAAACCAAGGCTCAGTGAATGAAAAGGTATAACCTTGATAATTTGCACCGTTACTCTGTGCACGCAAACTCAATTTTTGTCCATCTCCTGTTGGAACAGGGCTCCACTGTTCTGGGTGAAACAGTTTTTTACGACTAAAGTTGTTCAATTGGATACCAGCCGTACCAATCAAAGTAGGCGTACGACTGAAACCATTGCCTCCCCATCCACCACTCAATTCAATTTGATCTGAGGGTTTTTCCGCCAGTGTGTAATCAATATCAACGGTACCATCCTCAGGATTTGGTTTGGGATTCACACCCAACTGTTCAGGATCAAATAGTCCCAACGCGCCCAAATCGCGCATGGTACGCTGGATATCGCTCTTGGAGAAAACATCGCCCGGCTTTGTCCGAATTTCCCGTTGAATCACCCTGTCAGATGTCTTTGTGTTACCATTCCAACGCACATTGCCAATCGTTGCTCTGGTGCCTTCGCTGATGCGAATTTCCATGTCGATACTGTCATTCAATACACCTACCTCTACAGGCATCATATTGAAAAATAGGTATCCATCATCCATGTACAATGTTTGCACATCAAACCCTCCTGGATTTTCAAACAATCGCTCCCGCAACAAAGATTGATTAAACAAATCGCCGCGCTTAATACCCAAAATCGTATCAAGGGTACCATTTCTGAATTTCAAATTACCCTTCCAAGTAATATTCCTGTAGCGATACTGCTGTCCTTCAAACAAACGAATATGGACTTCAACGCGATTCTCTGAAATAAGCTTAACACTATCTGTAAGGATTCTCGCATCACGGTAGCCCTTACTCAGGTATTTGTCGATGATGTTCTGACGCTCTGCATCAAATTCTGTCTCGATGTACTTCGATTTGACCCAAATTTGCCATTTCTTTTCCTTGCCCTTAATTTTCTTGATGCTGGCGCGCAATTCTTCATCCGCAAGTTCATTGTTACCATAAAAAACAAACTTCTGAACCTTTACCTTGGCGCCTTTATTGATGTCAAAATCAAAATTCTCATATCCCGGCAGAACAATCAAACTATCATTGACATTCCGCTTGGTTGCCTGCAATCGCTTGATGTTCACGGATACATTGTAGTACCCCTTGGCTTGATAATATTTGATTACTTTATCCCTACTGATGTTAATCAAATTGGGCGTGATATACATACCCTTGGTCAAACCTACCTCTTCCTTTAAGGTCTTCGACTGCGAGTTCGTAAGACCCAAAAATCGGTGCCCATTTAACCTCGGCTGTTCCTGAACCCGAAACTGTACAACAACCTGACCATCATCGGTAGGTTGAAAATACACCTGCACATCACTAAAATATTCTTGCTTCCACAGATTCTCAATGGCCTTAGAAACTTCACGGCCTGGGACTTTGATTTTTTGTCCGATCGACAACCCTGAATAAAACACCACTTGTGACTTCAAAACAGGTTTGCCATTCACTTCGGTAACCAAGATGTTTTTTATCGTGTATTCAGCAGGTTCCACAAAGTCGTAATTGACCATGGGGGCTTGGCGATAAAAGCTGTCGGATGTTGTTCCCTGAGCCAACAAACCCTTCATGAGCCAAACGGCCGCTGCTATGACGATAAACTTTTTCAATTTCTATGCAATTTGCTCACTAGTTTTTCCAAACCTGCGCTCCCTGGCTTGATAATCGACGATAGCGCGATAAAAATCGTCCTTGGTAAAGTCTGGCCACAAAACAGGCGTAAAATACAATTCACTATAGGCGATTTCCCACATCAAAAAATTACTGATACGCTGTTCACCACTGCTGCGAATGAGCAAATCTGGGTGAGGATAGCAAGCGGTGCTCAAGGCCTCGTTCAAAGACTGCTCATCAATATCGTCAGCCTTCAATTTGCCCTCTTCCACGGCCTTTGCTACCTTTTTAACCGCCTCAATAATATCCCATCGACCGCTGTAACTCAGTGCCAGTACCAAGGTGAGCCGGTCATTTTCGGCCGTTTTGGCCTTGGTTTTCCTCAATTGTTCTTGGCATTTTTGCGGCAACTGCTCAATGTTTCCAATGGTTTCCAAACGAATTCCATTTTTCATTAATGTGGGCAACTCATCTTCAATGGTACTCACCAACAATTCCATCAACGCACTAACCTCCTGATGAGGGCGCGTCCAATTTTCGGTTGAAAAAGCATACATCGTTAAGTACTTTACACCCACTTCAGCGCCAGCTTCAATGGCCGCCCTAACGGCTTTTACCCCATGCCGATGACCGAATATCCGCATATGACCTTTTTGCTTCGCCCATCGACCGTTCCCATCCATGATGATGGCCACGTGTTTGGGTATCCGCTGAGGGTCAATTTGATATTGCGAATTTCTATCTGACAAAGCCTTGCAAATTTACCGACAAACTTGCGGAGTAAACCTATAAGAGAAGGTTAAACCTGCAAAATAATACCAATCTTTTAAGTGAGTGTCGCCCCGCATGGTTCCTTTGGGCACAATATTACCGCCTGTGAGCACTTGAGACTGAGCCCAATCTGCCGCACCAGCACCTTGTTGCTCCTTTATGGTCTTGTAATCTCCGTATGACTTATACGTATCGTCGAGGTAATCGGTGAAGGTCTTTCGGAATATCACCTCCATACCGACTATCCATCCTCCAGCATGTTGTCGGTTGCTTGCCATGGTCTTGACACCAAAACCGATGGGGATGCATGGCTGAATTTGACTGTATCGTTTTGCCTGTTGTTCGGTTCTCAAATCTCTCACATTCACTTCTTCTTTATCTAAGCGATATGGATCAAACCAAAAGCCGCCCAAACCGAGTAAAAAATAGGGCGTAGCGATGCCATCATTGATGTTGGTACCAAACGGATGGAAATTGAATTCCATCATGCTCGCCGCCTCTATCACTTCACTTTGGAAATTGATGTTTTGATATTGAAGGCCTTTGATATCTTCTGAGGTACCCTGTATCTGAAGGTATGAAATCTGGTTGCGCAATCCAAAATAACTACTGAAATTCAACTTCTGATAAAGCGCACCTGAAGGCTTAAAATGTTTTGTATTTAACCCTTTACTAAAATCCCCGTAATAGTTACTCATTCCCACAGCAAAGCCCCACTCGTTACGCCCTGAAAAATACTTCTGCGCGAACAAGGTCGACGGTAAAACAACCATCGCAATGGCCAAAAAAACACTGCCGAATTTTCTCAAAATTAGAATTGGAAACAAACCGTCTTACCACCCATAATTTTGCGGGTAAGGGTAAAGTTCAGGAACATATAATAATCGCTGCCCTTCATGGATCCTCTGGGGTTACCCATATAAAAACGTTCGTAAGGTAGCCCTGTATTGGGGTTGGTCAATTCCGAACTTCTATCCTTCATCGCCGCCGCCAAGTAACCATTTGCACCACCAACAATTTGATCATCCACATAATCAATGCTCACGTCATCCAAATAGTCAGTGAACGTTTTACGCACACCAAACTCAATCCCGTAAGCCCAATAGTCATCAACCTGTTGTTTGAATCCAACGCCCAAAGGAATCGAAACCTGGGTAAGATTGTATCGCTTGCGGTCATTAAATTTTGTGGTTTCCTGTCCTTCAGTACTCAAAGTCTGTAATTCTATCCACTGACCATCAAACTGTTGAAGTTGCGCGTTGTGAATCAAAGCGCCTGTTGCATCACGAACACCATCCATGTAAAAGAATTGCGACTTCGGATTGAATTTATACACGCCAATACCTGCAAAAAGGAAAGGGGTATAAGGACGTGTACGTGTAGACTCTTCATAACCCAATAAATTCCATTCGCCGATGGCACTAAACTCTAAAATATCGCTACGAAAGTTCAAATTGCGCTGACCCCTTGTAATTTCAATGGGCGCATCTGCTGCATCCATGTGTGTAAATGCGATGTCATCCTTGAAATTCTTGTCATCGCCACTGATTGCGCCATAAACCGCATTCCCCCGCAACGTTAAAAAATCATTGTATTGGAAACGGCAAATCAAACCACCCATTAGGTGTGTTTCACCAATCGCAACCGTCTTCGACAAATCGCCGAAATAGTTAGAGCCACCCAAAGTGAATCCTGCTTCAATGGGCTTGCCCTTAAACTTCTTCTTTGCTTGAGCACTGGCTGTAGCAACCGAGCCCATTGCAACGATAGCAAACAAAGTTATTTTCAAGTGTTTCATGAATGCAGTTTTACACAAATTTAAGTGGTAAACCTTGGTTTTCCTAAAAATAGCCTTATCAACTGCGTAAATCCCTATAAACAAAGGGATTTAGACACACATTTTGTATTTTAATTCCGCGATTCTGTGAGGTAATACACCCCCATCGTCACGAAATTTCGCAAAAAAGGAATCGCCCCAACAACACCCAATTGCGTTCTGGGTTTAATGCCAAATTTGTATTCGTATATGGGATTGAATAAGTAAAATTTCTTTCCGGCGATGTTAAAATCCGACTTGCTACAAATCCGCAAAAACCGCTCGATGCTGATACCCGTACTCCGAATTTCTTCCATGGTTTTAATACCATTGGATTGAACACCCAAAGCCTTTAGCGCAGCCGGATAAAGTCCGCCAGGTAACAAGTGATAGTAGGGCATTTTTGAAGCCCACTTTTGAGGCAATACCTGCTGATGTCCGCCATATGGCATTTGCCATGGTGGAAAAGCAAAAAATACCCGTCCCCCCGGCTTTAAAAAACGATGCAATTGGGGCATGAATCTCGCCTGATCGGGTATGTGTTCTATCACATCCTTCAAAATGATAAGATCAAACCGCGTTCCCAAATCCGATTCAGGAACAACATCGTAAATGTCTTTGTTCAAGAATTGTACTTTCCCTTCCGCCAATTCTGCTTGCATGAATTCGCGCGCAAATTCCAATCTGCTTTCTTCTAGCTCAATACCCGTGCACTGAAAACCCAAATCGGTAAAGGCTTTCAACACCCCCGCTTCACCACATCCAATTTCTAAGACCCGCATGTCTGCGGGAAATGACCAATTTGATTGCAAAAATGGAATAATATGTCCCACCGTAACCTTATGGGTCATGTCAAAATACCTTCGTTTATCGCCGTGAAACTCGTACATCGCTGTGAAAATTGGTTTAAACTTCAAATATGCAGCAACTTTTCGGAATTCAACGGAAAATTCTCCCCTTTCATGGCCTTTGTATCCACGCCAAACATACTTTATGACCAAGAAATGTATATTTGAATGATGCAGAAATTGACCTTTTTACTGCTAGCTGGAGCCACATTGTCCTTCCAAGCCTGTGGCACACTATCTTCATTGCCCGTAGGTGATTTAAACCTTCCTACCGCCCATTTACCAGGTGTGCCGCTACCCAAGAAACTCAGCCAAGACGAGGCGGCTTCTGGACTGAAAGAAGCACTCATCACGGGGGTGGGAGTGGGTACAGACCAACTCCAAAAAGTAGGTGGCTTCTCACAAAATTCGGTATACAAAATCCT
>DBCP01000034.1:20444-24177 GCA_002293105.1 Bacteroidetes bacterium UBA955 | reverse complement strand
ACTGCAACGCTCAATTTTTTTTCGACGAAAATCGCAAATAATCAATACACGCGGTCATTGACGAAGTAAATTCTTGAGGTACACTTAGATTTAGTAAATTTGTATAAATGCTCGATTTTCACAACCATTTACTCCCCGGTATCGACGATGGTTCTCCCGATGTGGAGACCTCACTCATGCTATTCCGAGGAATGGCAGATTTGGGTTTCACCGACATTATTTGCACACCCCACATTATCGCAGATACGCATCCCAACAACCCTGAAACCATTCAAAATGCAGCCCAATTTCTCAAATCTGAGGCGCAAAAACTGGGTGTAAATCTTGATTTTCGCATTGCCGCAGAATACATGTTGGATGATACATTTCAGCATGCACTCTCCACAAAACAACCCCTACTTAAATTGCATAAAAACCGCATTTTGGTCGAGTTCAGTTATATTCAAAAGCCGAGTAGGGTAGAGAATTTTAGCTTCGACTTACAAATAGCAGGTTATGAGCCTGTTCTGGCCCATCCGGAGAGGTACATGTATTACCACAAAGAATTGGGTTACTATGAACACCTCAAAGATTTGGGCTTCGAACTGCAGTTGAATCTTTTGTCATTAACACCCTATTACGGCAAAGAAGTTCAAAAGGTCGCCAATCATCTACTCAAAAATAAGCTGTACGATTTCGCCTGCACCGATATGCACCATGCGCGTCATTTAGAAGCCATGAAAGCCCATTTTACTGCCGCATCGCTACAGAAACTGTATGATGATTTTGGTTTGAAAAATGCCGAATTGGCCGCGGTTTAATACCCGAACAATTCATTGATTTCTACGTCTACTACCTTGCCATATTTGGCCAAGTCTGTTTTACCAACGCGGGCACGGTCTGCCACGACCACCAATGTATATGGTTTACCACTCACCCTTTCCTTGTGGAAATTGGCGATGTCTGTCATTCCCAGGGTCGACATCTTGGCGTAGTTAGCCATGTTGGGAACCACCGTTGAAAAACCACGCTCAACATTCATGTCATACGTTGCAATGTAGGACGAACGATCCAAACGGTTTGTTTCTAGCTGATTGGCCAAACTTTTCTTCGCCAATTCAAAGACTTCCGCATTCTCAGGCAATGTTGTCATCAACTCATTCATTGCGGCCACCGCATCGTGAAATTTATCGGCTTGCGTTCCCACAAAACCCACCATGGAATTGTATTTTCCTTTGGCCATTCCCGGACGATACACCGCATAAGTACTGTACGCCAATGCCTTCGCCTCGCGAATGTTCTGGAATACCACACTGCTCATGTCGCCACCAAAATATTGGTTAAATGCCGATACTACAGGCGATTCCGACTCCGCCAAAACCGATCCGCGCGAATACCAGTTAATGCTCGCCTGCACTTGGTCATAATGAGTAAAATAAACCACTGATTGGGTCACTTCTCTTTCTACAAACAATTGACTTACCGACTTAGACTTATCGAGTTGGAAAGCCAACTCGTGTTTGGTTTGATCTGCTGGCATCTGGTGATATTTCAATAAGGAAGCGGCCACGAGCGATTGGTCACGACTTCCGTAATAGTCAAGCGTATGCCGAATATTTTTCATGCCTTTGATCAATTTTACAAGATCAACAGCCTTTGACTTTTTCAATTCATCGTTGCTCAACACCCATTTTGAGGGGTTGTTGGGGCCGTACATAGCATAAGACAACAAAGCACTTCGAACAGCGGCGGGATTTGACTTTGCATCAGAACGAGATTTCATCACATCCGCAATCATTGATTGATAAACAGATTCATCCACCATTGGGTTATTCATCAACTTTTCAAGTAGCCACACAGCAGAATCAAAATACTCTTCGGGTCCATTCACACCGATCACAAAATGTTCATTTGAACCATTTGCACTGAAACTGCAACCCCAACGATAAAACGCATAACTAATATCCGTTGCTGTATAGCCATCTGTTCCTACGTAAGATAAATATGCAGGAATCAGATCTAACCATTTGTTGTGCCACTTGCCATAATCGTAACGATAGGATAGGTTGAACAATCGATTGTCTTTGTTTTTTACATAGCGCATCACCGCCGGTCCCACATATTGTGTGGAGATTTCTTTCTTCAAATCCACTAGCTCGGGTTTGATCTGCGCCGAAGGCACTGCCAACCAATTTTTCACAAAGGCACTCTGCTTGTCGCGGTTCAATTCCACCGAATGTATCTCCGGTTTCTCGATTTTCTCCGATACCGATTTATCGCCCTTGCGCTTATAAATCACCACGCGGTCTACATTCAAAAAGGCATTGGCAAAATCAACCAAATACTCTTTTTTCATCTCTTTCATCATGTTTAACTCGTTGATCTTGTCTCGATAATCCAGCCCTTGAATAAAGGCGTCCTTCAACAAAAAACAACGACTTTCATTTTCATCAAACGCACGAATCTTTTCTATTTCCTTGTTCAAAATGATCGCCTTCAACAAATTCTCATCAAATTCACCTTTGCGAATCTTTTCCAATTCCGCCAACAACAACCCTTTCACCTCCTCCAGCGTTTGTCCTTCCTTGGGCGATCCTTCCATGTAAAAAATGCCATAATCCGACATCTGTTCAACGCCACTGGAGGCCGATAGCACCTTTTGCTGAAGGATTAGGTTCACATCAATCAAACCCGCTTTCGAATTATTCAACAATAAATCAATCAATTTGGCCGCCCTTGACTCTTCAGAACCTGCATTGGGAATACGAAAACCGATGTTTACATATTCCGCTTCTGGATCCTTTAATTCGTAAGTACGCTCTTGGTTGCGAGGCTCCTCCAATTCAAAGATATAACTCATAACATCCTTGGGTTGCATGTAGCCAAACTGTTCATATACTTGCTCAGCCACAGCATCAGGGTCAAAATCACCGCTCATGATAATCGCCATGTTGTTGGGCACATAATACTCGTTGTAATAATTGCGAATCGCCTCGAGACTTGGATTTTTCAGGTGATCCACCGTACCGATGGTCGTTTGCAAACCGTAATTGTGTTTTTGAAACAAATCGGCCATCATGACTTCATACACCTTGTCACCCACGCGGTCCATAGAAATATTCTTCTCCTCGTAAACCGCCTCTAACTCAGTATGAAACAACCGCAAAATGGGGTTTCGGAATCGCTCAGCCTCAAGGGCGATCCATTTATTCACCATGTTCGATGGGATGTCGTTGATGTACACCGTTTCGTCGGTGCTGGTAAAAGCATTCGTGCCTTGTGCCCCCATTGCCTGACACATTTTGTCGTATTCATTCGCGATAGAAAATTTCGCGGCAAGCTGACTCACACTATCGATAGCGCGGTAAATGGCTTTCCGTGCGATGGGGTCTTTGCTGTGATTGTATTTCTCATACAACTGATCAATTTGCTTCAACAATGGTTCTTCCTTTGACCAGTCTAAACTGCCATATTTATCGGTGCCCTTGAACAACATATGTTCTAAGTAATGCGCCAATCCTGTGTGCTCTGCAGGGTCATTCTTCGAACCTGTTCTCACGGCAACCATGGTGTATACCCGGGGCGATTTTTGCTGGGTAGATGTAATTAGGGTAAGTCCATTGGCAAATGTATACTGTCGAACTTTCAATGGATCATTGCCAAAACTCACCACTTGCCAACGTTGGGTAGTGGCCGTGTTAATGCCTACAACTGCTTCTTGAGCGAAAGAAACCACTGCGCTAAATGCACAGAA
>DBCP01000034.1:19778-20372 GCA_002293105.1 Bacteroidetes bacterium UBA955 | reverse complement strand
CTTCAACAATGTGTATTTATCTTCGCATCCATCATGAACATCGAAAATTGGGTGGCTGTAGGACTTGGGGGCAACATGGGAAACCGACTTGCATACATTGGAAAGGCACAAATGTTGTTATCGCAACAGGTGGGAAGAATGATAAAATGTTCATCGCTTTATGAAACTGCTGCGTGGGGAAACACAGACCAGCCCCACTTTCTCAATCAAGCAGTGATCTTGAAAACGCCTTTCACACCAAAAATGCTGCTCCACAAGTGTTTGGACATCGAAAAACAACTCGGCCGAAGACGCGAAATCAAATGGGGTCCACGAAGTATTGATATAGACATATTGCTATATAACGATATTGTAAACAGCACAGAAACGCTCCAAATTCCACATCCGCACATGCAAGACCGTAGATTCGTACTCCAACCACTAACCGAAATCGCCCCTCAGTATCTACATCCCGTATTCAAAACCACCCTCTCAACTTTGCTAAACCGGTGCGCGGATCCATTACCCGTTACTTTATACCATCCCTGATGTTCAATCTGCCTTACTGCCTGTTTCCCGATGTGCGATGGTTTGTTGCTGGAAACCAACAAAATC
>DBCP01000034.1:16705-19617 GCA_002293105.1 Bacteroidetes bacterium UBA955 | reverse complement strand
CGTGCGCATCAACTACAGTGAAAAATGGGTGAAAGACCACAAACAAGCATGGCAAACCGCCTATGGCAAGTCGCCCTTTTTTGAATACTACGATTACCGATTTTGGGCATTATTGGATGAACAACCTGAAACCATGGAAACGCTAATTGATGGATGTAATGAACTACTTTTTAGCAACTTGAGAATTGCTCAAACGCCAGAATACACTGAAATAACCAACGCCCAACAATCGCTCATCGCACAGCAATTGCTCGCCCCATATCAGCAAAGTATTGAAAAGATTGAGGTCATTCCCTATGCCCAAGTTTTTGATACTAAGTATGGTTTTCGCACCCCGCTGAGTGCACTAGATCTTCTGTTTCATTTGGGACCGCTCTCGTCGGAGTATTTCCAGCAATATCATCAAGTATCTGCATTGAAAGGGCACAACAATGCATTGCCTGGAGAGACTATGTAGCTCCCAACCAACTTTCCTATCTTCGCATCATGAGCGTATTGAAAAAACTGGCTTCCCAAACGGCTGTCTACGGACTTAGCACGATGTTGGGTCGATTTCTCAACTACGCCCTCGTACCACTTTACCTGAGCAAATTCACCCCCGCAGAATATGGTGTGGTGAGTGTAATGTTTACCTATGCGAGTTTCTTGGCGATATTTTTCGCTCTGGGGTTAGAGACCGCCTTCTTCAACTTTTCAAAGAAAACGCAGCAGCCAGCGAAAGTATTTGCCACGGCCACATACACCCTTATTTTCACAGGATTTGCCGCCATTTTACTCGCCCGTTGGATGGGTCCGCAGATCATGAATTGGATGGGCTATCCACAGTATCCCGCCCTGATTGAATACCTGGTGTACATTTTGGCAGCAGATGCAATTTCTGCCTTGGGATTTGCATGGCTGCGACAACAAGAAAAACCTTGGTCTTTCGCCTGGATCCGCCTCACCAATATTGGCGTAAACATTCTTGCTAACCTCTTTTTATTGGTGATAGCGCCTGCCTTTGGTGATTTTCTGATCAACCACAAGCCTCACTGCCTCGGACTGGCGCTGGATGCCACTCAGTTCAACGGTGAAACATGGCACAACTTTGCCGCATGGGGACTAGAACAAGCCCAACCGCAAAACATGATTGCCAATATTTTCTTGAGCAATTTGTTGGCCTCTGCCATTACCCTTCCTCTATTGTGGCGCACCTTTACCCAACTCAAAGAAGGGTTTGATGTGGCGTTGATCAAACAAATGTTGCGGTATTCGTTGCCCTTGATTGTGGTGGGTTTGGCCGGAATGATCAATGAAACATTGGATCGTTTGCTCCTGAAAAACTTGTTACCTGCGAACATTGCCGATGCGGAAACGGGTATGTACAACGCTTTTTACAAATTAAGTTTGGTTCTCACCCTATTTGTACAGGCTTTCCGATTTGCTGCGGAGCCCTTTTTCTTCAGCAAAAGCGGCGATGCCGATGCCAAAGAAACCTATGCGTACGTCATGCGCATGTTCGTCTATGCCACAGGCGGGATCTACTTGCTGACCATGGTTTTCATGCCATGGATTGCACCTTTGTTAATGCAAAATCCAGCGTATTACACCAACGCCCGCGGACTCTCGATCATCCCAGTTTTACTTGGTGCCAACGTGTGTTTGGGCTTATATTATAACCTTAGTATATGGTTTAAGCTATCCGGACAGACCAAGATGGGCGGACTCATTGCTGCGATAGGAGCAGTAGTGACCTTGGTGGGCAATTATTTGTTCATTCCTCGGTATGGCTTCGTGGCTTCTGCCTACACCACTTTGGCGGCTTATGCAACCTTGGTGATATTGGGTTATGCTTTCGGACAAAGGAATTATCCGATTCCGTATCAGGTGCCCTTGATTTTGGGCGTATTAAGTGTGGCGATTGGCCCTGTGGTATGTTTGCCCATTTATTATCCCTCCGTTTCGCACAATTACTATTTTCTATTGCCTTTAATTTACGGGGCGATGATTTATTGGATAGAAACACAAATGAAAAAAAAACATGCTTCAAGTTAATATCATCAATCAGTCACAACATCCGTTGCCCAAGTACCAGACTGCCTTGAGCGCGGGGATGGACTTGCACGCAAACCTCGATGCGCCCATTGTGTTGAATCCACAAGAGCGATTGTTGGTGGCCACGGGTTTATTCATTGAATTACCCGAAGGGTATGAAGCGCAAGTGAGGCCGCGGAGCGGCCTCGCTCTCAAGCATGGCATTACCGTTCTCAACAGCCCCGGCACTATCGATGCCGACTACCGAGGTGAAATCAAAGTACTATTAATCAATCACGGACAAGAACCTTTCACCATTCAAAATGGAGAGCGCATCGCCCAAATGGTCATCGCTCAACATGCCACTGTACAATGGAACGAATCCCTATCGCTCAACGATACTGAGCGTGGCGCTGGAGGATATGGTAGCACCGGATTAACCCAGCCCTAACATCCAATTCATTTGGAATCCTTACCTTTGCACCCATTTTTACCCTCATTTAAGTACATTAACCTCTTATGAAACTCATCATCCCAATGGCCGGCATGGGCAAGCGCATGCGCCCACATACACTTACTACCCCAAAACCACTCATCAAAGTTGCTGGCAAATCCATCGTACATTGGCTCATCACTGATATCGTGGCCGTTTGCGGTGAATCCATCGATGAAATCGGTTTCGTGGTGGGTAGGTTTGGCGATGCCGTTGAACAAGAATTGCTCGATATTGCTAAAAGCGTTGGTGCACAAGGAAAAATATTTTACCAAGACGTTGCAGAAGGTACTGGCCACGCCATTTTATGCGCCCGTGAATGCCTCAAAGGCGATGTGATCGTTGCCTTCGCCGATACCCTGTTTCGCACAGAATTCAACCTCGATAAATCAAAAGATGGCGTGAT
>DBCP01000034.1:16039-16562 GCA_002293105.1 Bacteroidetes bacterium UBA955 | reverse complement strand
ATCTACTACTTCAAAAGCGGTGAAACATTGGAATCTGAGATCCAATACCTCATCGACAACAACATCCGCGAAAAAGGCGAATACCAGCTCACCAATGCCATGGAGAATATGAAATCCAAAGGCATGCAGTTTGTACCTGGCGCGGTGGATGAATGGCTGGATTGCGGAAACTACGCAGCCACTGTTTATACCAACCAGCGTGTTTTGGTGAACAAAGCACAAGAATTTGTTGGCACAGCCGCTCGATTCGATGAAAGTGTAACCATTCACGAACCTTGTTTCATCGGCGAAAATGTATCTTTGAAAAACTGCGTGATTGGTCCGCATACTTCCATCGGCAACAACTCATCGATTGAAAATTGTACCATCACCAATAGCATCGTACAAGAACAATGTTCACTCAACCAATTCAATTGCCACGACTCACTCATCGGCAACCACGTTGTGGTGAAAGGTTCTGGCGCAGCTACCCAAGAGTTCAGTTTGGGGGATTTCAGCAGCATCGGATAATTCCAGTCTCCGT
>DBCP01000034.1:9445-15970 GCA_002293105.1 Bacteroidetes bacterium UBA955 | reverse complement strand
ACAGCGTCTTTGCACAACAACAGAACACCCAATCCCCTGTAGATGTGCAGTTAGATGGATTCATTGACGATCCAGAAGCCATCAACAGTCCGTTCGCACCCCCTTCGTTAAAAACAGCTTACTACAATGCCGAAGCCCTTTACCAAGCGGAAAACTATAAAGGGGCCCACGAAGCTTTTTTGCGCATCGTTGATAGTTTTTCCATCCCCAAAACAAAGCCGTTTCTCCTGGGAACCTATCACCGTTTGGCCCAATTGAAATCGCTGGAATACACCTTTGCAGACGCAAATAATGCCGTAAAAACGCACAAACCTGATATCATTCAGGCACTTTACTACGTGGAAATGGGACTGGGTTTGCAGCCAAAACATATCGACCTGCTCTATTTAAAGGCGACCCTTGAATACAACCACGGACGTCCGCAAAAAGCAGCCAAAACGCTACAACTACTTTGCACGCTCGACCCGCACTCCTTTACCTTCCACCACTTTGCTGCCATTGCACTTTCACAAGGATTAAAATCAACAGATGGCACTGCACAAGCCAAAGCACTACTCTCGTTTTGCGATTCTTGGGAAACCCATTTGGGGAAAACAGAAAAGGTTCAACAATTCAGGCAGTTGGCCAATGATCATTTACAAATCCAATCGCTCGAGACCGCAAAAAACAATAGCCAAAGTGGATCGGCGGGAAACACCGCCATCATGAATCGACAACCAGCGTTATCAACCCCCAATAGATACCGAAAATTCTTGGCGATTTCTCTCGAAATGAATCGATTCCAAGAGGGCCATCGTTGGGCAGATTCACTGGAATCCACCGCGCCCGTCTTTACTGCACACAACCTCGTAAATGGGTTTGAACTCATCCAAAATAACCGTTGGGACGATGCCTTGCTCGAAGCAGAAAATAGGCAATCAGAAACCGATCCATTTATGGTACTGCAATACCAGCGCATGAGCGCCCGTATCGCCACGCACATCGCCCAGAATCACCCCAATTTTGGCAATCCCAAACTGCCTGAAACCGATCACGCACTCCAATTGTGGATTGAATTATACCAAAAGGAGGGACTCACACCCAACGACCTCCCCTTCGCCATTTCCGTCGCTGAACAAGCCCATTCCATCCAATACCTGACCCTTTGGAAACAAATGGCACAGGATTTGAAAACCCCTCCTAAAGAGAAATAACCCCATCGCTCCATGAAATACTTCCTCGCCCTCTTCGCCCTGCTCGCAGCCACCGCCACCCAAGCGCAAGACAACAACCCCCAATATATTTCGCTGGCCAACAACCAATTGCCACAATCCAACAACTGGACCTACTTCACCGGTCGATACGACGTAACCGTAAACACCGGCGATCAACAAATTCCAGCCACCCTAAACCTGCGCATGAAACGCGACTCCATCGTGTGGTTCAGCATCAGCGCCAACATGGGCATCCAAATTCAAGTCGCCAAAGGCATCATGCTCCGCGATACCCTCCACCTGGCCGATATCCATCACAAAGAATACTATGCGATTCCCGTGGCCGAAGCCAGCAAATACCTCTCCATTCCCCTCGGCGTGCAACACCTGCAGCACTTATTTGTTGGACAGCCCCTGGTAGATACCTGCAGCCCCCAACCCTTCAACAACAGCAACTACAGCGTGAAATTGCTCAACCAACTCATGTGCTATACCACCGTGGCCCAACCCCTGGTCATCGAATCAAAATTTGCACAGCCCACCGCCGAAACCAAGAGAGAATACGATGGTTTTTACCAACTGCGATTCACAGAAATCACCACCCCCGACAAACCCAAAGACAAAGTGGTCCTCGAACACAGTCAATGGCTCGATGTCTCGAAAGAATCTGGCAGCGCATTCTCTTTTTTGCCCATGGCGATGAAAATCACATCCACCACTGCACAACAAAATGCACAAGTGGATTTGGCGTTGACAACCGCTCGATACGATGTAATACCTTCGTACCCGTTCAAGATCGACGATTCTTATAAACGACAAACCCTACCCTTGAAATAACCCCTTGCGCATCCTGGCCTTCATATTGCTACTGATTGCCTCCCTGTTTCCAAACACCGGAGAAGCCCAATCGCGCAAACAACTCGAAGCCAAACGCAAAAAAATGCAGCGCGTCATCGCCGAACAAAAAAAGGCATTGACCAGCACCCAAAAGGAGAAAACAGTTACGCTCGACAAACTGAATTCGCTGAATCAAATCATCCAGCAGCGACAGGTGGTCATCAAAAACCTGGGCGTGGAAATTCGCTCCGTAAATTATGAGCTCGGGCAAAAACAGAAATACCTTGATAGTTTGAGCAAAGAGCACGACGCCCAGCAACTCAAACTGAAAAAGACCATCATCAAGGCCTATAAAACGCGTAAAAGCGGTCGGGAAATCGCCTTTGTTTTCTCTTCTAAATCCATTTCTCAAGCCATGCGGCGATGGAAATACTTGCGTAAAATCTCAGGGTACAGAAGACATCAAATCAGTGCCATCATGGCACAATCCCAATCCTTGGGAAAAACCATCAACCAGTTGGAGAATGTGAAGCAGGAAAAATCGGTCCTGATGGGTGAAAATGAAAAGGAATCAAAAGAGCTTGAAACCGACAAGCAAGCCAAACAAACCTTGGTAAAAGAACTGTCTGGAAGAGAAGAAGAACTGCGCGATCGTATCCGTCAGAACGAAAAAGCCATCGCCCGGTTGAACAATGAAATCAGTCGTTTGATTGCAAGAGAAATAGAAGCTGAACGCAAACGCAAAGCGAGGGCCGCTACCTCCGCTGCCAAGGCAAGATCGGGTAGTACGGGTTCCGCGGCGGGTAAAGAAAACCTACTATCGCCTCAAGCAAAAGCCATTGGTGGGGCATTCTCAAAAAACAAAGGCAACCTACCCTGGCCCGTAGAACGCGGATTTGTGTCGCAAACATTTGGCGTGCACGAACACCCCGATCTCGAAGGCATTACCACGGTAAACAACGGCGTAGACATAACATCGCCCAAAGGCTCATTGGCAAGTGCTGTGTTTGAAGGTACTGTGAGTGCCATCCTAAATATACCCGGACAAGGCCAAGCGGTGCTTGTAAACCACGGCGATTTCTTTACGGTTTATTCCCACCTATCGGTTGTACTGGTCGAGAAAGGACAAGTGATCCGCATGAACCAACACATTGGGAAAGTGATGACCGATGAAGATGGGAAAGCGATCTTGCAGTTCCAAGTTTGGCACGGCCAAGAAAAACAAAATCCCGAAAGCTGGTTGCGGGGACGTTAACTTCCAAAGCCGATTCCCTAACTTTGAAATTATGATGAAAGTGGCAGTCATTGGCGCCGGTGTGATGGGATCAGGTATCGCCCTGTGTAGCATACAAGCCGGATACCCAACCGTTTTGTTCGATGTGCATCCTGAAGCCTTGGAAAAGGGAATTACATACATCCAAACACAACTTGATGTGGCAGTTTCCAAAGGGAAAACCACCACCGAAAAAGCAGCAAAAGCCCTGTCTCTATTGAGTACAACACCAGACAGAAGCACTTTGGTCGCCGATTTTATCATTGAAGCGGTGTTGGAGCAACTGCCCATAAAACGAGAATTATTCGGATTTTTGGAAACCATCAATGGTCCCCAAACCATCTTCGCAACAAACACTTCCAGTATTCCTATTACCCAAATTGCCGCCGCTCTCAAACACCCTGAAAGAGTAGTGGGTGTGCATTTTTTTAACCCCGCCCACATCATGAAACTGGTTGAAGTGATCAAAGGCGTTGCTACGGATCCCGCCGTTGCTGAGAAAGCATTTGCTTGGTCTCAATCACTTGGGAAAACGACCGTTTATGCCGCTGATGCTCCCGGATTTATCGTGAATCGCGTGGCCAGACACTACTATGTTGAAAGCCTCAAAGCGTTGGAAGAAAACACCGCATCATTGGAAAGCATCGACAGACTGATGGAAAGCAGTGGGTTTAAAATGGGTCCGTTCAAACTCATGGACCTCATCGGTGTTGATACCAACTTCAGCGTCACCAGCTCCATGTTCCAGCAGTTTCATTACGATCCAAAATTCCGACCCAACCGCATCCAACAACAAAAAGTGGAAGCCGGCCACCACGGAAAGAAGACCAAACAAGGCTTTTACAAATACGATTAATCAACCCCCTGGCATGAATCGTGGTCTATTCTCCCTCTTAACGATCGCTGCTATTGGCTTGCTTTCATTGATTGCCTGCGACGATACCAATAGAACCACTGAACAGATTCCCACTGGGCCTGTAAACATCAATATCGACCTAAATTTACCCGCTTATATGCACCTAGCCAATCCCGGCAGTCATGCCTATTTCGAAGGGGGCGTCAAAGGTGTACTGGTGATTCATGACTACGAAGACAATTGGTTTGCTTTTGAACGTGGATGCGCATTTGAACCACTGTCTTCTTGTTCCAAGGTCTGGGCCGATTCCATCAATATCCAATTGCAATGCGGAACACCCACTTCTACAGGGTTTCAGCCTTGCTGCAGTTCGAAATATTCCTACAATGGATTTCCTTTGGAAGGCGAAGCCCGAGGTCGACTTGCCCGCTATCAAATTCAGCGAAATGGCAACGCTGTGATGGTATATAACTGAGGCAGTTGCGCAAAAATTTTTTAGCCGGCCCAATTATGGGAATAAAAAATGGGTAAAATTTGTGAAAAAACTTTTTTTTAACCCCTCATTTCCTATATTTGTCAACTACTATAACCCTATTCTAACGGAATATCTATGCAAAAAAACTACTTTAAATCAACCGTTTTTGCAGCACTAGCCACTTTGTGTTCGGTGCCTGCACAAGCCCAATCGCCCGGATCCCACTCCCTAGAAATTGGTGGCGGTATCCACGAATATATGGGCGACTTAGGCTCATCGTTGGGATTTGCCCGCAGACCCGATTACCAAGCTGTTCAAATTAATTTCGGTTACTATGTGAGTCCTGCCTTGGATTTGGTTGCCAATTTTTCAACCGGTGACGCTGGTTATGCACGCAAATGGGAGGGTTGGGACCTTCGTCCAGAATACCAATATCAATCATTCCGCGCAAACCTTGCAGACTTAACTGTTGGTGTGCGTTACAAATTGAATAATGGTAGCATCTTGTCTGAAGACGCTAAAATTGCCCCTTATTTCCAAGCCGGTATCGGTGGATTCTACGCTCACAGTAAAATTACTTGGGGCCCACACCCATACGTACAAGATGAATTTTATGCTGATCTTACCAAAAAGCCAGCCATTACAGAGTTAAACGGAGCTGTTCAAGGTGCCTTTGGTATCAACTTTTATATCACTGAAAGAATTGGATTGCGTTACAGCTTCACTGCTACTTACACCATGTCTGATATTTGGGATGGTGCTACACAATCTTACCCAGATCCTGTACACAACATCTACAAACACCAGTTGTGGCGCACAAACGACATGTATGCATTGCATGCATTGTCTCTGACGATGGCAGTGGGTGAAGGAATGGGATCATCGCCAAAAGCCCCCAAAGACAAAGACGAAGATGGTGTTCCAGACAAATACGATTTGTGTAAGAATACCGAACCCAAATACCGTCGTTATGTTGATAGCGTAGGATGTCCTGCGGATACCGACAAAGACGGAATCTTGGATGCTGATGATAAGTGTCCTGATGCAGCTGGTCCTGCAGAATTTAACGGCTGCCCTGATTCTGATGCCGATGGTATCCAAGACAAAGTGGATGCATGTCCTAACATCGCTGGTATTGCCAAATTCAACGGTTGCCCCGATACGGATGGTGACGGTGTTTCTGACAAAGAAGATGGATGTCCTACTATTGCTGGTTTGCCCGCATTTGGTGGTTGCCCCGACACCGATGGTGACGGCGTAGAAGATCGTAAAGACAAGTGTCCTAACGTTGCTGGCGCTATCGCTGGTGAAGGTTGCCCTGATACTGATGGTGACGGCGTATTTAACAACATTGATAAATGTCCTGATGTTGCTGGTACCGTAGCAAGCAAAGGTTGCCCTGAAATTAAGAAAGAAGTGGTTCAGAAAATCGCTTTGGCTGCCAAAGGAATCAACTTTGAAAATGGCAAGGCTGTGATTATTGCAAGTTCTTTCAAGAGCTTGGATGATTTGGCTACCTTGTTGAATACCTATCCAGGTGCAAGTGTTGAAATTCAAGGTCACACCGATAACAACGGTACACCAGAAGCCAACAAAACGTTGAGCCAAGACCGCGCCAATGCGGTGAAGCGCTACTTGTCAGCTGGTGGTGTTGCCGAAGTACGCATGACTGCGGTTGGTTACGGTCAAGAATTGCCTATCGCCGACAACGCTACTCCTGCTGGTAAAGCGAAAAACCGTCGCGTAGACTTCAAATTGAGCTACTAAGATTAACCATTGCATAGAACAAAAAAGGCTGCCAAATGGCAGCCTTTTTTGTTTTCAATTACACCCATCTACCTTTCAATCGCTAACTTCGTTATATGTCGACCCGTCACCTCTTTGGATACGC
>DBCP01000034.1:9094-9303 GCA_002293105.1 Bacteroidetes bacterium UBA955 | reverse complement strand
CATTATTGGAAAAATAAAAAACCCTACGAAGGCTACTGGCAACAAGATGTGCATTATACCATCAATGCCATCTTAAACGAGGAGGATGAGTTGATCAACGGACAAGAAATCCTCGTCTATACCAATAATTCCCCCAACACCCTCACCGAAGCCTATTTTCACCTCTACCAAAACGCCGTTCAGCCCGGTTCCCTCACCGATGAACTCTA
>DBCP01000034.1:7997-8952 GCA_002293105.1 Bacteroidetes bacterium UBA955 | reverse complement strand
CCTTCGAAATCCAAAATACCCTCCTCAAAATCAAACTGCCCACACCCCTAAAACCTGGCGATTCCATCGCGTTTCACATCGATTTTACCACCTATTTCGACCGCGGTAGCATTCGCAGAAGAATGAAAGTATACGACCACCACGGATACAAACACTTCAACGGCGTGCACTGGTACCCCCGCATCTGCGTCTATGACCGCAAGTTCACATGGGAAACCGACCAACACGTAGAAAAAGAATTCTATGGCGATTATGGATTTTTCAATATCTCACTCACCCTGCCCAACCACTACGTAGTAGAAGCCACCGGCACACTGGTGAACAAAGATGATGTCCTGCCCGCTGCCTTGCGAAAACAACTCGATATCGCCAACTTCAAGGACAAACCCATCGGTTCCCAACCCTCGGTTATAACAGAGCCCAACGGCAGTTTCAAAACATGGAACTTCCAAGCGGTGAATGTGCATGATTTCGCGTGGACCGCCGACCCCACGTATCGCATCGGCGAAACCACCTGGAATGGCGTACAGTGCGTGGCCATCGCCCAAGAAAACAACGCCGCCGGATGGCAACAAACCGCCCAATTCACCGCCAAAGTCATCGCCACCTATAGCCGCGATTTTGGTATGTACAACTACCCAAAAATTGTTTGCGCCGATGCCGCCGATGGCATGGAATACCCCATGATCACACTCGATGGCGGTTACTACCCCAGCCACCAAGGCTTGATCGCCCATGAGGTAGGGCACAATTGGTTCTTCGGCATGGTGGGCTCTAATGAAACCTATCGCGCAGCCCTGGATGAGGGCTTTACACAGTTCCTAACCGCCTGGTGTATGCGTAAACTCACCAAAGAATCACAACCCGAACTCAAGCGAGCCTTCGCCGGCTATATGGAAGACGCGATCGATGGTACCGATGAAGTCCTAGAAACCCACTCCAACGATTTTCATTC
>DBCP01000034.1:7766-7918 GCA_002293105.1 Bacteroidetes bacterium UBA955 | reverse complement strand
CAATATTACTTGGGCGATTCGGTCTTCCTGCAAGCCATGAAAAACTACGTGGAACAATGGAAATTCTGTCACCCCTACATCGAAGACTTCCGCAATTCCATCATCCAAAGCGCCCAAACCGACCTCAACACCTTCTTCGATCAGTGGTTTCA
>DBCP01000034.1:369-7582 GCA_002293105.1 Bacteroidetes bacterium UBA955 | reverse complement strand
CCAAAAACCGCAACAACCGCAACGTTTCACCGTCCGATGTCTTCTACTCAATCACCATCCCCGTTTCACAATACCAAAAGCCCGGACGATACAACCTCAAACCCTGGATTGGGTGGGACAAACTGCGCCCAACATACACTTTTGATATCGAAATGCCCGTAGACGGCAAAGTCAAACAGGTATGGCTCGATCGCAGTGGTCGTTTGGCCGATATCAACCGGGTGAACAACGTTTGGAAAAAGCGCAGTGAGTGGCGACTCGACCTCGGTAACGGCGCTAACACCAATTATTTGGGGGTTTATCAGGGACTGGTTCGTCCTGCTGTGCGATACAACGTGGCTTCCGGCGTGCTGTTGGGAGCGGTAGCGAGCGGACAGTACGCCGGACGGAAAAAAGAATTCAACCTCGGCCTGTGGTATACTTCAGGATGGCAAGCTCGCAATAGCCATGCCCCTAAATTGCAGTACCAAGCAGAATTCAAACACCAAACCCGTGGCGGTGGCACTTATTACTACCAATCGCTCCTTTATAATGAAATCAATACCCATGAATTGGGCTGGTTCAATCGCATCGGGAAAACAGAATATGGCCTCAATGGAAAATCCATGCAGCGCTACCACCGCCTCCAATACAACATAGACCAGCCATTCTATAACCCTTGGATCAATAGCCAGGTGTCTGGTCGCGACCCTTATTTTCCACAAAGAGATCAGCTCGATGGATTTCTTTCAACGGCCAACCAATGGAGCTATGTTGCGCAAGCGCAACTCAACCTATATGTAAAACAGGCATATAGCGGTTGGGGCAAATCAGGTTCTGTGCGATTTGACATGCGTATGCCTTCGCCTTGGAGTAACTCACAATACGGATTCGTTCAACTAGAATGGAAACACTTTCAACCCGTTGGCAAGACCCTGCTTCGTCTTCGCTCTCTCGCATACTTTGGGGGAGGCAATAATCCTACACCCGAATCGGTTCTTTATCTAGCCTCTGCCAACCCAGAAGACGCATTTCAACAAGATCTCTATCGCGATTTTGGCATGTACAACCTCAACAACAGCAGTACCCAATGGAATACGATACAAGTGAACGGTGGACTTAACCTGCGCGGATTCAATGGCTACAGTGCGCCCAAAACTGTAAAACAAGCCAACGGAAACGATACCACGCTGGCATTCTTTAGGGGAAATCAAGGACTGGGTATCAATGCCGCCCTCGACCTAACACCCTATTTTCGATGGATACCAAAAGTTAAACTGCTTGGTATCAATCCTTACTTATTTGGCGATGCGGGTATCATCGGACAACCCCTCAACAGCTTGAACACAAATCGCGAAATGGTCACCAGCCAAGTATATAGCCGATTGCTCGCCGATGCTGGTTTCGGCGCCAGTGTTAATCTAAGAAACTGGTCCACCATTACCAAAAACAAAGCCTTACGCGCCGCAAAGCCCATCAATCTTCGGGTCGATTTTCCCATTTGGGTGAATGCCGTTCAAAACGATGATTCTTTTGTACAATTCAGAATGCGGGTAAGCGTAGGAACGGATTTCTAACGATTAACAGCCCCTGTTTTCTTGTAACTTTGTACCGTGAACACACTCTGGCACCATCAAACACAACACAACGGCGCCGTCCAACTAGTACTGGGCGTGTATCACAACGACATCGTTCACTACCTTTCCCTCAATGGCCAAGGGCAGCCGATGTCATATGAAATTATCAAACACCCAAACAGCTTAAACCACGGTGTCACTTGGGTAGATCTCCATGGCAACTTTCAGTTTTTACCCAAAGCGTTTTCTGAAGCACCCCTGCCAGGATTTCATCCTTGCACGAAGCGAAATATCAACCATACAACCACCCTCGCGTTTCAACCCAGTGTTTTACAACAACCTTTGGTCACAGAAACGGCGCAATATCACATTGCGGAAGGACTGTTTTCTATAGCAAATACCTACGCAAACCACAAAGAATGTGTGAGTGTGCTTTGGTTTCACGAGCAAACTGCCATCGTATTTGCGTATCGCCATGGTGACCTGATATTCGCGAATCGCTTTCCTAGCTCCAATACACAAGAACATCTTTATTACGCGCTGTTGCCATTCCACGAAGACAAACTAACTCCCCAGCAATTGGGACTGTATGTTTTGTGCGATGAATTACAGCAGAATGCCGCGGCTCCATTGTTCCAAAAATTCATTCCGCAAGCAGAGATTACATCGCCCCCACTGCCATGGATTAGCCAAACGCCTGCTCCAATGATGCATATTGTAACCCCATTGATCAAATTGGCAACATGCGTATCACGGGAGGAGATTTAAAAGGAAGGATTATTCCTACCCATTTCGCAAACCATGTGAGACCCTCTACAGACCGGGTTCGAGAATCGCTTTTTAATTCACTGGAACACCAAAAAGGCATTGGGCAATCTCGGATTCTTGACTTGTTTTCTGGCTCGGGAATCATCGCATTAGAATTCCTATCTCGTCGAGCAGAAGCCGTTTACAGCATAGACCTCGATAAGAAAAACATCGCCCATCAAAAAGGCATCGCAAAAGACTGGCAACTGCAGAATTGGCATATCGCGGCAGGGAACGCACTCACACCTGAAGCCACCATCATAAAGAACAGACTTCATGGCGATGCGTCAGGGCAAATACAACCTTTCGACATAGTTTTCGCTGACCCCCCGTATGGTATGCCCAATATTCAAGGGCTGCCTAAACTCCTTCTGCCATTGATAGCCGAAGACGGATGGATTATTATCGAGCATAAGCCCCAACTCGTATTTGCAGAACAAGAATTGCTAAAAAAAGAATACGGAAGTACCACAATGACTATATTCGCCAAACCATGAGCAACATAGCCGTTTTCCCAGGAACGTTTGATCCCATTACTGTGGGACATGTTGATATCGTTAACCGAGCCAGTACAATGTTCGATGAAATCATCATCGCTGTGGGCATTAACACCAAGAAAACCACCCTGTTCGATTTGGAAGTGCGCAAGGAGTGGATTCAAACCGCCTTCTCAAACAACCCCAAAGTACGCATCATCTCATACGAGGGTTTAACGGTAGATTTTTGTAAGTCTGTAGGGGCCAAATTCTTGGTCCGCGGACTACGCAATGGGACCGATTTCGATTATGAATCACACATCGCCCAATTGAACAAAGCGCTTTGGGATGAGATTGAAACGGTTTTTATTATGTGCGACCCCGCATTGAGTTACATCAGCAGCACCCTGGTGCGCGACCTTATCATCCACAAAGCAGACTTCCGTCGTTATCTGCCCGAGGGGGTAAATTTATAAAACTACGCCGTTTTAAACATCGCAACACACTTGCGAATCACATCATGTACACTTTGGTATGAACTGAATTCTGAGGTGTTAAACCAATCCAAATCGGCAAATTTTACTTCCGAAATACCTTCTTCAATTTGAGGCTTAAGCGTGCCTTTTCCGGTACTGTTCATCAAATACCAATGGGTTTCCTTGAGTAAAAGGATATCGTCTTCGTAATAAACATGATAGGTTTCACCCACTTTGTCGCTGATATTGATCATGTTGATGCCCGTTTCCTCCATCACCTCGCGCAACGCTGCAGCCATTTGGTCTTCATGTCGCTCAATCTTCCCCTTCGGCAAATCCCACAACCCATTTCGCTTGATGGTCAACAATTGATTTTCTTTATTGAATACCAACCCACCGGCGGCTTGAATGATCGTGAATTCTTCCATGAATTCCTTTACGGTGGCTTTCGGGTCAGGGCAAATCAAACCAAAATGCAGTGGTTTGCCATTGTTCTGTGATGACAACAAAATTTTGAAACTCTTTTGCAGTTCATCGTCCCCAATAAAATACATATTACTCAACCCACGCAAAGCTTCGGGAGAATCCGCGATCACCAAAGCACCGTCGTTGAAATAGATTTTATAACTTTGCACTTCCATGTCCAATCCAGCCGCAAAATTAGCAAAATTTCTCCTAGAAATAAAGGCAGTAAAACTAAGTCCTTCACAACCATTCACTTGGACTTCAGGTATAAAATCACCCATCTATTGCGATAACCGCATGGTGCTTTCCTACCCTGAAGTAAGAACATTTGTAGCCGAAGAGTTGGCCACATTGATACAAAATCAGTTCCCCGAAGCCAATCGCATTGCGGGAATCGCCACAGCCGGAATCGCCCATGGTGCCTTGGCTGCGGATAAAATCAATATGCCATATTGCTATGTTCGGCCCGAGCCAAAAAAACATGGCTTGAAAAATCAGGTAGAGGGTGAAATGCTTCCTGGCGATAAAATCGTGTTGGTGGAAGACCTGATTTCTACCGGAAAAAGCAGTTTTCAAGCGGTTGAAGGTGTCCATAATGCAGGTGCCACCGTTGTGGGAGTGGTTGCTTTGTTTACTTATGGATTTGCCAATGCCATGGAAAAATTTGTGGAGGCCGGTATACCTGTTTATACGCTCACTAACTTACCTACGCTGACTGCTGTTGCTGCCGAGCATGGTTTTATCCAGCCATCAGAGCTCGAAACCGTCAACCGGTTTGCCCAGAATCCTGCGGCTTGGGGAGAAAATCTCTAACCCATTCCAAAGACGTTACCATGGATTGATTGCCTGCGGTCAGCGGAGCAATTGCATTTTCTGCATTGCGTAACCATTTCAATACACGCACCGATTCGGCTTTGAAACCCGCTTTGTGTCGCTTGCTCAATTCGACGCCATCGCATTGTAATTCAAAAACTTCACTTACAGTTACGCTGCGGATTGGACCTATTCGTTCACCCAAGTTGTCAGTAATCCAATCCAGCAACACTGGCTCATCATCCAAACCCTGTAACCAACCCCCCATACCGTCTTCGCCCAACATGGCCCGTAGACAACTGGTGTACCCTTCCTCTTTATAAAGCCCAAAAGTGAGTTCATATTGCGTATTCATTCGGTCTATCGGACGAACATAAAGTAAGATTGCATTCACAGTTATTGAGGTCGTTTCTTTTAGGTCTCGCACCGATGAGATTTTCCCTAGCCCGTATTTCGATATCAATGTGGCGTTGCTCCTGCCAGATAACAGCGACATTAATAATCGTCGTTCCTCTACCTCCATTGCCGATAAGAGAAACAGAAACCACTCCTTGCGTTCGGAATCTGTCCAAGTATCCCATCGCTCAAAACCATGCTGCAAAACCATCGCAGTAATCCCTCCTGTGGATGTCCCCATCAATAGCGCCAACGCTTCGTTCAAGGATCCCGCAAATCGTTGACATTCAATGAACAACCATGCAGAAATTCCTGTTCGTTCCAAAATCCAACCCTTCATTGTATTTACACTTACTTTGATTGGAAAGATCAAATTGCCTCCCTCATCGAGAAAGGCATCACACCAAACAGGACGGTTTAATCGATCGGATTGATTCATGGATTTCATTCCCCCTGCATTTCTAACATTCCCTTTTCAACCACATCTGCATTTAATTGATGAGTTTCACGCAAATAGCGCGATAACACTTCACTGAAACCATGGGTAACATGTACGTGTTCTGCGCCCGTGGCCAAAACGGCTTCCAACAACTGCGGCCAATCCGCGTGATCACTCAAAACAAACCCTCGGTCTACACCGCCCCAATCTCCCGATTTACTCACGGCCATCCAACCGCTGCAATTGGCCAATGAATACCTACCCAACGGCGAAATCCAGGAAGATCGCAAGGCATTTGGCGGACAAACAATCAAACTTTCCTCTGTTCTAATCCCCCGATCTTGGAGCGATGCCAATCCTCCTGACGCATCCTTCCATTCACCAAAATCAAAACCACTTTCTTGCAAGGCGATATTGGACGCCGCAATGGCACCGTGACAAACAACGGCCCCCACCGATCGATCCAAGTATTTTAATATTCGCTGCGCCTTTCCCAATGAATATCCCAGCAATACCGAAGGCTTGCCCGCAGACGCATTCTCCCGCCACCAGGCATTGATATCGTCAAATACAGTCTGTTGATCCCGCCATTGAAAGATGGGTAAACCAAAAGTGCTCTCGGTAACAAAATGATGGCATCGAACAGCTTCAAATGCTGGTGTAAGCCCATCGCCCACGGTCTTGTAATCACCGCTAATCACCCATACCTCGCCCTTGTAAATCAAACGCACCTGCGCGCTGCCCGGTACATGTCCTGCCGGAAACAAGGTTATTTCCACCCCATTCATCCACACCGATTCTCCATAAGCCATGGACTGCACTGAAATTCGCTGTCCAAGTCGTAGTTTTAAAATATTCACCGATTGTGTGTGACACAAATAGTGCTGCATACCCGGACGTGCGTGATCACTGTGAGCATGGGTAACCAAGGCTTTGGATACTTTTCGCAGCGGATCGATGTACAAATCGGCCTGCGCACAGTAAAATCCCAAAGGAGTAAAGGTCACCAATGCCATCCCCCCAAATTTCCCCTTTTTTGCGGGATAATGGGAGAAAAGTTTCGTTGAAATCAAGTGTAAAACAGATGCAGATTCAAGGGGTTATGGGTAAAAAAGAGTTAATTTGCGACAATAATTCTATGAAAAAACGCATTTTAAGTTTGGCCTTGGCCTTTTCAGCATTATTCCAGCTGCGGGCCGATGAAGGCATGTGGCCGCTCACGTTGCTGCAAAAGATCCAAGATCCCATGCAAGCCCGCGGATTGAAATTGTCTGCCGAAGACATCTACTCCATCAACCAAGCCTCTGTGAAAGACGCCATCGTTCGTTTGATGACGAAGCAAGGCCGCATGTTCTGTACCGGAGAAGTAATCTCCAAACAAGGACTGTTTCTCACGAACCACCACTGTGGTTACGGAGCCATTCAAGAACTTTCTACCAACCAAGACAACATCCTGAAAAATGGTTTTTGGGCCGCCAACCAACAAGCTGAGCGCCCCGCCAATTTCAACATCGGTCTTTTGCGTAAAATTGAAGACGTAACCAGCCAAGTGTTGGCCGGTATCGCCATCAACCAAGATGAAGCCGCTCGCGCCAAAGCCGTAGCTGCGCAAATCGCCAAAACCAAAGAAGCGGTTGTAGCTGCCCTTGGCGAAGAACGCAACAACTACGTAGTAGAAATCTCCTCGTTCTACAACGGCAACCAGTTCCTTGCGATGTTCTACGAAGTATACCGCGACATCCGCCTGGTGGGTACTCCCCCAGAAAGTGTAGGTAAATTTGGTGG
>DBCP01000034.1:0-312 GCA_002293105.1 Bacteroidetes bacterium UBA955 | reverse complement strand
CATGTTCCGCATCTACGCCAACCCCGGTAACAAACCCGCTGATTTCAACCCTGCCAACAAACCCTTCACACCCGCCCATCACCTGCCCATCAACATCGGTGGCATGAAAGAAGGCGATTATGCCATGATCATGGGCTACCCCGGTCGTACCACCCGCTACACCTACAGCGAAGGCATCAAATACCTGGCAAGCAAAGAACGTCCGATGCGCGTAGAATTACGTCGCGACATCATGGATGTGTACGAAAACTACATGAAGCAAGACGAATCTGTACGATTGATGTATTCGGATCGTTTGGCCGGTATCGGTAA
>DBCP01000162.1 GCA_002293105.1 Bacteroidetes bacterium UBA955 | reverse complement strand
GGTGTTGCGGGGCGATTTTTTTCTAAAAAAAGGCGGGCCCATTCAAGGATTGAATGGGCCCGCCATCTAAAAAGAGTTAATCAGGATTATTTACCGGCTTTTTCCAAGTCGTACAACGCTTTCACATCGGCATCAGCCAACGCTTTGCTGTAGATACGGAATTCGTCCAATCCACCGTCGTAGTTCTTCATCCAAGGGTCTGGTGCACCACCGGGTAGATTTTGCTTGTAGCAACCGAAAACAAATTTGGTGGCGTTTTTGAATGCCAAGTTACCCAGAGGCGCACCGCCTTTTGCAGGGTCGTCTTGGTATTTGTCGGTAACATTCGCTGGCAAGTTGCGCTTGTCGCCATCTACGTATACAGCCAATTTAGAGGTGGCGGCATCGTAAGAGCAAACCACATGATGCCATTCGTCGTTACCAATTTTGATACGGTTTTCATTCGCCAATTCGGTCCACTGTTCTTTCCACGCAGTTGCGTTCCAGTTGTTCATTGTGAATTTGATGCGGGTAGAATCGTTACCAGTAGCACCAGATTCTTGCAAAACGAACAAGTTGCCAATCCAGTTAGAATCGTTTAACAATTGGAACCAAGATTCAGCACCATCCATATGATTTGTCGTTTTAATCCATGAAGCAACAGTCAAAGACTTTAATCCACTGATGGCAGAGCTTACACCGGTGTACAATACGTAACCGTTGCTAGCACCTTTCCAGGCTTGTCCTTTGGCACCGGCAACGAAGCTGGTTCCAGACGCAGTACCGCCAGTAATGTTGCCTTTGGCATCATCGACGTTGTTTTCGAAAGAGAATTTTGCCACCAAGTTGGCTGAAGCTACTTCGTCAGAAGTTGTGTAACCACCTGAAGTGTTGTCGTCATCAGGTGTTTCCTCGCCACATGAAGTAACGGTGAATGTGAGGGCAGAAGCTGCTAAAAGCGCGGCCAGTGGGAATAATTTGATTTTTTTCATACGATATTAAATTAGGTTTTTTTGTTCTTTAGTAGCCGGGGTTTTGGGTCATTTTGCCACCGGTCAAATCAATTTGTCGCTGCGGAATTGGGTACAAATCGTGTACTCCATCAATGTAGTTCTTGCCATGGGCCCGCATCACGGTGCCAGCTCTACCTTGCCTACGCAAATCAAAGACGCGATCGTGTTCCATCGCCAATTCTACAAAGCGTTCTTTCCAGATGGCGTCGCGAATTTCAGCCTGGGATGTGGCGGTACTGTTGGCCAAGCCCGCACGGTTGCGAACCATGTTAAGCGATTTTAATGCATCGGCGGTTTTGCCATTTTCGTTGGCGGCTTCAGCGTGGATCAACAGAATATCGGCAAAGCGTAAAATACGCACGTTTTTGTTGGCCATCCAATCGTCTTTACCCCAACTTTCCATGGTTTTTGACACGTAACTCTTGTAATTGTATCTAACGTTTGGTGCGAGGGTGTTACACTCATATCCATCCCACAAAACATCGCCACGGGAAAAATAGGTAGCGCCTTTGCGCAAATCGCCCGGCTCAAACGCTTTGGTTAAATCGTCGGTAGGTGTGTTGAAACCCCAACCCAATCCGCCAGCCCCGCGGGGGGCTTGGACCACGAAATATCCTTCGATGGCTTTGGCCGGAGAAGATCCTTTGCAGTTGACTTCCCAAATGGATTCGCTGCAGAACTCGCCCACTTCCCGAAACAATTTATCGTATTCGGCAAACAGGCTGTAATTGCCACTGGACATAATATCGGCGCACAGCGATTCTGCTTTTCCGTACCGTTTGCGGTAGAGCGCAGATTTTGCCAATAGGGCTTTCGCTGCACCCGATGTTACTCGTCCGGCTTGATCTGAAAGATAGCGAGCGGGTAAAACTGTGGCTGAAAATTCCAAATCGGCATCAATGAAATCATAGATTTGGTCGGCGGTGGCGCGATAGTTTAACGCCTCGATTTCTTCAGGAGTTTTGGGTACTTTGGGAATCAATGGAACCCCGCCAAAACTGCGCACCAAATTCCAATAAAAGTAGGCCCGCAAAAAGCGAGATTCTCCCATCAATCGCTCGCGCAAACTGGAATTTATATCCAAGGTTGGCAAAATGTCAATGGCTTTGTTGGCCCGGGCAATGCCTTCGAAATTGGATTCCCATACTTCGCCGAAGCTTATTGCAGTAGGACTCCAACTCAACTTGTCGAACTGGTCTTTGTCAGCACCCGTATCGCCCGGATCACTCCCTTTTTCGCCTTCATCTGATGCAATTGAGGTCATTCCGATCCAAGAAAAGCTATGCTGCTGCCAATCGTACAATTTGCTGTATACGGCGGTCACCAATTCCTGTGCGGCGTTGGAAGTAGAATTGAAATAATCATCGGGGGTTTGAACCCGAGGGGTTTCGTCCAGGAAACTTTTGCGACATCCACTCAATGCGATGCCCAACGAGGCAAATGCCAAAGTACCAATGGCCAGGGTTTTCGCTGTTTTCAATGGGGTTTTATTGCGTTGAAATTTCATGGGTTTAGAATTGGATTGACAAACCAGTTAAGAAAGTAGACGAAGTAGGGTAAATGTCGAGTTCTATGCCTGCGTCGGCCGGACCTCCTGGCAATTCAGCACTGAAACCACTGAATTTTTTCCAAGTGAAGGCATTTTGCGCCGTAATGAAGAAGCGGTAGCCTTGAACTTTTGATTTTTTGGCGATGCGTGCAGGCAAGTTGTAACCCAGGGTAAAGTTGTTCAATCGCACAAAGCTGCCACTTTCCACAAAGTAATCGGTGGGTTTGGGAACGCCGTTGAAAGCACGCGGGTTGGTATTGCTGCTGTTGTTGGGCGTCCATCGGGCATCGGCCACGGCTTTCTCAATGTTGTAGTTGCCACCATATCGCACGGTTCTTTTTCCGTTGAAGACCTTGTTGCCAAAGTTACCCAAGATATCTAGGTTCAAATCCCACTGTTTGTATTTGAAGTTGCCGTTGATTCCCATGTAGCATTTGGGTTGGTATGAGCCCACATAAATGCGATCTAGGTCATTGAGTTTGCCATCGCCGTTCTGGTCGATGACTTTGAAATCGCCGGGTTGTGTACCCAAGAAATGGGGCGCTGCGTCGATGTCGGTTTGCGATTGGAAGATACCATTGGTCTCATATACCCAGAAACTGCCGATGGGCTGTCCTGCCGCTACACGGGTTGCAAATTCGCCGTTCCGCAAGCTGCCGAAGTTGGTGGGAAGACCGTTGCCCAAGCCCAATACTTCATTTTTGTTAAAGGTGGCATTGGCCCCAATGCTGTAATTGAATTTGCCTTTGCTGTTTTTGTTGTATCGCACAGAAACCTCCAAACCACGATTGAGGATGTCGGCCGCGTTGGTGAGCATGGAATTGTTGTTGTCGCCCAAACCGCCGGGTAATGGGATATTGAACAAAGCACCCAAGGTTTTTTTGTTGTAGAAGTCGATCACGCCTGAAATGTGTCCGTTCATCGCCTCAAAATCCACCCCGAAATCAATTTCTTCGGTGGTTTCCCATTTGAGGTTGGGGTCTTTGATCTCGGCGATGGTAGAGCCCATCACAATTCGGTC
>DBCP01000106.1:3891-6429 GCA_002293105.1 Bacteroidetes bacterium UBA955 | reverse complement strand
GGGGAGTTCGGTGGCTTCAATTTTTAAGACGGCCAAATCGGAACTGGGGTCGGTACCCACCACGCGGGCGGTGTACTCGGTTTTGGGTTTGTTGAGCACCACAGTGATTTTATCGGCCCCTTGAATCACATGGTTATTGGTAACAATATAACCGTCTTTGCTTACTATCACGCCAGAACCGGTGCTCGCTGCTTGTCCGCGCGACCCAAAAGGATCGAAATCCCAGAAGAGGCCACTGAAGGGACTTTCATATTGCACGGTACTCACGGTTTTGATAAAGACCACGGAGGGAGTGGAACTGGCCGAGGCTTGCTCAAACCCGGAGGGGGTGGCTGAATTCACGGAAATCGCATGGACATTGTTGCTAGAAACATCCCCTGCGATGCGCAATCCTTGCGAGGGTTTACCAAAGACGTTGGCATTAAACAACCACGCGCCGATGTAACCGAATGTCATGGATAGGGCAAGCAATCCCACTGCCAAAACAACCGAAAATTTCAATGAAGGTTTCATGATGCGTGAAGAGTCAAAAATATTGCCAAAATGCCCCATAGGACAGTCTGTGCAAAGTTGTCAGTGAGCAACCAACTACATACCTGGGAAAAGTCCGCGCTGCAAAGCAACATCGCTCTTCCAAGGCCCGGGCATCATTATCAAAATAATGGCCAAGGCGGCCAATAAAAACCATTTGGTATTGGCTTTTCCCGCTTTCGCAGAACGATGTCCGATCGTAATCAAAACAATTGCGATGATCATCATCAAAGCGTGTTCCACTGCAAAAAAGCGTATCGCTGCGTTTTTCATCGCCTCGCCCATGCCTAAGTTTTTGATTTGCTTTAGGCCCCAATCACCACCAAACCACTGAACCAAACCAATAAGTAACATCACATGTGATGCAATCATCATGATGAGGGTTTCTTTTCCGTTTTTGCCTTTGAAGGCATTCAACAAAGACCAAACGAGGGTAATCACGATCACCCAACGCAACAAATTGTGCAAATGAACCAAACCTGTATACATACTGTTATTTTTGAACGAATATAGAAAGAAAAGCGTTTAACTACCACAATCCAATACGCATCGTGAAAAAAATCTCTTTCCTCCATGTAACAACCAATCAATTGGCTCAGTTGTCAGCAAAAACAGAACCTGTAGCATTATTAATACTCAATTTACTATTGGTTTTCGTCCCTCAAACCATTACTGCACAACATTATCTCATTCCTACCCGCTTTAATCAGTCGCCCACACCACCGCATCCTGATTACAGCAAACACGAAAACTGGAGTGCCCTTCCCACCAAGGTTGACCCCGCAGATTTAACCCCTCGCGGATATTACCACAACCAAGACCGAGCCGAGGCCGATGTTTTTTTTATCCATCCAACCACCTACACAGAAAAACCAAAAACACAATTCGCGTGGAATCACGATTTGCGTGATGCCAAACTCAACAGCGGAGTAGATAATAGTGCCACGCAATTTCAAGCATCGGCATTTAACGCGGCTGGGAAAGTATATGTTCCGAGATACCGCCAAGCCCATTATTCTGTCTTCCTCACCCAATTCCCTGAGGACAAAAAAGCCGCTTTGGATACCGCGTACAGTGATGTCGCTCATGCCTTTCAGTACTTCCTCGACAATTATAACCAGGGTCGACCTTTTATCATCGCATCGCACAGCCAAGGCACAATCCACGCCGCCAGATTGCTTCAAGACTTTGTACTAAACAAACCCCTCCAATCAAAACTGATAGCGGCGTATATCCCTGGAATGGCTGTCCCACAAGATTCTCTACCTGGCCTCCCCCCTTGCCTAAGCGACAGTGCCACGGGCTGTTTCGTAAGCTGGTGCACCTATGAACGTGGATACACACCCCCAGATTACGAACTCGGCCTTGCTCGCGCTGTTTGTATCAATCCCATCAGTTGGGACAATTCAGAAATCTATATACCCAAAACGCTTCACAAAGGAGCCGCACTTCGCCCTTTCCATCTTGCGCTGCCCCAAATCTGCGATGCCCAAATTCACGGTGGCATTTTGTGGGTGAGTAAACCGAAATTTCGCGGATCATGGCTTTGGACCGACAAAAACTACCATATGGGCGACATAAACCTCTTTTATTTCGATATCAGAGACAATGCTGCGCTTCGGGTGAAGAGTTTCTTGGGGCAAAATTGAAGACTAAGATTTCGCTAACCATGTATCAAGCGATTATTAACGTTTATCTTCGAATTTAAACGGATCGATTCGGAATCTCCAGGATATCACCGACTTTAAACCTTACCTCACAAAAACTCAAAAACGAGGCCTTATTTTTGCATCAATCAACGCTCATGAACTGGAAAAAACCCTTGAAAATCACCGGTATCACACTAGCAGTGCTTTTTGCTGCTTTGTTGATACTCCCCTTCGCATTCAAAGGCAAAATTGTATCCGCTGTGCAAACCGCGGCCAATAAGAATTTGAAAGCCACCGTGAGCTTCAATCCAGATCTATCCCTGAGTTTGATTCGCAACTTCCCCAACCTCAGTTTGGG
>DBCP01000106.1:0-3754 GCA_002293105.1 Bacteroidetes bacterium UBA955 | reverse complement strand
AAAATCCACCTGCAAGACGCCCGCGCCAACATCATTTTCCTAAAAAGCGGTGCCGCCAACTTTGATATCGCCATGGCCGATACCACTGCCACCGAAAAACCAACCACAGACACCAGCGCGCCGATGTCGCTCAGCATCAAAGAACTCAACATCGAAAATACCCGAATCCACTACATCGACCATTCCATGGACTTTGAACTGACCACCGAAGGAACCAACCTTCTCAGTCAGGGTGATTTTGCAGATGCCCTCTTTACGCTCAACAACAAAATTGGTATCGATAGGGCCAGCATGTCGTTCGGAGGCATGAACCTACTCTCCAAAGCAAAAATCAGCGGGGAAACGGCCATCGACATGGACCTAAACCAAATGAAATTTGGCTTCGCCGACAACCAATTCCAAATCAACGACCTACCCTTGATTGCAAAAGGTTGGATTAAAATGGGCGAAATCGACATGGATATGGACATCGATGTGCGCACGCCAAACAGTGATTTCAAGTCGTTCCTGAGTGTGGTCCCCGGCTGCTACACCGAGAATTTCGCCGATGTAAAAGCCAGCGGCACCATGGGATTGGTCTTTACCATGAAAGGCATCATGAACGATTTGCGCATGCCTGCCACCCATGTTGAGCTGAAAGTGAAAGATGCGGGTTTCCAATACCCTGCGATGCCTGCCAATGCCAGCAATATCCAGTTGAATTTTGCCTTAGACAATACCGATGGCAATCCCGACAATACCCATGTGGTGATTGCGCCGTTGAGTGCCAATTTGGGCGGGGATCAATTGGCCGTATCGCTGGAAATGAAACCCCCCGTAAGCAATCCTTACGCCAATGGAAAAGTAGATATCAATTTGCACCTAGATCGCTGGAAACAATTGATGCCACTAGAATCAGGCACCCAAGTTTCCGGGGAGGTGAATGCGCATTTCAATTTTGATGGACATTTCAGCGCCATCGCCAAAGAACAATTCAACGATTTAAAGGCGGGGGGTAACATCGCTCTCAAAAACATCGCCTATACCTCTGCTGCCACCTTGCCACTGAAACTTCAACAATTGGATATGAGTGTAAGTCCAACCGACTTCAACATCACCGTAAATCAATTGCAGTATGGCAAATCGGCGATGAACATCAACGGCAAACTCCAAAACATGTTGGGATACTATTTGAACGATGAAACGCTGAAAGGCCAGTTGGTTATCAATAGCAACAGCATGGATTTGAACGAATGGATGGCGTCGATGTCGGATGGGGCAACAGGAGATGCCAAGGAAACGGCGGCTGCCCAAAACGCCCCCGCGACCGAAGCAAGTTCAGCACCCCGAATTCCAGAGAATTTGGACCTCATGTTCAACATGAACGTAGGTCGATTGCTATATGAAGACTACGACATGCAGCAAGCCACAGCGAAAGCGGTGGTGAAAGAAGGCGCATTGACCATAGATCCCTTGGCTGCATCCATTTTTGGGGCGAGGGTTGAGTTGGCGGGCATCAATTACACCTATCCTCAGGGTGGCAAACCCACAGTAAAAGGGGGCTTCAATGTATTGAACGTGAATCCAGCCAATTTGGCCACCACGTTTGCCTTGATCAAAGAGTACGCACCCATTGTTGGTAGAATCCAAGGCTTGGCGAATATCGAAACGCAGATGGGAATGACGTTAAAGCCCAATATGGACATGGATTTGGCCACACTCACCGCCGGCGGATTGTTCAACTTGTTCAGTGGCAACTTGGACGTCCCTTCGTGGATGGGCGATGCCGCCAAACAATTGCAATGGGGCGCTGGTGATAAAATGTCGTTGAAACCAACCAAAGCCGGATTTTTAATAGAAAACGGACAGTTTAAATTGAAAGATTCGATAGGGGTGGCTTTGCCCAAGGAAGGACAAATGAAATTGGGTGGCTATGTGGACTTGAGCAAGCAATTGCACTTGGGAGGTACCTTGATGGCCAAGGGGCGAAAATTGCCATTCACAATTACGGGGGATATGAAAAATCCGAAATTGACAGTGGGATGGAAGGGCGCATTGAAAGAAGCGGCGGCACCTGTGATTGCCCAACTGAAAGACAAAGCGTTTGATGCACTCAACAAACAGGTGGCCGAGATATTGAAAGAGGCCAAGGAAAAGGCTGATTTGATGAGGACCAACGGAAAAGAAACGGCCGAGAAAATGCGTACTGAAGCCAAAGAATTGGCCGCAAAACAGCGATCAGAGACGGACAAAGCGTATACTTTCGCCATGGACAAAGCCAAAAAGGAAGCGGATGCATTGGTAGCGGCTGCGAAAGACCCCATTCAGAAGAAATTGGCCAAAGTAGCCGCTGAAAAACTGCTCAAAGAAGCCGATAAAAAAGCCACCGCCGCAAAAGGTGAAGGATATAAATTGGCTGACCAAACCGAGGCCAAAGGCAACCAAAAAGCCGATCAATGGGAATCTTCCGTGAACGACAAAGCAGACCAGGTTGAACTCGCGGCCAAAAATCGAACCGATGAAATGATCAAGCAAGCCAAGGCAAAGGCCGACGCTGCAACAAAGTAATCACAGCCCAAAGAAACATCGGTGATCACAGGTTTGGTATTGGCAGGGGGCGAAAGCAGGAGGATGGGCCATGACAAAGCCTTGATCACTCTGGGCGATAAGCCCGCTTACATGTACATGGCCGATTTGTTGTTGCCATTTTGTGATGAGGTTTATGTGAGTTGCAGGGAGGAACAACAATTGACTTTCGGAGAGAATCCAAAGGTGGTAGGGTTGTTTGACCGGCCAGCTCACGCCGGCCGGGGCCCCATGAGTGGTATGCTCTCCTACCTGAATCATTGCTCAGACAATCAATCCCAGTTTTCAGACAATCAAACCATCGCCACAACAAACGGGCTCCTTCTACTCGGTTGCGATTATCGCAAAATGACCGAAGAAACACTGGGTCGGTTGGTGGCGGTCGGACAAACCCAAGATCGCATCTGCTGCTACCAAAACCACATCACGGGATTCATCGAACCACTCGTGGCCTACTATCCCGCCGAAATCCTGCAGCAAGTCCCAGAATTTGCGAAAGAGAATTCATCGCTCAGACAATTCGTAGAAGCCCACAATCCTTGTATCTTGCCCACCGATATCCAAACCTTGCAAACCTTGAGAAGCTTCGACCAATGAGCGACAAATTCAGCATATCCCCCACCGAAGTACATCGACTTGAAGGTCAAAAATTGAGCCTACAGCCCGATTTCGTTGCTGTGGAAGAACCCCTCGAAATCAAACTATTCATGGGCGATTCAACAGCGGCCCAACCGATTTCGGTCACGATGCGCACCCCGGGAAACGACGAATCCCTGGCCTTGGGATTTTTGTTCACCGAAGGAATCATAAAACATGGCAGCGACGTTCAATCCATTCATGTAGCGGAAGACCCCTCCGGAAACGCTTTAACGGTTCAACTGAAATCGCATGTAACCGTGGATCTCGCCAAGCTGGAACGACATTTTTATACCACCTCTAGCTGCGGCGTTTGTGGCAAGGCATCGTTAGAAGCCGTGCAGCAGCAATGCAACATCGAACTGCCCAAAACCCAGTGGAAAGTGCCTTCGCAGGTGCTTTATTCGCTACCCGATTCATTGCGAAACCAACAAGCCAATTTTGCCCAAACCGGTGGCATTCACGGTTGCGCGCTGTTTGATTTGGATGGAAATTTCATCCTTTCGGCGGAGGACGTGGGCCGTCACAATGCGCTCGATAAATTGATTGGTCA
>DBCP01000092.1:231-2976 GCA_002293105.1 Bacteroidetes bacterium UBA955 | reverse complement strand
GTGGAATTGGGGGGAATCGAACCCCCGTCCGGCTATGCGATCACTAGCGCTTTCTACATGTTTAGGGTTAGATTGATTTTCGGGATCGGGCCGGCTCTACCCTGGCCAACGTCGCTCCTTATCCAACTTTGTAATAAACCCCTGCATTGGCGCTTCGGGGCCATACCTGAGCGGGTCGACTACCCCTGACGAACATCGGCTCAGATAGAGACATTCGGGGTAGATGGCAATTACTTAATCATTCCGATTAGGCAGCCATGGCGTAGTTAGATTCGCCTCTTAATGGTTTGAAGGCTGAGATTTAGGTGCAAACCTCCCACGCACCACATGCTTACACTGCAACCAATCATCCCGTCGAATCCGGTCAATCCCATGCAATACTGCAAATTTCGTGAATTTTCGGACTCAATAGGATTGATTCCATGAAAAATTTATTTAATTCGTAACCAACACTAACATTCAATCGTATGAAAATGAGATTATTCGCCGTTGTTTTCGTGGCCATGGCCGCTTTCCAAGGATGTACCTACGAAGAAGGTCCAGATTTGTCGCTCCGTTCAAAAGTGGGCCGTTTAACCGGACGTTGGAATAATACATTTCTAGAAGGAGGCGCTGCGCCCAAAGCCGGAGATTCAGTCATTTATGAATTTACCAAAGACAACAAAGGCAAGGCAACCACCAAAACCAAACTCTTTAACGGTTCTTTCAACGTTGCAACCATCGATTTGGATTGGCAATGGGGAGAAACCAAGGAGAAAATATCGTTCAAGCAAACTTGGAGTGGCGTGGATCTTGGTACCAAAGTGTATCGCATCGTGAGATTGACCAATACCGAAATGTGGTTGGAAAATCCTTCTGATGTAACCAAGAAGATCGAGTTTACCAAGATCGATTAATCGCGACGTACATCGCCCTTGAACCCCGCCTGCTGTATGGCGCTCAATACCGCTGTGGTTACCTCCTCGGCCGGTTCTTCTGTGTGCACCGATAATACTTTTTCGGGGTTGTTTGTATCTACTTCCCAAGCCTCGATGCTTTCCAAAGCGTTTAAAAATGGCGTCACCGACTTGATGCAGCTCCCGCAATTGATGTTTGTGTTGAATTGTAAAGTTGTCATGTTATTTTCTTTTTGATAGCCAAAGGCTGTTGAGTACGACGGATATGGAACTGAACGACATGGCAGCCCCGGCAATCATGGGGTTGAGCGTTGGTCCGCCGAAGGGTAAAAATATGCCCATCGCCATCGGAATCGCCAACACGTTGTAGCCAAATGCCCAAATTAAATTCATGTGAATGGTCTTCAATGTCTGCTTCGACAACGAAATGGCCTGCGAAATTTGCGATATCTGTCCGCCAGTTAACGTAACCCCGGCCGACTCCATGGCCAGTGCGCTGCCAGTACCCATGGCGAAACTCACATCGGCTTGGGCCAGTGCTTGTGCGTCGTTGATGCCATCGCCGACCATTGCCACGGTGCGATTATTGGATTGTAACTGTTTGATGTAATCAAGTTTGGTATTGGGAAGGGCTTGCGAAACGATCGCTTCTATGCCCAATGCAGTTGCGATTTTTTGCGCCGTTTGGGGGTTGTCGCCCGTGAGCAAATGCACCTTATATCCTTGTTGCTGCAGATCGGAAACGGTGGTTTTGGCGTTGTCTTTGATGGGGTCGGCGATGCCCAAAATGGCCAGACACTGTGATGCTGAACACAAGGCGATGACCGTTTGGGCTTGGTTGAGTAAGTCTTTTGCGATTGCGCGATGTTCGGGGCTGCACTCGGGTGCAAGCTCGGCTGAGATCCAATCCCAAGAGCCCAATTTGTACGTACGTCCGAGTAGTTCGGCTGTGATACCCTTGCCGGGCAGGTTGGTGAAATGGTTGATGGCGGTTGGGGCGATATTTTTCGTGGACAGGTGGTTGATGACCGCTTGCGCCAATGGATGCTCGGATTGTTTTTCGAGGGTGAAAAGAATTTGTAGGATGTCTGTTTCAGCGATGTCGTCGTTGGGAAAGGTATGCAGGGCCTCCACCGCAGGTTTGCCTTGGGTGAGGGTGCCGGTTTTGTCGAATACGATGTCGGTGAGCTTACTCGCCAACTCCAGTGCTTGGGCGTCTTTCACCAGAATGCCTTGTTTGGCGCCTTTGCCGATGCCAACGGTGAGGGCGGTGGGTGTGGCAAGTCCGAGTGCACAAGGACAGGCGATGATGAGTACATTGATGAATGTGGTGAGGGCGAAGGCGGCGGGACTGTTGAGCGGGAAGATGGTCCAGAACAGGGCGGAAGCGATGGCGAGGATGACAACGGTGGGCACGAAAATACTGGATATGCGATCGGCGAGTTGTTGTATTTGCGGTTTGGAGCCGAGGGCTTGTTCCACGCGGGCCACAATTTGCGATAGTAGGGTTTGGCTACCCACTTTTTGGGCAATGATTTTGAGGGTGCCTTCTTGGTTGATGCTGCCGGCGAAGACTTGGCTGCCTTTGGTTTTGGCGGCGGGAATGGGTTCTCCGGTGATGGCTGATTCATCGATGTGGGAGTTGCCGGAGCGAACTTTGCCATCGATGGGTATGCGTTCACCGGGTTTGATGATGACAAAATCGCCCAGCAGAATATCGCCGGCGTCAACGGTTATTTCTTGGTTGTTTCGGATGACGGTGGCTTGGGAGGGCTGTAGTGAAAGGAGGTCGTTGATGGCTTGTGCGCTGCGGTTTTTGGCGCGTTCTTCGAGGTATTTTCCCAGAAGG
>DBCP01000092.1:0-183 GCA_002293105.1 Bacteroidetes bacterium UBA955 | reverse complement strand
TAGTAGTGGGGGTGGTTTGTGTGATGCTGGGGTGGCAACAGGTAGCGGGTGGCGACTTGGTAGGTGGAGTAGAGGAAGGCTGTGGCGGTTGACAGGGCCACGAGGGTATCCATGTTGGATTGTTTGTGTTTGAGTTTTTTGTAAGCGTTGGTGTAGAACTCTCTGCCGCTGAAGAAGATCACA
>DBCP01000117.1:2909-3164 GCA_002293105.1 Bacteroidetes bacterium UBA955 | reverse complement strand
AATGACTTGGTCGAGTAGTGTGTATGGCGCATTGTGATAAGCCCAACGGGTGCCGGCGGCGGCTTTGTAAGTAAGGCAGGCGGGCAGGGTGCAATCGGGGTCGGCTCCGGCATCGTTCAAACCTGTGGTCATGGTGAGGTGGTGCCATATTTTGATGCTGTCTTCGCGCGCGCTGCTGAGTGAACTCCATCCCGTGCCGAGGTATTTGCTGGAAGCGTCGCTGAGTTTGAGCAGACCGTCTTGCTGGGCCAATCC
>DBCP01000117.1:2045-2794 GCA_002293105.1 Bacteroidetes bacterium UBA955 | reverse complement strand
AAGGCTTTGGTATTTTTCTGGTTGAGGTAGTTGTAGAGGCTGTCGATATTGGCATCGCACCATCCCAAACTTTGGGGCGATGTGGTTTCCCATGTGCCGGTATTGGGCGGGAAGTAGGTGGTTTGTGCCGATGCTTTTTGTGGGGCGATGAAGGCGGTGAGGGCGATGATGGCTATCCAAGCGGCGGTGAAAAAGGGCGTGGTTTTCATGGAAATGGGTGATTGTATGGACTTGAACCCGTGGATTAGACGTGTTGCGCGGTTGAAAGTTTACTTTGATGTGCTAATTTTTCCCGGTTTGAGGCAAAGTGCATTGGCGCCGAAAAGGATTTTGTTGTTTTCTTTTCGATAGGTGCTGAGGGTGCGCAAGGGCTCATCGCCCCGTTCCAGGGTAATGGGGTCTATGGTTGTGAGGATGCATCGGCTGCAGGGTTTGGCGATGTGAAAAGTGGCCGTGCCGAGTTGGAATGTGCCCAGCGAATCTTCTTGGTGGGGTTCTAAATGGCTCAATACAACGTTCGGGCGGAATCTTATCAGGCTCATGGGCTCTGTTTGGGGACTGCTGTGTTGGATTTTTTGGTTGAGCAATGCCAGGGAGGCCTCAGAAACCACAAGAATGGGGTATCCATCGGCCAGGCTTACGTGGTGCGTGTTCTGAGGGTTGGGTTGATACTCTGGCGGCAAGGGTCTGTTGGCGTGATCCGGCTGGTAAACGAGGGTTACATCGCGCTGTAGTTTTTGAGAAAACCA
>DBCP01000117.1:0-1878 GCA_002293105.1 Bacteroidetes bacterium UBA955 | reverse complement strand
GTTGTAAGCGAGGTGAAATTGTCCCAATTCGGGTGTTTGTCGTTGCGTGAGAAACTTCCCCTCAGCCGAAACCAACATGTACCTGCGATCGTGTTGGAGTCCGCGCATGCCCACTTCGGCATCGCCCAGAGACATGCCACCCATAGATTTGATGGGGTAGATATAGATGGCGGTGATGCGGGGCGTTGGCATAGAACGTTGTTGATTCAAAAGTAAATGGAAGTTTTTGAGTAATTTGCTGCCGATGAAAAAGATTTCTTGGTTCGGTAGGCGGTTGGTGATAGGGGTGCTTGGGTTTTTGGCGATGGATCCGTTGTTGGCGCAGGGCATTCGGGGTACGCGTTCGGATGGGCCCATTTCTTTGGATAGTTTGATGTTCAAGCGATTGTTTGATTTGTCGTTAACCGATGGCCATGCCTACAAGCGATTGGGGGAGTTGTGCAAGGGGGTTGGGCCGAGATTGAGTGGGTCTGACAATGCTGAGAGGGGGATTGTTTGGGCGGTGGATATGTTGAAATCGTACCGTTTCGATACAGTGTTTACGCAGCCGGTGATGGTGCCAAGGTGGGAGCGGGGCGATGTGGAGGCGGTTGAACTGGTATCGCCATGGCTCACGGATAAGCTTAAGCGGGGTAAGTTGGCGGCCGATTATGACTGTGAGGCGTTTGTGGAGGCGAATCCCAAGCCACAGAAAATGTATGCGTTGAATGCGTGTGCTTTGGGTGGCTCTGTGGGCGGAAAGGTGACAGGCGCGTTGGTGGTTGTGGATGGGATGAAGGCGTTGGACAGCATGGGTAAATTGGGGTTGTTGAAGGGCAAGATTGTGTTGCTGAATCGGGCGTTTGATCAAACGTTGTTGAATACATTTCAGGCTTATGGGGGTTGTGTGAATCAGCGCGTGAATGGCAGTGTGAGTGCGAAGTATGGGGCTGTGGCGGTGTTGGTGAGGAGTATGAGCAATAAGTGCGATTTGCATCCGCATACGGGGGTTACGCATTATGAGGATGGGGTGGCGAAGGTGCCCATGGTGGCGGTGGCTACGGCGGTGGCGGATTTGTTGGAAGATGTGTGCGTGAACGATGCCAAGCACCAGGTGACGGTGAATTTGGGGTGTAAGACGTTGGACGACCGGATGAGTGCGAACGTGGTGGCGAGTTCAACGGGTTCTGTGTATCCGGAGAAGATCATTGCTTTTGGCGGACATTTTGATAGTTGGGATGAGGGAGAGGGTGCGCACGACGATGGGGCGGGGTGCATGCATGCCTTTGAAGCGCTGCGGTTGTTGAAAGAGATTGGTTATACGCCCAAGCATACGTTGCGATGCGTTTTTTGGATCAATGAGGAAAATGGCTTGCGCGGCGGAACGGAATACGCTCGCTTGGCCCAGGTGTTGGGCGAGGAACATGTAGCGGCGTTGGAGAGCGATCGCGGGGGCTTTGTACCTAGGGGCTTTGGCGTGGATACTTCGTTTTTATTGAAGCTATCGAAATATCAAAAATGGTTGGATGCCTATGGGATTGGTGAGATTGAGCGGGGTGGTGGTGGTGCCGATATCGGACCGCTGAAAAAGGTGAACCCCAATACGGTATTTGTGGGGTTCATTCCTGATTCACAGCGGTATTTTGATGTGCATCACGCAGAAACAGACGTGTTTGAGAATGTGAACAAGCGCGAATTGCAGTTGGGAGCGGCCGCAGTAGCAGCGATGATTTACACCCTTGATCAGGAGTTGGATTAAGATTGGATTGAAAAGATCATTTTCATGAGTACCCATTTTTGTCCCGGTTTGGCCGTGGGAAGTGCCTGCTGATACGTCCACATGAGGTTTTCCCACTCCTGAACGATGGGATTTTGGGCATCGGCGATGGCTTTTTGCTG